>NZ_JAARML010000001.1:910482-1213977 GCF_011759375.1 Paraflavitalea devenefica | reverse complement strand
ATAGCGGATCGGCCAGTCTACGCCATGGCCATCCTTGGCATTCGCTTCAAAATCAAAATCACTCCAGCGGTAGCTCTGGCGTCCCCACATCAGGGAGCGTCCACCCACATGATAGCCGCGGAACCAGTCAAATCGCTTCGTTTCAGTATAGGGACAATCCTTTTCATTCGTCCAGTACTCAAGATTCGTTTCATTCAACGGGTAATCCCGGTTCAATACGGGATAGGCTTTGATCATCTCCTGTGTTTTGCCGCCACGGTGCGGGAATTCCCAGGGATTTTTGCTGGCGTTCACATACCCTTTCACATGTTCAATATCATTCCCGCGTTCCAGCATCAACACCTTCAATCCTTTTTCGCAAAGCTCTTTGGCTGCCCAGCCGCCGCTAATGCCGCTACCTACCACAATCGCATCATATGCATTCTCTGCCATAGTATTCGGAGTTTAAATAGTTGTCGTTCTTTATTTATGCAACCCTAATCACACATCACAAATCTTCACCGCTTTTTCCAGCGATGCCAGCCTTTCCTCATTCGTTTTGCGGTCAGGAATAAACTCCTGGGCCACATACCCTTTAAAGCCGGTTTCAACGATCGCTTTCATAATAGCGGGGTAATACAGCTCCTGCGTATCATCAATCTCATGCCTGCCCGGAACACCGCCGGTATGATAATGGGAAATATATTGGTGGCTGCTGCGGATCGTAGCGATCACATCGCCTTCATCGATCTGCATATGGTAAATATCATACAGCAGCTTGAAGTTCTCAGAGCCTACACGCTTGCAAAGCTCCACACCCCAGGCGGTTTTATCACATTGGTAATCCTTATGGTTCACCTTGCTGTTCAACAATTCCATTACCAGCGTCACCTTATGCTTTTCGGCCAGTCCGGTCAATTGCTTCAATCCTTCGGCGCAATTATTCCAGCCTGTTTCATCATCAATGCCCCGGCGGTTGCCGCTGAAGCAGATCAGTTGCTTATAACCTGCCTTGGCTACCAGTGGGATCATCTCAGAATAATTCTTGATCAGTTGCGCATGGAACTTCTTGTCATTAAAGCCATCCACCAGGTTGATCTCGGCGCCATTGCACATAGAAGAGAACAGGCCATACTTTTGCAGTACAGGCCAGTCCTTTGGACCTACCAGGTCAATAGCTACAATGCCCATCTTTTTGGCGGCTGCACAAAATTCTTCCAGTTCAATGCTACTGTAGCACCAGCGGCATACGGAGTGATTAATATTTCCTTTCAAAGTGTTTGATTTAGTCTCATCGCAGGAGGTGAAAGAGGATAGCATACCGGCAGTGCTGATGGCTGCTGTTCCCGCTACAATATTCTTTAGAGCAAGCCGGCGTGATTGATTATTGGACATGTGAATCGTTAAGATTGAAAATTACAAAAATGTTATCACTGACGTCATTAAAAACACATTATTAACAGTTCGTTCCTAAGCGCCTGCTACAGTCAGTTGCTGTGGCTTCTTCTTGCCGCGCATATAAATCACCAGGAAGGCAAATGCCACTGCTAATACAATGGGGATCACCAGCGTCGCATTCAACACCTCAGGTCCCGCAGCCTTCTTCGCTTCGCCAAGCGCTGCAGCCATGGGTGATCCTGCGGGGGCTGCATTATAATCAGCCAGGATAGCGCCTGCAGGTAACTTTTCGGCTACCAGTTTATCATAATAGCCGCCCATGAACATCATATAGATGGATACGGCAAACATGCCCGCGCCACCCATCAGGTTCAGTCCCACGGCGCCCGTCTTAGGAAGGTTCTCCGATACAAAACCGAGCATCGTTGGCCAGAAATAACAAACACCCATACCAAAAACCAGGGCGCCCACAAAAACCATATTACCCGAAGTGTGGCCAAGTAAATAAATACCGGCAGCAGCCAGGATCGCCGAAATAAACAATACGCCCTGCGGCGACAGCCGGTGCACAACAGGCTCAGCCAAACCACGGCCTACCACCATCACACCAGTCGATACTGCCAGTATCAGGATCGCATTATCGGTAACATTCCTTAACAATACATCAATCCATTGGCCGGTAAACAACTCGGTAATGGCCGTACCGAACATGCAGATGATCATAAAAATGAACAATGGATTCCCCAGCGAACGGTACATTTCGCTGGTCGAAACACCAGCAGCAACGCGCTCGGTAACAGGAAACTTCAGGCGGGAGAACAAATAACCATAAACAAGGGTTGGCAGCAACATCGTGCCCACTTGAACCTGCCAGCTAATGGCAGCCTTATCAAAGAAATAAACGATCAGTGTACCGACTACAATACCACCTGGGAACCAGAGATGGAAGTGGTTCAGCTTCGTGGTCTTATTTTCAGGATACAACGCAGTAACCAGCGGGTTACAGGCCGCTTCAACGGTACCATTGGCAATACCAATAAGTAAGGTGGAGAAAAATAAGGTCCAGTAACCGGTCGAAAAGATCGTAAGCAGAATGCCCGCCAGGTGAAACAGGAAGGCCAGCATCAGTAACCGCTTCATACCGATAGCATCTACCACCATACCGCCAATAATTACGGCAAGCGGGAAACCCCAGAAAGCAGTAGCGGAAATAACACCGAGCTGTGAAGCATTCAACTGGAAATCAGTGCCAAGTTTATTTAAAATACCGGCTCGTATACCAAAAGACAAAGAAGTTACCAAAAGGGCTAAACAACTGGCCCAGAATAATTGACCACGTTGGATGGTTGATTGCATGGCAAGGAGGTTTTATTTATAATATCGTTAGGATCCCAATTAAACATTGTACATGCTGTTATCGAAGCAAACGCTCGTTCGTTATCACGCGCAACTTCTATTTAATTTGCAAAACTCATCAGTTCCTGCTTAACTTTAGCACCCGTTTGCGGGTTATTGAATAAAATTCAATATACGGTCGTAAATGTAAATTTTTTATTTTTAAAACCGATTCTTCTTTTAACAATTTATAATACTTTCTAATCATTTTTACATGAACAGAAAATTACGAATGGGAATGGTAGGTGGCGGAAAAGACGCCTTCATCGGTGCCATTCACCGCATTGCAGCCAATATGGATGGTCTCATAGAACTCGCTGCAGGAGCGCTTAGCATCAATCCCGACATTGCAGTGGAGTCCGGAAAAGCTTTATTCCTGCCCGAAGATCGTACCTACCTCAATTATGAGGACATGATCAAAAAAGAAAGCCAGCTGCCTGCCGACAAACGCATTGATTTCATTACCATTGTTACGCCCAACTTCGCACACTTTGCACCTGCTATGATGGCGCTCGATCATGGCTTTCACGTAGTCATCGAAAAGCCCATCACCTTTACACTCGATGAAGCGAAACAACTAAAAAAGAAAGTAGACGAAACAGGTCTCATACTCGCCCTCACGCATACCTATTCCGGCTACCCGCTTGTAAAACAGGCGCGCGCCATGGTGCAGGAGGGTGTTTTCGGTAAGGTCCGGAAAATATGGGTGGAATATCCCCAGGGCTGGTTAAGCAAACTCAGCGAACGCGAAGGCAATGCCCAGGCCGCCTGGAGAACAGATCCCAAAAAATCAGGCAAGAGTGGTTGCATGGGCGATATCGGCACCCATGCTGCTCACCTCGCAGAATACATCTCCGGCTTGAAGATCACGCACCTCTGCGCCGACCTCAACGTCATGGTGCCGGGTCGTGCATTGGATGATGATGGCAATGTACTCCTGAAATTCGACAATGGCGCTGCCGGTGTGCTCATGGCTTCCCAGGTAGCAGCAGGAGAAGAAAATGCTCTTAAGATCCGCATCTATGGTGAAAAAGGAGGAATAGAATGGGCGCAACATGAACCCAATACCCTGCTGGTAAAATGGTTGGATCAGCCTACTCAGATACTGCGCGCTGGCGGTAACTACGCCGACCGGCTCTCCAGCTTTGCCACACACAACTGCCGCACGCCGGGTGGTCACCCCGAAGGGTATCTCGAAGCATTCGGCAACATCTACCGCAACTTTGCACTCACCTTATCTGCCCGCATCGATGGTAAAGAAGCTACCAAAGAAATGCTCGACTTCCCCCGTGTGGAAGAAGGTATCCGCGGCATGGCATTCATTGATAACGTCGTAGAAAGCAGCGCTTCTACCACTAAATGGACTGAATTTAAAGTATAATTGCTAAGCTATATGAAGACAATCAAAGGACCTGGTATCTTCCTCGCCCAGTTCATGGGCGATAAACCGCCTTTCAATTCGCTCAAATCCATTTGCCAGTGGGCAAAAGGACTGGGTTTCATCGGCGTGCAGATCCCTACCTGGGACAGCCGCTGCATTGACCTGCAAAAAGTGGCCGAAAGCAAAACCTTTGCCGATGAATACAAAGGGACCATTGAAGAAACCGGCATGCAGATCACTGAACTGTCTACGCACCTGCAGGGACAGCTCATAGCTGTGCACCCTGCTTATGATACCTTGTTTGATGGCTTTGCACCCGAAGCAGTGCGCAACAATCCCAAAGCAAGGACCGAATGGGCCGTGCAGCAACTGAAATGGGCTGCCAAAGCCTCACAGAACCTGGGACTCAATGCACATGCCACCTTCAGCGGTGCACTCCTGTGGCCTACAGTTTACCCTTGGCCACAACGTCCGGCCGGACTCGTGGAAACAGGGTTCAAAGAGCTGGCCAACCGCTGGCTGCCGATCCTCAATCATTTTGATACTTGCGGGGTTGACCTCTGCTATGAAATACATCCCGGCGAGGACCTCCACGATGGTATCTCCTATGAAATGTTCCTGGAGCATACCAACAACCATGCAAGGGCCTGCCTGCTCTACGATCCTTCACACTTTGTATTACAATGCCTCGATTACCTCGAATACATTGATAACTACCACGAACGCATTCGCATGTTCCATGTAAAAGATGCCGAATTCAATCCCACTGGCAAACAGGGGGTATATGGTGGCTACCAGTCCTGGATCAACCGGGCAGGACGTTTCCGTTCCCTGGGTGATGGACAGGTAGACTTCAAATCCATTTTCAGCAAGCTCACTGCCTATGATTATGCCGGCTGGGCTGTCATGGAATGGGAATGCTGTATCAAACATCCGGAGGATGGTGCTGCCGAAGGGGCGCCCTTCATCAAGGACCACATCATCCGGGTAACAGAAAAAGCATTTGATGACTTTGCGGGTACCGGCAGCGATGAAAAATTTAATCGCTCAGTATTGGGTTTGTAAAGTAAATTGCGCCCGCTTGCGTCATCTAATCGTCATAATTCTAAATTTAGTTGCATAATGAAAAAGCTGATCATTGCTTTTTTGATCTCCGGCACCATCGCAGCCTGCGGCGGAGAAGAAAAAAAGCCTGCTGAAGAAAAAAAGGAAGAGAAAAAAGATGCCTTGGCTGTTGAAAACCAAAAAGGTCTTGAGCTCATTGGTGCCAGTGACTGTACTACCTGTCACAGGATCAATGAAAAAAACATCGGCCCTGCTTATATAGATGTAGCTGCTAAATATGAAGCCACACAAGCCAACATTGATACGCTGGTAAATAAGGTCATCAATGGCGGACAAGGTGTTTGGGGCACTGTTGCCATGACACCGCATCCTACAATCAGTAAAGAAGACGCTACAGAGATGGTGAAATACATCCTCTCGCTGAAGAAATAGAAATAACAGAACACCAGGCCAATACATTTTCACAGGTTTTGCCGTATGCCAGTGCCCTCACCCGCATACCGCAAAACCTGTCTCTTTACCTACCTTATGCTGGCGCGACTTGTCCCGCTCCGCGGAGCCTGTCCCGTTTTACGGGAAAGTATGCAGCCCAGCTCTGCGCCCGGCGTACTTGTGCCAATGCAGCAAATTCTTAACAAACACTCCCATTATTTTAATCCGCAATTCGTAATTTTCCCGTACTTTCAATCCAAATTTTTTCCAATGCTCAAACGGTTTTGCTTACTGCTCGCCATATCCGGCGCTATCGCCTGCAGCTCCTCTAAAAATACCACCGGCACCCCAGCCCTCAACACCCTCTCTAAAGCAGAGAAAAAAGACGGCTGGCAACAGCTCTTTGATGGTACCTCTAAAAATGGCTGGCATATCTATAACAACCGTACCGATGGTTCGGCCTGGAAAGTGGAAGAAGGCGCCCTCTACTATGATCCGGCTGCCCGTGGCCCCAAAGGAGAAGGCTCCGGTGAACTCATCACGACCGACTCTTTTGAGAACTTTCACCTCAAATTGGAATGGAAGCTTACGGAAGGCGGCAATAGCGGCATCATCTTCCTGGCCCGCGAAGACGCCAAATACCGTTACGCATACATTACCGGCCCCGAAATGCAGATCATAGACAACGACAAGCACCCGGATGCCAAAAACATCAAGCACCGCGCCGGCGACCTCTATGATTTTATAACTGCAAAACCCGAAAACGTAAAGCCCATTGGCGAATGGAACCAGGTGGAGATCGTGCTCAACAAAGGCAAACTCGACCTCTACCAGAATGGGGTCAATGTTGTATCCACTACCATGTGGGATGCTAACTGGGAAGCCATGAAGGCGCAGAGCAAATTCAAGAACACGCCCGACTTTGGCGCCTTCCGTAAAGGCCACATTGTTCTACAGGATCACGGCAACAAAGTTTTCTTCCGCAACATAAAAATCAAGACCCTCTAAGAGGTCCCCCAAAGCATAAAAAAGAGCGGCTGTTCCCGTACCAGGAGCAGCCGCTCTTTTTTGTCAATAACTGCTATTTTGGCACAAGGCTGAAAAAGTAGCCCCCAAAATCTATCGATCAGATAGGGCAAGCGGCGGGATAAAGGCAGCTTACAATATAGATACTATCCAGATACTGTATCTAAAAGCTAAACGAAAGCTAAACTTAAGCTAAACCAAAGCTAAGCGGACCACTTTTTTGAGTTGATGTTAGGGGAGTTGTTGCTCCTGGACTCGGAGACAGAGGGAAGAAACGCAATTGGTATAATAGACCAATTTTCATGCTTAAATATACTGACAAAATATCAGTTTAACTTCATTTACCCATTAAAAATTATCCGCAATCATGTATCTTCAGCACACAAAAAAATCACATTTATGCGATTCCTGCCTGTTGCATTTCTCCTGGCATTGATTTTTAGTGCCTGCCAGTCAAACGAACAATCAGCCTCAACCGACGCTACTAAAAAAGATACTATGGCGGCATCTCCCACCACGCCCCCTGAAAACAATAGCTTAACCGTAACCGAACAGGCCAATGGCTGGCAGTTACTCTTTGACGGTACTTCCAAAAGCAACTGGCATGTCTTTAAAAATACGTCCGACGGCTCCGCCTGGAAAGCGGTGGATGGTGCGCTTCACCTCGATCCCGCACAGAAAAAGGATGATAAAACAGTGGGTGGTGGCGACCTGGTGACGAATGAGGAATACAGCAACTTCCACCTGAAGCTTGAGTGGAAAGTAGACTCTGCCGGCAATAGTGGGATCATGTTCTACGTGAAAGAAGACCCGAAAATCGAAAGGACCTTCCATACCGGCCCCGAAATGCAGGTGCTGGACAATGCTGCCCATCCCGATGCAAAGATCAACAAGCACCGCGCCGGCGATCTTTATGACCTCATCAGCAGCTCACCGGAAATAGCAAGGCCTGCCGGCCAATGGAATGAAGCAGAGATCATCGCCCAGGACAGTACCCTTACATTTTACCTCAATGGCAGCAAAGTAGTGACCACCAAAATGTGGGATGACAACTGGCGCAAAATGATCGCACGCAGTAAATTCAAAGAATGGCCCACCTTTGGCGCCTTTACAGCAGGCCGCATCGCTCTCCAGGACCACGGCGATCCCGTCTGGTACCGCAACATCAAAATCAGAAGACTGAAATAAACAAAAACGGTGGGTCGCCTTTCAAAGGCGGCTCACCGTTTTTGTTTTGCTCTGCGACGGCTTGTTGCCTCTTACACCTTCGGCAACTTATACCCATTCTGATACTCCTTCACCAGGTAACTCTTATTCACCTTCCCATCTGTAAACTCACCCTTCGCCTTATCCCAGCTCAGCTTCTGTCCGGTGCGGAAGGCAATATTACCCATTTGCGCCACCGTAGCTACATGCGAGCCTGCCTGGATAGAGCAGTGCAGGTCTTCCATCTTGCGCGACTTCACCACGGCCAGGAAATTCTCAAAATGTTTATTTAAGCCATTATCGGAAGATTTCACCAGTGGTTTGGATACCTTATTCTTGCTTTGCTTTTCTTCGATCACTTCCCATCCGCCACGGTCCAGTACCAGCGTACCATTATTACCAATAAAAGCAATGCCGTGATTACGGCCATAAGAACCGTTATCAATACCCATCGCTGAATCCCATACCAGGTTAAAGCCGTCAAACTCATACAAAGTAGTCAGTGTATCAGGCGTCTCCTGGTACAGGTCAGGGTAGGCAAACTTACCGCCCAATGCAGCAATCGTTTTGGGCGTTTCGGCCTTCATACCCAGTAATGCATAATCCAGCAAATGCACGCCCCAGTCGGTCATCAGGCCGCCTGCATAATCCCAGAACCAACGGAAATGAAAATGAAAGCGGCTGGCATTAAAAGGTCTTTTGGGAGCAGGTCCCAGCCAGGCGGCATAATCTACGCCGGCCGGTGGTTCACTGTCGGGGCGTACAGGCTCGGGGCGCATCCATCCCTGGTAGCACCAAACCTTCGTGGTGCGGATATTACCAAGCTGACCGCTATGTACAAAATCAACAGCATCCCGGAAATGTTGCTGGCTGCGTTGCCATTGACCGGCCTGCACCACCTTATTATAGCGCTGCTGGGCGGCAACCATCGTTCTGCATTCCACAATAGAATTGCCTACCGGCTTTTCTACATACACATCCTTACCGGCTTCACAGGCATGTATCATCTGCAGGGCATGCCAGTGGTCGGGTGTGCCGATAATCACCACATCAATGTCTTTTTGTTCCAGCAGCTTACGGTAATCGGTATATACGCTCACCTTGGAAGCATCCACATTCATCTTGGCCAGATCTGCCTTGCGTTTGTCCAGTACGTTCTTGTCTACATCACAGATCGCTACCAGGTTTACGCCCGGCACCTTTAAGGCGGCATTCACATTGGCCCAGCCCATGCCATTAATACCAATGGCGCCTATATTAACCTGGTCGGCTGGTGAAATACGATGGCGGAAAATGGAAAACGTCCGGTTGTCAAAAGAAGATAATACAGTGGCCCCCGTAACCAGGGCGGCTGTTTGCTGCAGAAACTTTCTGCGATGGCTCATAATCGTTGGTTTTTATAAAAAAAGGGAGGTTTACTTCAGTACATTACCATTCAAATAAGCAATGCTCTTCGCAATGCTGTCAAACGGTGAACCGGGGCATACGTCCTGCTCCACAAAAAAATACTTCATGCCGCTCAGCTTCGCTTGCTTGAAAATAGACTTAAAATCAATCACACCACTGCCCACTTCTGTAAAGAATTGCTTGGGTGTATTATCCATATCCTTCACATGCCACATACAAATGCGGCCGGGGTGTTGTGCAAACAACTTTACCGGGTCATGCCCTGCCTTCACCGCCCAATACAGGTCCAGTTCAAAATACACCAGCTTGGGATCTGTATCCTTGGTAAGGATATCAAAACCCGACTGGCCATCCAGGGCAGCAAACTCAAAATCATGATTGTGATAGGCCACCTTCATCTTGCCGGCCTGGGCAATCTCGCCGGCCTTATTCAGGCCTGCGGCAATCTTCTTATAATTATCAGCGCTATTGCGGTACGATTCTTCCAGCCAGGGGATAGTAATAAACTCCTGGCCAAGCGCTTTGGCGTCTTCTACAGCTCTTTTCCACTCATCTTCCCAGCCATCTTTCAGGAAAAAGCTGCCGGGATAAGTGTGGCCGCTCGGTGAGCTAAGGCCATTATTTTTTAAAACAGCGGATAATTCAGTGGGAGAGAGGTTGAACCACTTGCGGTTGCCATAACCAAATGTTTCTACCTGCTTATAGCCCAGTTGAGCTACCTTTTCAAGGGTGCCCCTGGCATCTTTGGCAATCTCATTACGGAGCGTGTACAATTGTACGCCAACAGGTTTCTTCTTCTTAAAGAGGTCTTCTTTATCCAGGAAAAAGCCGGCAGCAAGCAGAGAGGATTGTTTGATAAAATCGCGACGGGTAGCAGGCATCATATAAAAATTAAGATGCTCAAATTACTAAAAAATAACACGTCGCCGGGAAAGCAATACTTTTTTAACTTACTCCCCTTCTTCCATTTGGTTCAGCAAATTCTTCAGCTTATTAATATGCCTGCCATATAACCGGTTCACATACCAGATATTTAAAAAATAACTCCCTATGGCCAGCGCCACACCGCAAACAGTAAACAATACAAAATAATCCTGGCCGGTAACATGCGTAAACATAGGAGGCATCTTATCATCAGTAGCGCGGGGAGGTGTCTTGAAGAAAACGATAAGACCTGCTACAAAATAGGCGGCAGGGGTAAGCACCGTGCCGGAAACAAAATAAAAACGTACATATTTCTCCAGGGTATGCAGCCGCTTCTCCAGGTTCAGTTTCACCTCACTATCCACCAACTGCATTTCCTTCAGTAACTTATTCTTGCGGAAATAATACACTACAAAGGAAGTACCGATAATGCCCAGCAAAATAGCGATCTCCCAGTACTGTCCATGCCAGGCCGTGATATAATACCACATCGTAACCGAATACAACACAATAATCACAGCCAGCTCCCATCCCAGGTTACGCTTGATCTTGGCAATCGGGTTTTGGGATCGTTTCCGTAAAATAGCTGCAATCTCTTCTTCATGCCTGTGCACAACAGCATCTCCCGCTGCTTTATGGGCAGGATAAAAGTCCTTCTCATCCAGGTCCTTCCATATCTCTTTCAGGTTATCCAAATCCATGTTCTACAACTTTAGTGAGTTTACGTAATTTTTCCTTGATCCGGTTCATCTTTACCCGCAGGTTGTTTTGGTTAATACCCAATATATCTTCCATCTCTTCATAACTCTTGTCCTCCAGGTACAGCATCACAATACCCCGTTCAATTTCAGGAAGCTGATGAATGGCTCTGTACAACTGTTGTAATTTTTCTTCTTTGTCTTTATTATACTGAATATCCTGTATCTCGGTTGGTAACTGGTCGGGTTCTACACTTTGAATATGCTTCTTCTGTTTACGGAGGTCAGAAATAGCGGTATTCAATGCAATGCGGTATAGCCAGGTGCCAAACTTGGAATCGCCCCGGAATCGTGGATAGGCTTTCCACAACTGGATTACGATTTCCTGGAAAAGGTCCTGTTTATCATACTCTGATGAACAATACAGGTTACATACCTTGTACAACATGCCCCGATGTTGGTTGACCAACACAATAAATTCATTTTGATCAGGCCTGGACTGCAAACTTGGGTGGTTTTAGCGAAAAGATACTAATTGGTCGGCGAATGTCGGAAAATATTACACAGGGAAATCCTGTAATTAATCTAAACATTACTAATGCGCTAAAAATCCTAATCATTTAACTTGCACAACTTTACAGCAACTTTTGGAAGCACCCAGAAAAATCCTTACCGTCTTACCGCCTTCCCGGCAAAAAACACATATATGAAGAAATTCTATCACTTGGGAAATTGCACCACCTGCCAGGCCATCATTAAAGAAACCGGTGTAGATAAAGCAGGGTTTATTATGCAAGACATTAAAACAGAATCTATTACGCCTGCCCAGCTTGATGAAATGAAGAAAATGGCCGGCAGCTATGAAGCGCTCTTCAGCAGGCGCGCCCTCAAATACAAAGAATTAGGATTGAAAGACAAATCCCTCACCGAGAAAGATTACCGCCACTTCATCCTCGATGAATACACCTTTCTCAAACGCCCCGTAGCCATCCTCAACAACAAAATATTTATAGGGAATGATAAAAAGACCGTCCAGGCCCTCAAAGAAGCGATCAGCTAAGCCGCCGCGCGCCCTGGTTCGTGCCCTCTGCCTTGGTTCGTGTCGCGCCGCCTTGGTTCGTGTCCTCACGAACCAACCCTTAGTGTCCCCACGAACCAACGCTCACCTTCCCTTCACCACGCCCCTGATCAACCCCTCCATGTCAATCACCGTCACCTGCACCGGCCCCTTTCGGCCGGCATAATCGCCGGCTGAGCTGTACATATAATCCTCCGGCAGATAAACAATCCGGTCGCGCACCGGGTTTTCATGAATATAATTCAGGTATTGTCTCACCTTCGCTGGCTGTTTAAAATCCAGGAATTCCGGGTTACTGCAGCTTTGCCACACCTGGTACTTTTCAATCTTCTTCAGGGTCTGGCTGCTATGCTCAAAGCGCCCCAGCATCCATTCCCGCCGGAGTTCAGGTTCCATATCAATCGCTTCCAGGATGCGGGTGGCGGTAACACGCTTAAAATCGCGCTCGATCATAGATAGTCCCGTGCCATCCTTGGCTTGTAGTAAAAGGTGCAGGTGGTTCGTCATCAGGCACCAGGCAAATACCGTTAATCCCCGTAGCGTAATAAACTCATTCAGGGTATTGGCAATAAGCTGCTTATACCTGGGCTTGATAAACACATCCACCCAGTCCACCGTATTAAAAGTAAGATAGTGGCATGCATGCTGGTTGGTTACACTGTTCTTTTCATCCTGCTTCATAGTGGGCTCGGTTTAATAAACAATGAAATCCCTGATAACCAGTTAGAATAGTAACCTTAAAATTACAAATACCATTTCGTTTTACCCCGGTTTGTGGAATAGAAAGCAAATACTTAACCTTTGTTAAACGCTTTGGGGCTCTAATTCAACACTTTTCGCAATTCACATATTTGTGCGATTGACCCGCCTTCCATAATCCGGTACGTTTGCAAATAATTTTAACAACCAACCAGGGAAATCGTTAACCTGATAACAACTTTTTAGCCATGAAACAAATAAGTGTATTGGTGCTGGCCATCGTATTAATGGCCGCTACTGTGACCAACGTTTTTGACGACCTCAGCTTTACAGAAGACGATGCGAAAGAAAATGTCATTGCTTCATTTGGTGGTGGGTTCATCTCCTCTTCCTATGAAGTAATCAAAAAAGCCAAAGGCTTGCCGGTGGATCTGAAAGTAGCAGGCACCCGCCAGTTAATTCGCTTTGCCAAAGACTATTCGAAGACATCCGAGTTCCAGAAAAAATATACCAAATGGAGGAATGAGCGGCTTGGCTACAAGAAAAAGAAACTGGGTATTCCCAATCCCATGAAAATGATTGATAATGCCATCGATAAGCAGCTCAACAAAGCCGACGATGAAAAAAGATTCCCGTCCAATGCCAATGAGCTCATCAAACAACGCCTGCAGGAATTTCTCAGCACATCCGCTAGCGTTGATTTCAATGCGCAGCTCAATGGCAGCATGTTTGCCAATCCTGAATACGAAGCCAAAAGCGGCCAATGGAAAATGTGTTTCCGCGCCGGCAAAGCAGTCGTAGAAGCCGCCCGCGAAGAAGCCCAGGCCTGGCTCAAAGAATTAGAATAACGCTCTGCGAGGGCTTGCAGTCTCGCAGTCCTATTTCATTGCTTTCAGCAATGCTTAAATGGAATTCCCCGCAGTGTCTCCCGTAGGGGACACTGCGGCTTCCCAAATTTGCATAAAAAAGGTGCGCCGCTTCAAAAGCGGCGCACCTTTTTTATTAAGCTATCGAAGCAAACGTCCACTCGCCATTTACCACTCGCCTCTTCATCGACAAACATCCTTCGTCGACAATCTCCCCACCCTTTCAGTTATCTGTCATACCAGCAAGCCCGTTAATCCACTTTACATATTCCACGCAATAGCAACGGGTAACTTTGTCTCCGTAACAGCATCATTAAAAAGTATAAGTATTTAGCCATGAAAAAATGCATCAACCTCATTGCCATTTCCTGCCTGTTATTGCTGCATACAGCCACTGCACAGGACGACCAGGAATCAACCGCCCCTGCCACCCCGCGCTGGGTATCTGAAAAAGGATACTGGATCGTAGAGTCCAATGTAAACACGCCCAAACAATACACCGTGCGTTTTTATAACAATGACCACGTAGTGGTGTACACGGAGAAAATACAGGGCGTAGTGCTTCGCCTCAACAGGAGAAAAGTAAAAATGAATTTAAAACGGGTATTGGAAACGGCCATACTCGCCTGGGAAAAACAACCCCGGGCAAAAGAAAACCAGGGATGGGTGGCCAGTGCCCTTCATCAGTAAAGAAAATGATGACAAAATCTCATATATGCATGTTATCATTACCCCTTCCCGTTCTCCGGAAGGGGTCTTCTATTTTACTGGCGGCCAACACTGCCGACTGCCGCTCACTGTGCCACATCAAAGATCTTGATGGTACGCTTCAACTTGGGTCCGGGCTCAAAACGGTAGGCGGCATTCAACCGCACATTGCCGGTCTGAATGGCATACTCTCCTTGTTTCCCTTTGGTTTGCACCGTACTGTTAACCCACATAATACTAAAAGTAGAACGGTCGCTGTTATAGCCAATGCCGATACGCGTAAGCAGATCCGGACTTACTGATAACCGGCTTTCCTTAATACCATCACGCCATTGCTTCTGAAAGCTCAGCGGAAGGCTCATCGTAAGACTGCCCGTCGCAAAAAAATGTTGCTCCAGCACAGCGGTATAAGCATAGCCCACACCAGGGCCAATATCAAAATAACGGATCCTCGTCACACCTGCCTGCTTATAATTGTCTGCTACTGCGCTGGGCACCAGGGCGCTGTCGCCCTTCGTTTGACCATAATAAAACTCACCGCCGATCAGCAACGTACCAGCCGATCTCTTCTGCCATTCATTCTGCAGCATCGCGCTCCGCAGGGAAAACTTCTTCCAGTTATAAATATAATAGCCGGCCGCGCCAAAATGCCGCATCCGGATATCCGGCCGCAAATACCACTGATCTTCCTGCTGTGGCGCCATCTTTTTGGGGTATCCATAAAACCCCTTGTAAAACTGGCCAAACAGATCAATGCTCATCTTGCGCGTGTAAATATGTGATTGCAGGTCGAGATAGCGGGTCTTCCCTTTTGTTTCGTCTGCCCGGTTAAGGAAATCAAAGCCATACGCCAGGTTCAGGGTAAACCAGCCATACGTGGCGCCTACGCCAAAATTGAGGGTCGTATTAGGACGGTATTGCAGGTCCCGCACCCTTTCCGATCCGCGGATGCGGAGTGAGGTATACTTCTGGGAGAAATACAGCCTCGAAGTAATAAGATCAGTATAAGATTCATAATAATCCCGGTCAAACTTATTGGAACTGTCCGTCTGGGCAAAACCCTTCAGGGAGAAGAAAAAGCATACAAACACGATAAATGCTACCTGTTCAGCCTTCCGGGGAGATCCTGCTGCAAAGTGGCTTGCGGGTTGTTCCATATCTTGCAATATATGCAATAATACTGCCTATCCCTTTACCAGGTATTCAACAAACAGGGGCCTGTTCGTTCCTTCTTCTGTAGTAATAATAATAGTAGATTCATGGTAACAACTGTTGAAATCCTGTAGTTGTTGTTTATTAGGTCTGGCGCCATCTGGCAGGCCTTTCGTACCATTGGCCAGCAGGCTGCCTTTGTCAAGTCGTATTATCCGGCTTCTCGTTTTTTCCTGCAACCTTTTATACAAGTCTTCTGCCGGCATCTTCCACCCCTTCTTGCCCTGGCGTTTAGCTACCGCTTCATCCACCGGGATCATGGCCACCAGCTCCTCGCTCGTCATCAGTTCCAGGCCATGTTTGCGTGCCGTGGCATTATGGCTCGCGTGGTGTCCCACCTTATAAAATACCGTACGCTCCAGTAATGTGGCAGCAGTAACAACTTCTTTCTTACCCTTCTTTACTACCTGCCATTGTAAGCGGGGCGCAGGATTGTTAGGGCTTGTCTGCTCAGTCCAGCTAAGCCAGTTGCCGATCTGCGCATCGGCCGGGAACAACAATACCTTTTCACTGTCCTCCAGTTCAATCGCAATCACCAGGCTCGTATTATTAGTATAGGAGTCCAGGTTGAGCGCCAGGGCGCCGGCATTGTGCAGCCAGTCGGTTTCAATGCTGCGCCAGTTATGCTTCTTATCATAATAAAGGTTCCACACATTATCGGCATCCGCCAACTGCTCTTTGGTGACCTCTTCTTTATGCCACCGGTAGCGTTTGTGAAAGGGCGATAAAGCTTCATTGCTGGCTGCATCCTCCCCATCGGCCAGTGCCATAAAAAAATTATCCGAAAGGCCCATCTCCGTCAGGTACATCTCCACATGCTCGGCGTCTTCCATTATCCGCAGCTTGTCATACTCCTTGGGAGGCCCCAGGAAATAAAAATTAATCCCGGGCAATCCCGTTGTTCGAACGTCGGCCAGTTCGCCCGGATTCCAGAAGTTAATATCCGGACTGCCCGTTTCCCGGCTGCGGCTGATAAAATAATCCATTGCCTCCTTCATCGTCAGTCCCAACTCACCGTTATTCGCTGCCAGGCCGGCCACATCCTGCTCATTGATATCAAAAAACTCAAGGATCTGCTGCAGGGCGGTAGCATAGCGTTGCTGGGCCGCATAATAATCCGAACCCCGGTACTCCTTCTTCATCATAGTGCGGTGCTCGGTCTGCCCTATCGAAGTATTATACAACTGTAAAGCCTTGGCCAGTGCCTTCTTCTTCTTCTCTTGTTTCTTCTTCAGTTGGATCGCCAGCTCATCGCCATTCCGGCCGGTATTTTCGGTCCAGGCCAGCCACACATTCTCTACTTCAATTTGATTCCATAGTAACTTATCCTCTTTATCACGCAGGTTAAATCCCGAAATATGGTCCTTATGTTGGTGGGTTTGTACCACCAGATTTAGCTTACCACCACATTCCTCCTTAATATTTTCAATAGCCTGCTTCAGGCGGTTGCTGTCACCGGTAAGCATGCCGCAGTCAATCAGCATCCGGTACACCGGTTCTTCACCGCTCATAAAACTAAGCAGGAAGCAATCGCCAAAACCATGGCAATACATGCGCACACGCACGCCATCTACCTTACCGGCCGGGGCAACCTTCTTTGCCGGCGACGATTTTTTAGCAGCTTTCTTCTTCACTGCTGTAGCGGCTACCTTTTTAGGCGCCGCCCGCTTCACCGTTTTTTTTACAGTAGCCATAAGCTCATCATAAAACTTTATGCATAATGGCAAATGGTTCTGCTTCCAGGTTGCCATAGGCCGTTCCGAAATAAGTGGCGTTCAGGGAAAAATCATTATTATTAAACAGCATCTTGTATTGCCGTTTCATGCGCTCATGATCATCAATATCCTTCTTAATAACATACTTCAGCTTTACCTGGTCCTTGCTGGAAGCATAATTCAGGTCAAAGATCAACGTGCATCCGCCCCTGAAAATAAACCAGCCTTTGGGCAACACCTTTTCACTGCCCTCGCCCGTTAAACCTTCTTCTTTATCGGGATACTTTTGTTTCTTAGGGGCTGCTCCTTCCTTTTCCGGTAATGCATACCACCCTTTCTCCGGATCATCCGCCACAAAAAAACCTTTCACTTCCACATTACCATACTTATCTGTTTCACATACCACGCCACGCCGCTGCGTAAGGGTTACCAGTATCTGGTTCACCACATTCCCGCTTGGGCCTACACGGCTGGCCAGCTTTAAATTATGCACTTCCAGCTTGGGCGCGCCGGGCGTATTCTGTCCTGTTGATCTTCCAATACCCTGCTCATCGATCAATCGCTCATCCAGGAGCAGGCCCGTCAACTTACTGAATTGCTCCACCGCCTCCTTTCCCATAAACCGCACATTCAGCCGTTGATGAAGTCCCATAATACGGTCAGTAGGATTCTTCGTTTTGGTTTGCTGCGCTTGGAACGTTTTATCGCCCAGATCACTGATACTACCTCCTGTAATAAAGATCTTCGTAAGCTTATAAAGCTCTTCCCGGTTGGTGATATAGCTGATCTTCTCCTTAAACAATTTGAAAAACTCGATCAGGTTCGTAAACTGGCCCTCAAACTCTCCCACCTCTTCCTCCGCCTTGCACAGCAGGCTTTCCACGCTCATATTCTTTACATTGTCCGGGAAAATGCCCCGGCGCTGGAAAGCTTCTATAATAGCAATGCGATAATCCAGGTTATCTTCCTCTACCAGGTCATAATCAGAAGTGATCATCGCCCGCAGGTAATCACCAAAATTGATATCCATGGGCGGACAATAATCCAGTGCCCGGATACAGATCTTCAGGATCTGCCCGGCTGTTTTACTCGCTTCCTGCGCCATGCGGTTCACCAGGTCAGGATGTAAGGAACCCGGCGACAACATACCCGTTCCTCCTGTAGCAATGCGCAGCAGGTCGGCCACACGACGCCGGTAAATATTACTGAACATATCAAAAATAGTGGCCACCAGTATGGAGCCACGTTCATGAGGTTCAATGATCCGCTGGTAATCTGCCGGGTCCGGTACATGCGGTTCCCATTTGCCGGTCTTATCATTCATCTTTCCCAAAGCGTCCCGCAAACTGCCATAGTGCCCAATGGCCTTGCCAAACTCCTGGGCCAGTTGGCCAAGCAGGTTTTGGCTGGCCAGGTCGCCACGCGTACGGGCAATCTGGTCCTTCAATACCTCCGGGAAAGTAAAATGCTGGAACAACGCTACAATATCTGCAAAAGCTTCATGAAAGGCCAGGGAGTCGGGATGCGTTGCTTCAATATAACGCCGGTGCATACCGTCCAGCAACGCGTGTGTGATCTCATGCGCTATAATATCATGGCTCAGGCAGGTAAATACAGTACCCCCGGGCATCAGTAAACTGGGCGTGTCGGGTGCAGCACTGAAATAACCAAACAGCAGCGCTTTCTTCTGCGGGCTATAATACGCGTTCGCTTCCCGCAGGGCATGCGGGTAAATACGTAGCCGCTGCACATAACCTGCTGAATAACCGCTCTTATCACGGTAAGGGCTCCATAAGATCCTGCGCCCCAGCGCCCGCTCAAAATTCTTAATCGTGATCATAGATACCGCATACACCATTTGCTGATGGAACTGCGGGTTACTCTCTGCCGGCTCCAGTCCATCCTGCGCCAGCGTATAGGGATCATCCAGGTTTACCGGTTTATAAAAACAACCACTGGCCGGATCAAAATCCACCACCTCAATATATTCTCCTACCGGCCCCGGTTGCAACGGTTCCCAGGGCACCTTATAAACAATATTATTGATCACGTTCGTATCCAGCTTCAGCGACAAGGAGGGGTCGAACGTATAAGCCCGCAGCTTGCGGAATGCAGGTTTTAATGTAGTAATATTGACGCAGTCTTTCATCTCGGTTGCGTTAGTGTGGGGCAATACAGCCTTACCTGTAGCTCTGTAAGGTTGGCCGCCTGTATAGCAAGATAAGTAAGTTCTTCCTTAGATAAAGGGGTCAGGTTAGTGCCTACACTACGGGCAATAGTAAGTTGCGGTGGCTTCAGGTTATGCTGCAGGATCTTCTTATAATCCACTTCATTCTCCAGGTAAGTCGTAAGCTCCTTGCGGTACCGCTTCGGATCTGCCACCCATTCCGGCTTGAACTGGTGGGCTTCCATCACTTCCTCCGTGATCTTTCCTCCGATCAGGTTATCAATAAACCTGGGGATGCACTCCTCCAGGTTCCATCCCAGCGACAGGTAGGCGATCTGCCGGTTGGCCGTCGCCGCATTGGCATAAATATCCTGTGTCATCTGGAAATTCTTGATCCGCGCCATAAACACATCCATCGTCCGGATCAGCAAAATCAGCAGGTTATTATGCGAACCCTCAAAGGGTAGCTTATTGCCGGCATCACTCGTAATAATAATATCACAGCCATACATACTGTTTGCCTGCGTGATCTTATGGATACCCTGGTTATCATACACGCCGCCATCTACCAGTTGCGGATTTACCCGGATAACATCTGAGGACGATTCATAAAAATCTTTATCGATAGGTACAGGTGTAAAAGCAAAAGGCACACAGGAAGAAGCCATCACCGCCCGGGCTACCGGAAAGGCATCATGCTTAAAACGGACGGGCGTGTCCATAAAAGCATATACCGAATCTTCCATCTTCAACCGGGAAAAAGTAAAAGGCCTCGCTGTTTGCAGGTTCGTGGAGCCGATAGCCAGCAATGGTTTATTGGTTAACTGTGATAAAGTGGCCTCCTTATAAAAGAACTTGTCGTATGCCCGTTCCACCTCTTTGCTCACGGGAAAAATGGCAAACTGAAAACGGACAAACAGGTACAGCATCACAGCGATCAAAATGGGCGATAGCCAGGCATAAGGGGTAAACAATACATAAATCGCCGGCGCCAGGAATACCAGTAAGAACAGCACAGTCCTGATAAAAGTAAATGAGAGAAATACTTCTTTAATAACATTCTTATGGCCCAGCGCCTCCAGCATATGCTTTTCAAATGCTTCATAGTCCTTATTGTTCAGGCAATAATAAGCGCCGGTAATAGACCCTCCGGATATGGTAGACAGTACGTCTACCTGGTGTAAAATGCCCATCTCATGCAACTTCCGGAGTGTACCCAAATGAAAGGCAGCAGCCCTGTACCCTCCACCGGACAAGGATAAGCCGATTTTTTTTTCAGCAGCCATAATGATCGTTTACAGTTATAGGTATAATGACATGGTAAAGTAGGAGTAAGGAAACAATGGTTTTGCTAAACTGACGCTTTTTTAAAACACGGGCAATAGTATAAGTACCTAATCTTTAAAGCACTATGCCCGTATTGGGTCAATAAAAGGAAGGAAAAGCTGGGAATGACAAGATTTAGCAGGCATAAAAAGCGAAAAGTGCATTCCGTAGGGAATACACTTTCCATCGAACGTCTATTCCTTTTTCTTTCCATCTTCCATCTTTTTACGGATGGTTGATTTCTTTCTTGAAGGAAATCACCGTTCGTTCAGCCATATAAGTATAAACTTCATGCCATAAAATAACCACCAAATGCTCTCTTGTATATCAGTTAGTTAAGATAAGAGCTTATTGGCTTCATCATTTTTGGGGTTATCATTCCACACCACAGAAAGAAGCAGGTGTAGAAACAATTCCCATCTGCATCAGCCACGGCTTTCGCTACATCGGTCACCCTTTCTATAAAAATACCTTCACCTACTGAATATCACTTAGCGGCCTTAATGACAAAGTGTTAAAGTTCTTTTAACCAGCCATCCCGGTGAACTAACCGCTCCCGGAAAACGTCTATATGGTCGGTAAACGGTCTTAGTAAAAATTCATCATTTAAAATCCTTGAAATCTGTGACAAAACCATTTTTATTCATCTTCGCTTTGATCATTGGTGGCATAACAGTAGCATTGGGCACATCGGCCATTTCAGGTCCTGCCACCAAACGCATGGACCCCGCTCCGGCAGCCGTCCCTGTTGCTGCTGAAAGCAAAGCCGTATTATATGACAGCCTGCGGCTGGATACGCTCGCCCTTTCACGCGATGCATTCAGCTATGCCCTCCAGGGATATAAAACCCTGCAGGCTGCCGGTGAATTAGCCAATCAACGTATCCTTACTATTATAGATTTTAGCCTGCCTTCTGCTAAAAAGCGATTATTCGTCGTAGACATGGCAAGCGGAAAACTCTTGTTCAATACCTGGGTATCGCATGGCCGCAACTCAGGGACCGATATGGCTACCCGCTTTTCCAACAGGAATGGAAGCTTGCAGAGCAGCCTGGGTTTTTATATTACAGGCGATACCTACAATGGAGGCAATGGTTATTCACTAAAGCTCGACGGGCAGGAGAAAGGCATCAATGACAATGCCCTGCTGCGTAAAATAGTAATGCACGGCTCTGCTTACGTAAACGAACGCGTTATAGCAGCCAAAGGATATATTGGCCGCAGCCTCGGTTGCCCGGCTATACCCGCACCACTCACTAAAACCATCATCAACACCATCCGGAATGGAAGCTGCCTTTTCATCTACAGTCCCGATAGCAACTACATAACAAGATCAAAGATCCTGGCGCCAGTCATAACCGATACCCTCAGCTAATCTTATCCTCGGTGCCTTGCTGCCTTTATGCCTTGTTGCCTCAATACCTTTCCTCACCGGTTAGCCAACGTTTCTCCGGTAGCCGGTTGCATAAACAGCTTCTTGGCCATTCGTGCATCATGCCCGTAAATATCCTCCCGGAACTGTAACTGCTTATGATCATCCGCCCAGGCCGTATAATAATAGATCAGCACCGGTACCGGATCTTTTACACGTACATACTTCTCCTTGCCGCTGTTCATCGCGCTGTCTATCTTCTCATGTGTCCACTGCGGCTGATTGATCAGCAGGTATTCTGCCAGCTTTACCGGCTCACGCAGGCGTATGCAGCCATGGCTGAAAGCACGCTTATCCCTGTTGAACAACTCTTTGAAGGGCGTATCATGGAAGTAAATATTGAAACGATTGGGGAATAAGAACTTGATCTTGCCCAGTTGATTCTTGTCGCCGGGCAACTGCCGTATCACCGGCAAGCCGTCTTCTTCTTCTCCGGTGATCTCCATATCATTTTCAGCCAGGTAATTGTTATTCTTTTCCATGGCTGGCAACACCTCATTCCTGACAATATTTTCCGGCAGGTTCCAGTAAGGGCTGAACACCACCTGGTTCAGCTTGCCCGAGAACATCACTGTACTATGCCCCTCTTTTCCCACCACAATATCCATATCAAACAACTGCTGGCTGCCATCCTGCACATACAACTTAAAAGCAGGTATATTCACCCAGATAAGATTACCGGAAGGCTCTGCCGGCATCCAGCGCATCCGTTCCAGGTTTACCAGCAACTGGGCGATTCTCTTTTCAGCAGGAACATTCAGTTCTTTAATCAGGGCAAGGGAGATCGCTCCGTCTGCAGTAAAACCATAGCTCGATTGTACGGTTTTAATAGCGTTCAACAACTCATCATTGAAAACTGTGCTCGTATCTGCGGCTGGTAGCTGTCCGGTAACCTGCAATCTTTTTTTGATAAACACAATAGCCGTATCAATGCTTCCTTTCTTAAGTTTCTTCTTGAGTGTCGGAATAACCGGCCAGCCTCCTTTTTCCTCAATGACTACATAGGCCGCCAGTTCTTGCTTCAATGCCTTATAATTTTCATTGGGAACATCATCATGTTTCAGTTCAGCCTTTGCCAGTTCCATAACAGGATACTTTTTGGCCGGCACCAAATGTACCAAAGCGGCCATGCGCTCTTTGCGGCCATTATAATTGTCCCATACATAATTCACATAACGCCAGGTAAGCAACAACTCCGTTTTGCGGATATCGGCATCATCATCGTTTACCCGCAGGCTGTCCTGGGCCATCAGGTTTTCCAGCTTCCTGTCCAGCTTTTTATGCGTAGTGCCGCTGTCCTTCGTGTAGTCATACAAATTCCGGAAGGCAAGCGCCTGTTCGGTAAGGCCATCGCTGGCAAACCAGGCATATTGATAATTGCGGGTGTTATAAAAATTACGCATCCCGGTGCTTACCGTATCATTCAGCTTTTGTTCTGTAATAAACCCTTCCACGGTCATACTGTCCAGGAACAGGTCACTATAAGCATTGGCCTTCGTAATACTTAAATCACGGGGTAAGAGATCTTTTTCTTTGTTGGCTGTACCTCCTCCTCCTTGCCTGGATTCATCATTACAGGCAGTAACAGCAATAAGAGCTAATGCGATAAACGCGACGGTTATTTTATGCATACCGTATGCTCTTCAAAACCTATGCCTTTGGCCGGCAAAACATTTAATTTTGCCCCATCATTTACCCATTAAACATGACAATCAAGAACTTTCTCATCGCAGTTATTGCACTACTCGCCGCCTGCTCTCCCAACTACAAAAATCCCCATGTGGAAATAGAGACCAGCATTGGCGATATAGAAATAGAACTTTATCCCGATCAGGCGCCCAAAACCGTGGCCGCTTTCTTATCCTACATAAAAGCCGGTTATTACAAAAACGCCAACTTCTACCGCGTACTGAATGCTGATAATCAGCCCTCTGATGCCCCTAAAGCAGAATTGATTCAGGGGGGCCTATATGGCTCAAAAAGACCTGAGCTGCCGGGAATTCCCCATGAAACCACGCAACAAACAAAAATCCTGCATAAGGATGGTACCATATCCCTGGCCCGCCTCGAACCCGGAACAGCCAATACAGAATTCTTCATCTGCCTCGGCGATCAGCC
Source organism: Paraflavitalea devenefica (assembly GCF_011759375.1). Classification (NCBI taxonomy): domain Bacteria; kingdom Pseudomonadati; phylum Bacteroidota; class Chitinophagia; order Chitinophagales; family Chitinophagaceae; genus Paraflavitalea; species Paraflavitalea devenefica. The sequence goes on along the minus strand of NZ_JAARML010000001.1, from coordinate 1,189,746 downwards.
GGGATTCGATTTCGGAGGTGAAAACAATCCCGACAAACAAGGCTATGCTGCCTTCGGAAGGGTAGTAAAAGGGATGGATATCGTTCGTCGTATCTACAACATGCCCGAAGACGATCAGCGCTTTGATCCCCTGGTGCCAATATATAACATAAAGAGATTATAAGTTTAAAATGGCCATTATTAATTAAATGTTAACTAAGTGTAATGTAATTGTGTTTAATCAAGCTATTTCATGAATTCCTTTTTTAGACTGATATACAATAGTTTACATAAACTTAATTTTTCCCCCTTCCCCGCAGTGTCTCCCGGAGGGGACACTGCGGCATAAATTCAATCAAATAGTAATAAAACTAATTTGATGCCCAAAAAGCGTTGGACATGAGGGATAAAATCCCCTGAAACCCTTATCCAGTAAGGGTTTTATATTTTCTTTAAGACCTTTGAGATCATTAAAATGGCAAAAACTTGATTTACACCCTTGAAAAACGCGCCTTACTTTTACATCAGAAACGGAGACGATAGGTAAGCAAAGAGAAAAAGAAAAGAGGAGATAAGAAAAGCTTAAGCAAGGCAGCAAAGAGGCTGCTACTCAAAAAAGATTATTACGTTTTTTCATATGGCAAGCAATCGTTAGAGGTCAGCTGTTTCTACAGGTGACCATTTTTTTTACCTTGATTCCTGAAAGGATCATGCTCAAACACATAAGCTGCCAGAAACACATAGCTGTTATACACTCCCACTATTGCCGATTGCTGTTTACTCACGGATTGTTTTGTCTGCACACACGGTTTGTTTGCATCATCAGGTAATGCCTGTTTCCATTTGCCAACGTTTGCATGGTCCAAAGAATGCTTTGGTCTGCTGAAGGACGCTCTCGCTGGAGAGAATCCGGCAAAGGCAATCTATTGCCTGGGCAGGTTCAATTTCTGTAAAACATATCTAAAAATATAAAATCATGAAAGCATTAATTAAACAACTGTTCTTCGACAACGAACTCGTAGGCCGCATCAAAAAAACAAAAACCAACAAAGCTGTTTTGTACAGTGCTTTATTGGATGGCCGTATTACACTGGCCGAATACATTGCTGCTACAACAGCATAACGGTAACCGTCCGGAAGCCAACATAATAGAGGTGATATCTTTCATTTGTAGGGGGTTATAAAAGTGTATAACTCCCCAAAGATTTAGTGAACAGGCAATGGTACATTTTCATACATTTGCCCAAAATCACTTATGGACATCAGCGGAAAGATCTTACAACTGTTGCCCTTGCAAACCGGTCAGGGTAAAAATGGTCAGTGGAAAAAGCAGGAATTCATCCTCGAAACGGCCGATACATATCCCAAAAAAGTCTGTATTGCCGTATGGGGCGATAAAATAGATATGAGTGGCGTAACGCCTGGTGCGCAGGTAACGGTATCCTTCGATGTGGAGAGCCGGGAATTCAATGGCCGTTGGTATACCGATGTAAAAGCCTGGAAAATTGTAGCAGGTTCCAAAGCTGGCGGCAGTACGCCTGCTTCCGAGCCAGCCCCCACCTTCCACAATGCTCCCGGTGGTGCAGATGATGACCTGCCGTTCTAAGACTACTTTCTGTAAAAGAATAAATGAAAATGCCGGCTATAACATACTTGTTATGGCCGGCATTTTTTTGGCAGCGCCCTGGCGGGATCAAGGGGTAATCTTCTTTGCCAAAGCGTTGCCGGGTACGGGTCGTTGTTTTTGGGTATCGGAGGTAAGATCATTAGATTTGACGAGGCAGATGTGGATCACCACAAAAGCAATAATCAACATGGTTTTTATAGGACGACTCATTTAAAACGGTTTAAAGGGAGCTTGCGGTTATTACCTTACCAGCGTTCTGGCTGGGTTACAACGTAAAGGTATAATGGCAGCAGGCCCGTTTACAACTAAAACAGCCTGCCATTTAAAAGGATGCGGAGAACCTTATACCCGCCCTAAGTGTTTTTTTGGGCAGGCATACACGAAAAGCATGAAAGCAGCTACGGTACACGAACTGAAGGATGAACTACAGCAACTGCCGGTAAAGGAACTGGTAGAACTTTGCCTGCGCCTGTCGAAATTTAAAAAAGAGAACAAAGAGCTGCTTACCTACCTCTTATTTGAAGCGCATGACCTGCCGGCATACATCACCGTTGTAAAACAGCAAATGGAAGAGGCTTTTGAGGCCCTCAACAGTTCGCAAATGTTTCTGGCTAAAAAGACCATCCGGAAAACCCTGCGTATTGCCAACAAGCATATCCGGTTTACCGGGAGTAAACTGGCCGAGGTGGAGCTGCTCATCCATTTCTGCAGCCTGCTACAAAGTGCCGGGCTCAACCTGCAAAAAAGTACGGCTATGCTCAATCTCTACCAGGCCCAGCTCAAAAAGGTCCATGTGGCACTCAAAACCATGCATGAAGATGAGCAGTATGACTATAAACGGGTAGTGGAGAAATTAGAAAATAAGGTATAAAGCAAAGGGACAGCGTTGCCTTTGCACGCCGTCCCCTTTATATCGCCGCTTTCCTATAGCCTGGCTTTATAGACCAAAGATAATATTTACGGGAAAATATAGGTAATGCCGTTTTATAATATTTCATTATATAGGCAGAAACATATAGTAAGCAGCTTATAGCAGGGGCTTTGTTTATTAATGGGTATTCCTCACGGAAAGGGAGCGCAGCATGGGCAGCACCTCCTTACGGTAATAGGGCTCTTCTGTACACCAGAAAATATACGAAAGTTTTAAATAGCTGGTGGCAAAATCCATGATTTCCGGCAAGGTTACAGGCTTACCCGTTTTGGGATTTATAACGCTGTAATTGCCTTCCTGAACGGCTACGCCGGTAGGGGCAATGCCGGCCATATCCCTGATCAGCGGATAGCTATTTATCATCTGGAAAGGACGGTACACCTTAATATCAGGCCCGCCCATAGCCAGTTTTATCTGGCGGGCATATTGGTAAACAGCCTCCAGATCAGCCTTGGAATCACTCCCGGAATCGCCCGGCATAAAATTCGCGTATAGCAGCGGTACCGACTTCTTAAAACTGCTTTTCAACACCTGCATATTTTGCTTAATGGCTGCTACATAACTGGCCCTGGTAAATCCGGACGGTCGAAGCTCCCCCGTCTCCGGGAGATCAACAGACGTTTCAGGAAGATTAATTCCTTCGATCTTACCATCAAACTGCCTGGCCAGTTGTTGCAACAGCAAGTGAAAGCGTGCTGCCACGGCAGGGTCCCAACGGCGGGCTACCCAGCCTGCTTTCACAGGCCGGCCATCAGGGGTGAATCCATACTGCGCATTGGCGCCGCCGTTATAAACAGGATCTTTCAACAGATAGGCCGGTATGTTCAAACGTGTACTGTCAAAAGTCACGTCCTGCACTTGGATAAACAGCTTCTTCCCATGAAGCCGGAGAAAAGCAATATCTTCTTCAATCTCCTTGAAATTGTATTCGCCTTTAGACGGCTCCAGGGTTTTCCATGGATACGTGATCTGCGCCCCGGCAATGCCCGGATGCTTATAAAAAGCCGAATCATGTATCCCCTCCCTGTCACGGGAGAAAAAAATAAAATGCTTTATAGCCGTTTGGGCATAGCCTGAATGGAAACAGGCTGTACACGCTGTAATCAGGATGAAAACCACACTGTAGAACTTCATGAATAAAAGGTTTATGATGTCTCTAACGTCAATCCCGGCAAAAACTATGGGAAAGAATAGCCAAACTGATCATACTGCTGTCTCCATTCGTGCCGCCTCCAAAATTTGTACAGCCCCACCCTTTACCAGTACTTCTTTTCCTTTATCCAACCTATAAAGCTGAATGCCCAATACCTGCACCAAAACATCGCCCGACTTGGCGTTCAACGCATGCTCCAGGTAAATCGGTCCGGGCGTTTTCCGGCTCAGGGGCAGCAGGTCACTTGTTTGGATTTTACTGCAATATTCTTGCTTGTCAAAATTCACTGCTATGCCAACGCTCAGAATACGGAAGTGCGTGGCTTCTTGGCGAAAAGCTCTTCTTTTATAGGCAATAAAGGAAGGTAATTGAACCTTCATAAGGCCTGTAGCGGCATCCAGACTTTGTTGAATCTTTACAGGCAGGGCTGTCGCGAGCGTGAGGTTTTGGTTAAAGTCAAAACCTGTCAGCACGCCCACATCGCCTGCCGATGCGCAGCGGCTGCCCAGGTCGCTGGTAGGGTCCTGCCGGGACACTGCGCGGAGTAACCCATGCATATCACCGTTTAGGGTAGTGCAACGTACGCCATCCAATAGGCTGCCCAGGGCACGACGCAACAGGGTAGCATCCTTGACCGCCTGCTTGAATTCATGGGCATAATGGCGGGTACGTGCAAAATTTTCATGCGTTAAGACCTTTTCGCGTGTCGGACCGGTTTTTGCTCCTACCACCTTACCTTCTGCCGTTTTGCGGAATGTCAGGTCGTCAATCGTTCCGCGAATGGTAACAATACTTTCATATTTTGCCATAAGATTGGGTTTTAACCAAACTTACAACAACGCATACCCCATTTCCAAATGTGCATGTCCCATTTCGGTCTAAACCTGCACAAATGGCCGAAATGTCCCTTTTTGTATGTCTTATTTGACTTTATTACGTCCTAAAATAGCTATACAATCTTAAACATGCAATAAGTCCTGGTCAAAGTCAAGGTGCTTTATAGATAAGGTCAGGATGCCTTATCCCACAAGTACCATGGTGATAAGCCAGAGACAAGCCAGTGATACGCTAATAGTAAGCCAATAGTAAGACGGGAAGCCTCAAATGCAGGCGGGACGCGGATTTTTGCTCAGATGAGGTTGAGCGGCTGCTGTATGCAGACAGGTAGAAAGAAGATCTAAGTCTTTGTTATTCATATAATTTTGAAGATACGAAAAACAAGTATTATTCTACTAAAAATGATTGTTGGATTACTTGACATTTGAAAAAACGTGACTTAAAAGCAAATGTGTGTATAACAAAAATAACTAAAATTGTGTCCTGAAGAATACAGCTTCGTAGCAACAAGATTATTACTTTTAATGCGCTAACGGCTACGTAATTTAACAATATTTAATTTATGAAGGAAGGGAATAAGCTTTGGGCAAGGGATGAACTCATTCTTGCTCTCAACCTATACCTAAAGCTGCCCTTTGGCAAAATGCACTCCCGCACGCCAGAGATCATGCATCTGGCTAATCTTATAGATCGTACGCCTAACTCCGTAGCCATGCGTCTGACAAACTTTGCCAGTGTAGACCCCTTTCATCAACAACGTGGAGTGAAAGGACTGGAGGGCGGTAAAAAGCAGGTTCAGCCAATTTGGAATGAATTTATCAATAATAGGGATGAATTACTTTTTGAAAGTGAAAAAATATTGGCCGCCAAAGAGCATACTGTTATAGAAAATAAATATGCTGAAGCTTTACAGGGTACGGAGAATATGAAAGGGGAGGACAAATTTAGAGAAGTAAAAACAAGGGTAAATCAAAACGTATTTCGTCAAATAGTAATTGCCAATTATGCTGGCAAATGTGCCATTACCGGGATTGACATACCGGATCTGTTGATTGCAAGCCACATCATTCCATGGTCCAAGAGTGAGCAGGAAAGACTGAACCCAGAAAATGGCATATGCCTTTCCCCTTTATATGACCGGGCTTATGATAAAGGTTATATAGGTATCAATGAAGATTTTGAAATTCTCTTGTCACCTAGGCTAAAAGAAAAGCATACATTAGAATACCATGCAAAACACTTTGCTGTATTGACCGAAACAAAAATTAACTTACCACAAAGATATCATCCTAAGAAGGAGTTCTTACAATATCACATGGATACAGTTTTCCGTAGGTAGCACCTTAAAACAAAATAACGATTGCTATATGTATGTGCCAACAGCTAAAGGTTACTTCTCCGGATGCGGAGGTATGGAAATAGGTATCATGCAGGCTGGGGTAAAAGTGATCCAATCCCTCGATCTTGATATAGAAGCCACTAACTGCATGAAGCTAAATCCACATTATTTTTCTCATGCCGTACTTACAGCAGATATAAAGGATAAAACAGTATTGGAACAGCCGCCAACCGACATTATTGTGGGCACCTATCCATGTACAAAGTATTCCACCATTGCAGATATTCATGGTACTCGTACGGGCGATGATCTGTTTTTGCATTTCTTTCGTCACATTGCTATTGAGAAACCGGAAATGTATGTGGTAGAAAACGTACCCGGAATGAAGAAGTTTAAAGTGGTGATGGAGGCCATGACCAAGTTGCCCGATTATTATGTACAAGTTTTTTGCCCAGTGGATGCAGCTAACTGGCTACCGCAACGGAGAAAAAGACTTATACTCTTCGGCACAAGAAAGCCATTTAATATCAGTGCTCCCAATAGCATCAGAAATAAGCCACGCTTAAAGGATATATTAGAAAAAGACCCAGTGGTGGAAATGCCAGACTATGTAATAAGCCGTATCAAAGGAAAGTATAGGGATAAACCAATAATTGTAGATCCTGAACAGCCGGGTGCTTTGGCGCCTACCTGTGTAGCTCATTATGCAAAGGATTTGGGTACAAGGCTGGTGAAAGACCGGAAAGCTAAATATGGCTTACGCCCCTTCTCAATCCGCGAATACGCCCGGCTGCAAGGCTTTCCAGATGATTTTGCTTTTGAGAATAAAAGGAGTGCCTATAAACTTATCGGTAATGCAGTGCCAGTACAAATGGGCAAGTGGGTGGGAGATGTGGCGATGAGGTATTTTAATTGAAGTACGGCTATCTATCACAGGAAAGCCGGGTGAATAATTGATGTGTAAGTTGCTTAAAATCATGTATTTATGTTTTTATTAAGGCCATTGTGTTTATCTATGTCCATTCCTGTTAAAGTTAGATGAATCAATGTTGATTGACATCAAGGGTTTCAATAGACTAAGTAGTTAATTCCTGACGTTTAATTATTCGTGTTAGCGATATGGAAAACTTTTGTATATTGAAAATATCTTCATTTCATGCCAACCAAACCATCTAGTGATTTCAAAGCATTGTTTATAGACCTTTATTTTGCCAAAACTGAAGAAGAAGTCGATAAAGTAATTGCCAAGAATTTGACACTATTTGTAAATAAGAATTGGGTTCCTATTGGAAACAATGATAGCAACTATGGAATTATCGAAAATCAGCAGTCAAATCCAATTGCTGCTATAGTCGAAAAAGTGACTAATTCGATTGACGCTATTCTAACAAAAAAATGTTTAGAAAATGGCATCGCTCCTTCCGATAGAAAAGAGGCGCCAAAATCGATGGCTGAAGCTATCAAGCTTTTCTTCCCAGAATACAAACAATGGGAACTTCCAACTTTTAGAAGGAAACAAGCTGAAGAAATACAGATTCTGGCCGATGGGCCTCCAAGAAATACCTCAGTTATTATATACGATAATGGGGAGGGCCAACATCCACAGGATTTTGATAAAACTTTTCTTTCTCTCGTAAGAGGAAACAAGAACAATATTATGTTTGTCCAAGGCAAGTATAATATGGGTGGTTCCGGAGCTATTGTTTTTTGTGGAAAAAAAGGCTATCAATTAATTGGCTCTAAGAAGTTTAATGGGAAGGGTAAATTTGGATTTACCTTGGTGCGGGAACATCCTTTTGAAAAAGGGGAAGAAGATATAAAGAAAAATACCTGGTATGAGTATCTCGTGATTGATGGAGTGATACCGGCCTTTGATTTAGAAGGAGAATTAGATCTTAAATTGTTAAATCGTAAATTCAAAACTGGAACTATTGTTAAGCTCTATTCTTATCACTTTCCTCCTGGCTATTCTGGTTTCGCTCAAGATCTAAATCAAAGCCTAAACGAATTTTTATTTGAACCAATACTTCCTATTTATACCATCGATAAAAAGGAACGATATCCAAATAACAAAGTGCTGGAGATGGATTTATTTGGTTTGAAGCGTAGGCTGGAGGAGGATAGTAATTATGTTGACGATATGTTTTCTGAAATCTATACGGACGAAATGATTGGAGAAATGAAAGTAGCGTGCTATGTGTTTAAGGCAAAAGTTGGTGAAAATGATGTAAAGAAAACCAAAGAAAATATTCGACGCTTTTTCTTTAAAAACAATATGTCAGTGATGTTTTCTGTCAATGGACAGGCGCATGGACATTATACTTCTGAGTTTGTTACGCATCAGTTAAAATTCAATTTATTAAAAGATTATTTGTTGATACATGTTGATTGTACTAAAATGAAATATGAATTCAGAAAGAAACTGTTCATGGCCTCGAGAGATCGCTTAAAGGGTGGCGAAGAAGTACAATACCTTAGAGATTTTTTAGGAAAGAAATTACGAAAAAGTAAGCTTGATGATATTAATAAAAAGCGTAAAGAATCTATAGGTCTTGATAGTGAAGATACCAATGAATTATTAAAATCTTTTGCCAAAAACCTTCCCAAAGATTCTGATTTATTTAAACTTCTACAGAATACCTTGAAGCTGGAGGAAAAGAAACAGGAAAATACAAAGAATGATAATCCAAAAGTTGAGAAATCCAAAAAAGAACGAGAGCCCTTTAGCCCAAAGCGGTTTCCTTCATTCTTCAAGCTCCGTAATAAAAGTAATGGTGAAAAATCAGTTTTATCCATTCCCCAGTCCGGCGAAAAAGTGATTAAGTTTGATACAGATGTAGAGAACGGATACTTTGACAGAATTGATGAACCAGGTCAATTGGAATTAGCAGTAGTATCAATAAAGCGAAATGAAGGAAATGGAGGAAATCAAGAAGGCAACGAACATGAATTAAACCATCTTTTGAACATTGCTAAAAGTAGCCCTAATGAGGGTACAATCAAGGTTTCTTTAAATCCTACTAATGAAATGAATGTCGGCGATGAAATAGAAATCAAAATAACTTTGACCAGCCCATCCGGACCATTCGAAGAAATCCTATTGGTCCAAGTCAAGGAAAAGGAAATAAAGCCAACTGAAATACCAAAGCAAGAGGATGATCTGGATAACATAGGGTTGCCTAAACTGGAAAAAGTAAAAGAAGAAAACTGGTCAAAGCTGGAAGAGGGCGGTGTTTCTATGAATATTAGTACTGTTATGCATCCGATGGGAGAGGGGAATAAATTAGATGTTATTTATATTAACTTGGACAGTAGCGTTTATCTACGATACAAGGCCAAGTTAAAAACAGAAGATCAAATTACCATAGCTGAAAAACGCTATTTGGCTTCTATCTATTTTCATACTTTGTTCTTATACATGATAACAAAAAAGAAAAATTATAAACTTCAATTAAATAAGGAAGGTCAAGACGAAGATAAAACGGTTGATGAATATTTGCGGGATATTTTTGATAGTTACTACTCGGATTTTTTATTAAATTTTGGAATGGAACAATTGATAAACTCACTAGAAGATTAATTATGGATTCTACCGCCTTTTCTTTAGGGGAACAGTTAGATAAACAAAAGGTTAAGTACATTTTGCACAAAAGTTTATGGGATAAGTTTGATTATCCACACTTGGATTTAAATTTTAACAATTGGACTTCTATAAAGTATTTAAATGCTGATGCTACCAATTTTGGCAATGATATTGAGGTAGTGCCGAATAACAAGGGAGGTCTCTATTTGTTTTACGTGAAGTGTGATATATTAAGCGGCATTTCTGAGTTCCCGTTTTATATTGGGAGAGCCCAATTAACAGATAATCAAAACTTGCGGAAAAGAGTAAAAGAATATTTTCAGAAGTACTCCAATAATGATGAAAGGCCAAAAATCTATCGAATGATTCATTATTGGGGTAAAGAGTTATATTTAGCATTCTATCCACTTGATGATAATGAAGAAATAAAAAATATCGAAAGGGATATTATTAACTCATTAGTTTTACCGATGAATGATTTAATTCCTGATAAAGTAATTAAACAAGCAATTAAAGCATTTGAATGATGAAAATACCTGCGCTTAAAGCAAAAATTGGTTCATGGGACTATTATGTGACAACACTGACATTTAAACAGGTGAATGACTATGTTTCAAAAATTGATGATCAACTTCATAAAAGTGAAACGTTGAGAGATTTGATTCAAAGAAGTATAACTGGCAATTATTTAAGTATAAAGGAGTATATCCTCAAGCAAGGGGAACTTTTTTTTAATTCATTAGTTCTTGCCGTTTATGATGATTATCCTAATTGGCGAGAAATTGAATTCAAGTATGATGAATTGGAGACTTATAAAATGGGCCTTCTGGAGTTCCCTGGTTCACATAAGATATTTCCGGTAGATGGACAACATCGAGTGGAAGGGATTAAGGCTGCCTTATTGGAGAGACCCGATTTGTCAAATGAGCAAGTTGGCGTTATTTTTATTGGGCACAAGAATGATGAGCATGGAAAGAAAAAGACTAGAAGGTTGTTTACTACTTTAAACAGGTATGCGAAACCTGTAAGTGATGATGACATTATCGCATTGGATGAAGATGATTCGGCAGCGATTGTAACCAGGGAGTTGCTAGATGAATATGATTTATTTACAGGAACCCGGGTTGTTTATGCAAAACAAAAAGCAATTCCAAATAATAATAAAGATGCTATAACATCAATTATAACGCTATACCAAGCAAATGTTGAAATTTTCAAAAACTTTATGTTTATTAAGAGTGGAACAAAAATCACAAAAGAGCGGTTAGCAGAACTTCTCAAATTTCGGCCTACGGATGAGGTTTATAACTCATTCAAGAATTATTGTATCAGTTATTGGGATTCTTTCAAAACTTTAACAGTAATAAAAGAATACTTAAGAAAGAAAAAAGACTTTTCCGATGATTTTAGAAACGGTGAAACCGGAGGTAATCTATTATTTAGGCCAGTAGGATTTCTTCCTTTCATCAAAGCCTCATTACGAATTAATAATCAGCATAACATTGGGTTTAAAAAAATATTTGAAAGATATAATAAATTCAATTTCGAAATTCATAATAGACCCTGGGTTTACGTATTATGGAATCCTATCGAAAAGAAAATGGTTATGAATACTTCTTCTTTAACAGAATTGATTTTATTGTATCAATTTGACAATGACATATTGACAAAAAAAGAATTAACAAAGTTAAAAGAAGGATATGCTTCAAGCTTAGCAATTGATTCTCCTTCTAAGGTTAGATCAATTTTACGATTACTTAAATAAAGCATGCTGCGCATCCTTCCGATTCTGTATCATCCAGAATATCCAGCAAATAAGGAGACTTAGTTTTAGTTTTGGGTTTGTTCAAATACTCTTCTTTAATGATATCAATTCTTTCCGGTTGTATTAGGTCAGATAGGCTTTCATTTTGGTTCCAAGTAAACCCCTCCTTTTCATTTTCATATTGCATAGCAAGTTTAAATCGTTCAGGATGTTGCTCGTAAAGCCATACCCATTCAATTTTTTGTTGAAAAAAACAAAAATAACAGCCAGAGCGGCTACGAGCATATTCACCAATCTTACCGTTATGCTTAAAAACTATTTTCTCATAGTAATTGGGGACGCCTACGCCGCTTTCTCGTAAGATTCTGAAAATATCATCTCTTACTAACACATCCTCATTCTCTAAAAGGGGAAAATGCGGGGTGTTGGCTAATGGGTAATTAGTTGTCTTTAAAAACTCATGAACAGCCTGATTAAAGAATGTAATATTTTGGCCTAATAGCAAATCGAGTTTCTGTTCTTGATTGAATTTAAGCGAAAGGGGTTCGTTGATAATTTCAAGACATCTTCTTATTTTATCTTTTGGGAAGTAGAAACTATATATCTCACTAAGCGTAGCAATATTGTCATTCTTTATTACTTTGCTTATAACATCTTCACTCCATATGTTTCTCCTGAAAGGAAAAATGGATTGAATATTCGGCTTTCGGGAAATATAACCTTCTCTGTCTTCATCTCCTCTTATTCCTACGTAGGAAACTACAGGCGCATCGCCAACAAAAGTTTCGAAAGGATCCAATTTGAGATACTTTGTACACCAGCGGGCATTAGAAGAAGGGAGATATCCGCCGAATAAATTGTAAAAGTGATCAAATGGCTCCTGGCTGCTCTTGGCTGCAGCTTTTAATCTATTAATTGTTTTGCCTAAATAATTTTCTAAATTATCTACAAGTGTATAAGTTTCTGCCAATTCTTTCCCAGTATCACAGAAATAATATTCAATATCAAGTTCTGGGTAAAGATTATGTAAATAGATAGCTAACGCAGCGCTATCCTTTCCTCCAGATATCCCTAATACGTGTCTAACCTTCTTATTCATGGTTCAGCAACTCCTGTAATAGTTTAGCTAATATGGTTACATTAATCTTTTTATCCGCTCCTAAAATTCCCTTTATTTCGGTTACCTTATTATCAACCTCTTTTGTTTTTGTTTTCGGAATCCGGATAAGATTTTTGTTTAGCCCTTGCACAAAGCTTGTGACTTCAAGTTTTAATACCTCTTCATTATCCTCATTAATGTCTGCTTGGCTTATTTCACAAAGGTTATCCAGTTCATATACCAGATCTTTTAATTTATCATATAATAATTTCTCTTCCTCATCAGTTATCGATGTCAATGGTTTACCAATGCAACTCTGTGCAATAGAATTTAACCACGCTTTCCTATCATCTAAAGTGGATTGTACGCGTGTATAAAACGACTTTTGGTGATTAAGCAATAAATGCGCTTTTAGCTTTTTGAATCTTGCTTTTATATCCTGTTTATAATCGGGAAAGGGTGAACTGCTGCCTATTAACTCCTTTGTCAAATAGTTTTCAAATCTGTCTACCACTGCATCGAACGAGGTTCTAAGCTCACGAATAGCCTCTTGCATATCTTTAATAAAAGCTTCAGCCTGTATTGGGGACTTCTGTAATTCTTGTAGGCTATACCCTAGGGCAGTAGGGAAGTCATTAAAAAATGCCTTTTCTGGATCTTTCGCACTAGCTATTACCTGCCTTAATGCAATCGTTTTTTTATCTAATCTGTTAGTTTTCTTTGAATATTCAGGTAAATCCTTATAAAAGATTAAGAAAGGCTTAATAGTCTGAATAAAAGTTTTGTTGGTAGGTTTTTGATGTTCCACTTGATTTAGCAACACGCGGTATCTATTAAACAATTGTAGTTTAACACCAGCAACATCAAAAGCCTTTAATTGAAAGAAACTAGGACGCTTGTTGATTAATTCTAAAATATCTGAAGTAAGTTCAGGTATATAGCTGCCGCTTTCAAACAAAGCATATTCATCATTGTTAACTAAAAGAAAGACCGGAACCCAATAATCTATGAAACCTTGTTTTAACTTAAAAGGGCGTTTAGATAAGAGGGAAATAAGTTCTTCAAGATTTCTTTCCTTCCCTTTCGTACTTAGCATAAATTGAGCACAAGCGTCCCAGAGTTCTGTAAATGACGAGTCTATTGGTTTTTCCAAAACACCAACTCCTTCGAGAGCTTGATGTATTCCAGTACTTCGTAAAAGTGTCAAATAGATAGACTTCTCTGGTGGGAATTCAGATTCTTTAAATCCTAGATTTTCTTCTTGTACTTGAGATAAAAGCTTTTCAATTAATCTTTTTCTCGCTGTAGCTATCTGCCCGGATATTTTCGTTTTATTGATTAACTCATTCTTATAAATAGGTGTATATGGGTATATCTCTTCACAAATCTTCGAAAGCTGCTGATTAAAATGTTGTCGGCTATTTAACTTGATTTTCTTTCCTTTAAAAAACCAAGTGATGGTGCCTTTATCTGTATATAGATTGTCAAAGACATAATGATTAAGTAGCTTAATTTTAATCGACAATTCTTCATTTAAAAGTTTTATGGCAGTTCTGTCATCTTGATTGTTTTCAATAACTTTTTTTATTTTCTGAATCTCAAATAATATAGTTTTAATGTCAGCAGTATTTTTATAATAGCCATATAAAATAGCTTCTTCACACTTGGATGAAATGTCTTCTATTTTTTTGATAATTTTCGAATCCTCTGAAAAAAGAAGATTTATGAATCCGTCAACCTCCCCTTCAGGAATTAATTTAATAGGCTCATCTGTCAATTTGAATTGAAAGAAGCGAGGAGTTCCTATTTCATAATAAACTGATTTAGCAGCTATAAAGGGAAACTCAAAATATTGGTTGAGATGATCAACCACATTAGTCAATTTCTCTATCAATCTTCCTGCATCATCTATTGCCAATTCAATATCAAGATCCGTACCCTCAAATAAAATATACCTAAGGCTATGATTCACATATCTGACGATTTTTTTGCTTTCCAATTCTTTTAAAAGGCCTTCAGGATTTTTTAGGCCCATAGCAAGCTTGGCATAATTGTAATAAAACCGGCGTTCAAGTTTGGCTGAGGCCGGAGAAAAGATATTGAGTAAACCGATGAGTTTTACTAAATCGCCGGCCTGTTTTTGCGAAAGCGTATCTGTAAAGAGGCCTTCTAAACGTTCTTGCGCCTTTCTAATAGCAGACCATTGTGTATAATGCGGATTGTATTTTGTGGTCAGAAAGGAGTAATAACCGTTTAATAAATAATCATAAACTTGGGATATGCTGAAGTATGTTTTATTTTTTGAACTAAACTCATTGATCCCTAAATGATCGTTAGATTCAATAAAAGAAAATAGGCTTCTTTCATTTTGTCCATATTTTTGTAAAGCGAGAGTCAATACGGCGGCTGAGAGTATATCAAATGGGTATAACTTTTGTGCAAATTCCTTTTCCAGGTAATCCTTTAAAGGAAAAGCTTTTGCTTCTTTTATGCAGTCAAAAAGTTTATCAAAATTCTTGTCAAATGATTTTGATGGAAATTTTTCATTGATGCGCTCTGAAGCTAAATAAAGTAATTGCTCTACAGGTTCGTTGAAAGCAACATCTTTCAAACGACCTTTCACCTTATCCCATTCCTGTCTTTGTAATTTATTTAAGTGTAATGCGTAAGCGCTAAAATCTTGGTGTAGGGTTGTTATTAGTAGGGTATCATTATCACTATCATTGACCCATTCAGCCAAAAGCTGAATAAAGTATAACTCGGATTCAGGGTTGTTTTTAGCTGCAAATTCTAAGAACTTGCCAAATTCATCCACTATAATCGCCAATCCTTTACCTTTCTTCTTAATAGATTTAAAGTGCTTGTCTAATGCTTTAATAACGTCATTGGCGGTATACCCTTTTCCTAAATTAAATTCTTTGGCGAAATAGGATTCAAGGGATAAAAACTCTCCTATTACGGGAAAGAATTCATACTTAGGGACTTGCTTTATTAACTTATCGAATCCTTTAAAATGGACCTTATTCCCTTCTAACGTTTGTTTAAATGCCAGTAAAAATGATGACTTTCCTGTTCCAAATGAACCAATCAAGACGTGCGACTTAATCCCTGTTATTGCATTGTTTAGGATAGTGTTGAATGATTGGACGGCATTAGGTGTTGGAATGTAATTAATTAAATAATTACTGTCTCGAATGATATTAACGGAAGGTGAAAATTTAATTTTTGAAGTAGCCATGCAGTATTTCCCACTTATTTAGTGTTCTTTTAATTTGGAGTTCCCTTATTCCTGCTGTTTCAGTATAAACTATACCCTTATAATCCTTAACGATCGTCTCTATTTTATTGAATAAGCCTTCTTCACTTAATGCAAATACAACTCCTGGGGAATTATCACCTACTAGCAGTTCTTTAAAAGGAATAGATTTTCCATACATTTCATTGTCCAATATTGCAAACAGCACTATTTCTGAAGGTAAGTCAATCTGTAACTTATTCTCAATTTGAAACCAATCTACTATTCTACCTTCAGCATTTTCTGATTTAAATGAGCGTATTAAATCTAAGTCAATAAGCAGCCCTGAGAAATCTTCTTCGATGTCAATTTTGGTGTCTTTATACGTAGGGTTTAAATAATTTCGGATAAAGACACTGAGATCCGATCCCACCGTTTTTTCATTAAAACTCTGTTCATCATCTTCCATTCTTCTTTTGATGAAGTTTAGGAATTGTTCTTTGGTAAAATCCACCCTGCCCTTACGGAATTCATTAAAAAAAAGAGTATAAATTGAAGCTTTACTGGTTTTTAGTAATGAGTAATGTAATAGCCAAATAGTGGCTAAACTTTCGATATATGGATCTACGCCCTGTTTGTCATGAAAAAGAAAATCTCCCAATTGGGTAACTTGGGATTGATGATCCACTATTCCAAATGATTTTAACCAATAAGAAATAGAGGTTACCATGTTCTTACCAACGCCTAATTCAATAACAGCAGATTCGGCATTAAAATTTCCTTTCCCAATGACAAAATCATACCCCTTTTTAAGCCAAAAGTGTTTGCAAATAAACGATTCGTGCCCAGAAAATTGAAGTTTCATATCAGTTAAGATAGTGACAAAATTAATCTATAAAAAGTGTTGCTACTAAACAAATTAGAAATGTGCAGAAATCCCTAAAAAATGTGACTTATGTCTTTAATTGCGATTGTTGCTTCAAATAAGCATGTTTTCAGTCGGGTTATATCCAACGCAATTTTCATAATGGACGAAATCCTAACGTGAAGCAATGTACACGAAATTTGAAAATTACCCAATAATGGTGTATTTATCTTCAGAAAAGATCCATTGTTCAAGCTGAAAAGATGATCGGTCAAATGTTTTAGAGCCCCCTTGCCTATGAAAATACTATGGGCCTGATGAACGGGAAGATACGATGGTATGTGTTAGTACCTATGGGTACTTGCCAGGCCTCCTACCTGTTGCTGGAAACTAATAAAACAGAGTTTACTTAAATGCAAAAGAAATAAAATGATCGCACCCCATCTACATTCTGCTCAATCAGACTGTAAGTCGCCTGCACGCTTCCAGGAGAAGCTAATTGTCCCCGTAGAACGGCCAACCACTATACAGGACAAATACGGCCTAAATGACGCCTTGTTCCTCTAAAATGGAGTAAATTCCTCTATCCTCCACACTTACAAATATTTATTTCTCCTGCTGGATTCGTTTTTTGCCGTATTTATACGCACCTTTGCAGTAGCTGCACCTATCCTGAAAATGCTCTCTGCGCCCTGCCGCACCCAAAACGCCTGCCTGCCAGCATGCTAAACAAGTAAAAAACAACGAATAGAATGTACACACAAGTTTGGGCTAAGTACCTGCCTATCATTAAGATCCTGCTGAAAAAATCCATTACGGCCGACCAGGAACTGGCGCTCAACCGTATTGATTTTGAAAAACTGGGCATCGCCCGGAAAGCCGGGTACAAATTCACTATCATCTTCGAAGAGGGTAAAGCCGGTAATACCATCGGCGGCATCCAGCTCGCGCGCGACCTCGCCTCCGTACTCCTGGAGAATAATGATACCAAATACCTCTTCAAACACAACACCTACGAGATTACCCTCACCACCAAATTTGTACTGCTCATCACCAACAAAACCAAGCACCCCGTACCATTACCCACTGCGGAACCGGAAGAAAACAGCCCTGTAGAAGAATAATACAATCAAAATAAGGATGGAAAGCGAAATAGCCCCTATAACATGCTTATCCGCTTTCCACCCCTCCTGAATCTATACCGCAAAGTGCTTTAATATAGGTCGTTCTTTCAGAATTGGGTTGTATAGTACAAGGCCGCCTCTTTCACATGGCCCAGCGCCAAATGTGATTTAAATAACAAATACCGCTTTACAGGCGCATCCATAGCCTTCCCCTTTTGTTGCAATACCTGGGTGCCATCAATAGCCGCAATGACCTCTTTATAATCTTTCATCCGGTACAGGATGGAAAGCAATAACAACCGATAATCTTCATTGCCCGGCGAAGTCGCCAGCGCTTTATCAATAGCCTCCCTGGCCTGGGCATAATGGTTCAGCGACAAATAGCCTATCGCTAACAGGGAAAACAAACTGTCAGAAGGCTGTCCCCCTGCCGTCTGATAGTCCTGCAACACTTTCAGGGAATTGGTATAATCCTGTACAGAAAGGTAAAGCTTCCCCAATTGATACAAACTGGTAGTGGTATTCGTAGTATCCATGGCCTTATAAATGCGTTTCATTTCGGTGATGGCTTCTCCGTAGGCTGACAGCCATTGTTGATAGCCTTCCATACCAGCCGCCGCACCCGCAACATATACTTCCAGCATATTCTTATGTTGACCCTGTGCCGCCAGTACATTGACCAGCTCATCATAATAAGTAGTATTGACTGCCGGACTTAAGGCAATGGCCTGTTGCAGGGCCGGTACGCCATTGGCTGTATCCCCCAGGTTCAGGTAACACCTGGCCAGGTTAAAATAATCCACATCTCCGGCCAGCGTATCGCCCATCTTCTTTTTCAACAGCACCAGGGCCTTGTCAAAGGCATCCACTTCCAGGTACCCGTACACCAGCGTACTGCGTGCCTCCTTATCTGTTGGGTCCATAACCAGGGCTTTTTCCAGGTAGCGCAATGCGGTAGCTACATTACCTGCCGGATAAGTAATGGCGTACATCTTTTTAAGATAAACCGAATTGGTGCTGTCCAGGAGCCAGGCCTGGGTAAAATGATAATTGGCAGAATCAACCGTGTTCCGCACCTCATGCAGCCCGCCCAGGAAATAATGTACGTCTGGCTGACTGCTGTACAAGCCAAGGGAGGCATATTCATAGCTCATGGCTTTTACCGTATCCCTTCTTTTCAGCATTACCAATCCCAGGTCCGAATATACCTTGTAAAGTTCCTTGCCGGCTACCTCAATGGCCTTACTATACAACTTATCCGCATTGGTTCTATCGTTCCGTAACTCGTATACACTGCCCGTGAGCAGGTAATTGCCGGCAGTAGGATATAGTTCGCTCAGCTTTTTACCGAAATACAGGGCTGAATCCAGCTTCCGGCCGGTTACATAAGCCGCCGCTCTTTGTTTCAAACTGGCCTCGTCAGTGGAGGTGCCCTGTGCCGGGGCAATCATAGAAACGCCGCAGGCCAATAAAGTAAATATTGTGCTCAATAGTGTAATAACCTTGCTCATACAAATTATTTTTTAGTAAATACCAGACTTTTAGCACCCCAGGAAGGCGACAACAATACCTGTTGGTTAAGCGCTTCCAGGGGAATAGAGGGGATCTTGATGGAAAATGCTTTCTCTACATCCACTACATACCTCCCCAGTAAGGCAAGGTTCAGGTAAATCTTAAACTTTTCATTACCGGCAAGTGCCAGCACCGCCGTAACAGTAATGCCCAGCCCTATACTGAATCCGCAATTCACCGACAACATGGGATGCCTGAGTATCTCCAACAGTAAAGGCTCGGAAAGTTGGATGGGGATAGACATTTTCTGGAAAGTGAAGGTGAGCTGGCAATTGTCTGCTGCCAGGGTCTGCCTTTCAATGGCAGACCTTAATTGGATGGCCTGGTTCACGGTAATATTATTCAGCCGGATCGTTTCATTCAGTGGGAAGAAACAAATAAGATGACCAAGAATGCCTGATGGCGTAAACCTTATACCTACCTCCGCATTTGCCCGGGCATTCAACTGGCCATTTAAGCCTAAACTGCTGATGCCGCCGGGAACCACCTCACTGATCGTACCATTAATAGTACCATTGGCTTTGGCAAAGCCGCCGAACTTGCCCACATCCCTGATAAGATTATCGTAAATAAAAATACCTGCGATCTCGGCAAAGCACAATGTTTTACGGGCCACCAGCTCACCCGCACACCAGGTAGCCTTGGCGGCATTGGATGCCTGGCAGGCTGCATACTTCACGCCATTTAATGCCTGGCAGGCCGCCCAGCGTGCCTGGCAACCAACATTATACCATTTACAACTTCCGCAATTGCTTATTACATTGGAGCAATTATTAAAGTTGCACTGAAAAGTGATCGCCCCGCAGTCGGGCTTGGGGATCTCACCCAGGTCAATAGTTTGTTCTTTAAAAGGAGCATCTATATTCAACGAATAACGAAGTCCAAATTGCGCATCCCTGAAAAGCTCATCCGTTATCCTCGCAAGCACATGGTAAGAAAGTGCTACAGAGCTGTTCATGGTACCGGCATCGGGCAAAGCATCCAGGTGACCATTCCAGGACGTAGTAAATGCTTCATCAAAGCGGTTGAACAGATCATCAAATTCAGTGGTAGTGACCTGGCTGCTATTAATACGGGCTATAGATATTAACTGTACATCGTTAGCGTTTCCTGGCAGCGCGGCTGCCTTGGAAAGACCAGCCCGCTGTGCACTAACTGCTGCTGCACTACGGTTCACCATAATATAATTAGGTTGGGGCACTTCCGGTAATGCAGTCCTGGCAACCTTTAGGCTATTGGCGGTGATCGCTCCTGCTTCTTTCTTTTCATCCACACCCGCTAAAATATTAATACTGCCGGGTTTTATAAGTATTACCGGATGCAGGGTTTTTCTCGACAGCTTAAATGTGTAATCATTCGTCACCGTGAGGTGTTCATCCTGCCCTACCAGCGAAGAAAGAGGCACTTCAGGAAAGGGCGGGTAATTAATCTTAATAGCGAAAGTTTTTAATTGCCCGTTGATATTATTCATGAAGCTGGCGCATAAACTGTTAACGGCTTGCTTCGCAACACGTCCCAGGAACAAACACCTTTTTAATTTCAGTTTGGAGATAAAGATCTTACTGAAAGAAAGCTCCAGTTTTAAACTATCCTTATGCATGGAAGGCGATACCTGCCCGCTAAAATCAATCCATACATGCTTTACATACTTGTTTTCCTGTGGTGTAAATTGTAAAGAAAGGCCTACAATAAGTTCCTGTTTGCTGAGCGTAAAATCCGGAGGCCGGACCAGTTCTAGCTTTTCAATCTGGGGAATACCCAGATCAGGGATGGCAGAAAAACGGGTACGGAAATAACTATTTAACAAAGAATCCAGGAAAACCTCGTCCAGCCGCACACCCAGGTCTACAGCCGGCAATCTTTCCAGTTCCTCCAAACTATTTTTTACAGAGGTAGTCGCTTTTTCAATAGAAGAAACCGGTGGATACTTTTCATTCACAAACTTTTTAATGGCCGGGCCGCAGGCCGTTAACTGTAATAATATGACTAACAACAAAACGAAAATTGAAAACGTATTGCTCATAGCTGGTTGGTTTAGCTGCCACAAAATTTCTTCAATCAGCATGCTTTTACAAGGTGGTTATAACGCTTTATGGATAGGTGAATTCACCTGGATCGCTTCGTAAATCTCAACTCATGACGGTTTTTTGCCAGCTCATCCACCCCCTGCAACGGCCACCTGTTTTTCATTGTTAATTGCATAAAATAATATAGTCATGAAATCAGTAGTGTATGCATTGGTGCTGGCCGCCTTATCACTGGCAGGCTGTAAAAAAGACGGCGCTCCCGCGCCTTCCAAACCCGTCAAACCCCAACCCGAAATGATCTATACCGACCTGCAAAACCGTGAACTTAAATTCCAGCAGGCGCAGGTAATTGACCTCAACAAGGATGGAGCTGCCGACATTGGCTTTTCCACCTGGTATATTGGTGATCCTGTAGAGCGTGAGGATGAAGTATTATTCTTTGCCGGTTCTTACATCCATAGCCTATTATTAGTGGACGATGCCAATGGGTCGCCGGCTTTTAAATCGGGCGATGTGATACCGGTAAGCAATTATCCCGGTCATACCTGGTACCAGGTAGCGCAGGTGGAAATGGCGATGAAAAACACACCGGAAAGCGGTCAGCCTTACTGGGAAGGCGCTTGGAAACAGGTTAGTCATCAATACCTGGCCATCCAGGTCGTCAAGGAAGGCAAACGGTACAATGGCTGGATAGAAGTTTCATTCGATACAGCCGGTGAAAAACTCATACTGCATAAAGCAGCCATCTGTAAAGAAGCTGAGAAAGCAGTCGTGGCAGGCAAATAAGGGAGTCTTTATTCCTTTACAAACAGTTTGATATACTGGCCCGACTTCCCGATGGCCTGCAGTACATAAATGCCCGGAGACAGGCTACTGGCTGGCAGAGGAATCAACGTTTCAGGCCCTGTCACCTTTTTCACCTGTTGAAGTACCTGACTTCCCTGTATATTATATAAGGAAACAGTAAGCACTTCACCAGGTTGGTGTTTAACGATCTTACAGATCAGTTCTTCCTTCACCGGGTTAGGATAGAGCGTCATGTTTTTTGACAGGTTCGCTATGTCGCCAACACCAGTAACTACAGGCGCTCTTTTGGCAAAAGTAGACCGCACCGTATTGGTGATTACTGGTGGATTATAGTCAAAATAAATGGCCGCTTTGTTATAAATACTGTCTGTGAGTGTTACCCCTGCTACCGGCTTAATGCGGAAACGTACATATCCATGGCTGCGACGCTCATTCGTAGTGGAATCCGGCAACAGGATATTGGGGAAATAAAAAATAGCTGTACGGGGAGATTCCCATTGCACCTGCATGGGATGGGAAGCCGATACCAACTGGAAAGTGTTCAGGTCAAGCTTGGGCCCTAAGGTATCCTTAATGGCAATAGTGAAAGCAGTGTCATTACCCGTATTCTGGAAGCGTATCACATATTCCAGGTACTCTTTCTGCACAAAGGCCGAATCATGGTCCACAGCAGTAAAAGGAAATACCTGCTTATCGTTGGGATCGTAAGAAGTGCGCACTGGTATGAAAGTACTGTCCTGGTTATTGCCGGGCAATTCACCGGCAGTGCTGCTTTGAAGCGCTGCTCTTATAACAAATGTATCAGTAAGCGTGGCAGTCTGACTTACTTTCCAGTCAATGAGATTAGCAGTCTCTGTCAGCGCCGGCAGGCTAAAGCTGTAGGTTAGGGTATCTGCCTGCACACTTGTCGGGGCTACGGCACTTTGAACATAGCTTAGCTTATTGGTAGCCTTACTTACCCGGTAACTGCCCGAAAGTGGCGTAGTACCCGCATTATTAATGACCACCTTCGTAGTAATGTTGCCATTGGGTCGCGGTATGCCGTAATAGGTAATAGACAACTTTCCGTCAGCGACTGATTGTGTAGCTTGAAAAGCAAAATTCTGATTGGCAAAATTTCCGTAAGTGCTGAAATGTGTATTATAGCTGGCAGGCGTAACACTGAAATAGCTGTATTCTCCATTCGGTTTCCTGACAGTAAACGTATGGGTGCCTAAGCCTGGCAATTGAATAAAAAACCAACCCTGCCGGTCAGTGAAAGTGTACAGCGTATCTCCGCTGGCGCTGCTGATGGCCATATTAGCTCCCGCCGGTTCATCTGTATCGTACACATTATTCTTATTCAGATCAAAATAAACATACCCGCTCATGACATTCACCGAGTCTGCAATACGCGCCAGCAGGTATCGTGGGGTAACGGGTATCATAAAACTTTCGCTGCCCAGCAGCAACTTGGAACTGCCCGATTCTGAACTGGCATCCACAATCACCGCTCCCCCGCGATAGCCGTAGCTGAATGACTGAACCCGCGTAGTAGGCCGTGGACCTGAATACAATATTTGCTTTTTCCAGGTGGGTTCAAACAACGGGTTATGCTTCCTTAATTCGAAAATACCGGTAAAATTGGTCAGGTCATTTGAAGTGGGAAATACCGAACCGGCTGAATAAATATTATTATTACTATCCTTAGCCAGGTACGTGATCGCGTATAGGTCATTATTAAAAGCGCCCAGATTGCTTACCTGTACAGTTTCACCGCTCGCATCCAGGAGGCAGCTTTGTGAATACGCACTGACCGTAGCCCGCGGGGCATTTAGTGTATCACGTTTCCCGGAAGTAAAAAAAGCGGCATAACCGTTATCCAGCAGCAACCCACCCCGGTTAGGGAAATTAATAGTATTACTGTAGGAATTAGGTGTTACCGCAAGGGTATCAAATGGAACTATCCGGGCCCACACCACATTTCCCGTAAGGCCATCCAGCACAGAAGCAAAAAAGATCTCCGTCTTGCATACCGGTGAATCAATTACCAGCTCATTATCTATATATAACTGGCGTACACTACTCGCTACACAGGTAAAAAGTACCTGCTTGTTTTTATTGATGCTGAGGTTGATCGGGTACGTCCCGGTACTGCCACACAGGTTGCTGGCGGGAACATAAATGCGCTTCACCCATTTTGTGTGACCTGCTGTATCGAGTGCAAAAACAAAACTGGTTCCCCGGTAGCTGTTATTACTGGCATAAGTAACGCCTTCATAACTAATGTCGGCATCCGTCTCTGCAGTAAAAAACACCTGGTCACCCTGCACCTCCAGTTTGCGTGATAAACCTGCATTCTCGTCCATGGTTATCTGCTTACTCCAGATAAACCTTCCCAATGGACTTAATTTAGTAAGCGCATAAGGCTCCGGCGTACCGATAGTCGTTGAATCAATTTTGAGGATGGGACGGGACAGTATGTATATATTATCCTGGCCATCCAAAGCAAATTCCTGCATACTTACTGCTTCCGCAGAACTGGCGCCTGTGAGCGTTCTCTTCCATTGGAGTCCGCCAAATTCATCAAACATCCAGAAAATACCCTTATTGCCAAACCCCTCAAATGCCAGGGTATGCCCTTTGCTGGTAACGGCCGTTCTCAAAAAGAAGGCAGTAGTGCCTCCTCCTACCACGGGCGAGCGGCCCCATTGCCATACTTGTGCATGAGTGATAGCGCTAAAAAACAGGCAAATAATAAGGGTAACAGTAGCACGTTGGCAGGAATAGGTAAAAAGGGACATAAGAGGTCATTAAGTGTCTAAATTTAATTAAAATTATTATGTTCGCATATACCATTGGCTTACCAAAAATTTATCTATGGCCGCTTCTCCCAAAATAGATTTCAATAACCTATATGAAATTGATAACATATCAGAGGACCTGAGAGTCAGCTCTTTTAAAACAAAGCTGGACAGTGGCCGGTCTTTACCCTTGCTGGTGAAGATCAGCAACCAGTCGCATGCGCTGCTGCCCAATGTCTACAACCTTTCCTTCGGGCCACAAAATTCCAAAGGGAAAATTGACGATAAAGCCGAGCTTACACACACCGATTATTCAAAAGTATTTTCCACCATCTTATTCTCTGCCCTCGCGTATCTAAGAACCAACCCCGATCATTATTTGGGCATTGATGGATCGGATAATGCCCGCGCTTACTTCTACTACCGGGCCTTGCAAAGAAATTTTAACTACCTGCACCAACACTTCCGCATGTTTGGCGTTAAATACTTTGTGCGCATAACCCGCTTTGGTAAAACCCAATATGACAATCCTTTTGATTTTGAGGACATCATACCTTACCCCTTCAGAATTGAGAAAGGAGCGCTGATATCCCAGGACCACATGTACAACTACTTCATTTTCAATCTAAAACAACCGCAGTGACGGCAGTGTAAAAAACCAGAAAAACTCCGTAAATTTGAAGATCATGGAAAAGACAATAGAACGAAAAGTAGCGGCACTTACCAGGAAAGCCAAATCAAGTGGCAAAAAGGCCGAAGCCAAGGTGGCGGTAAGTTCTTCCCTGCACCAGGTAATAAAAACCAAAGAGCAGGCTGCCCTATTTATGAAACTATTGAAGGAAGCATAGACCCAACATACATTATTATACCAACCCGCTGTAAGGCGGGTTTTTTATTGCCGCCTATCCTCATCTATCCGCACCGCATACAAATGCCCATCGGTACTTCCGAAATATAACACTCCACCCTTAACAGCCGGAGTGGATAGGATTGCCCCCAGCCCCATAATCTTTTGCTCAGAAGCCAGGGTGATTGAATCGTTGCCATATAAGGTAAAATCTTTTCTGAAATGCCCGGTTGAATCAAATACCGTAAAATAATTCCTGCTGCTCCCCGCTGTCTGAAACCGCCATTCAATTTGTCCGCCTTTTTCACCAAACCCATAGAGGCAGCCATCATAACAGCCTGAAAAAATTAAAGTATCATAAGCTACGGGCGTATTGTACGATCGTAAAGGTAGCCGGGCTTTCCATTGTACCTCGCCATAGAAATTATTCAGCGAATAAAACGCATGCGAGTCAGAAGTGCCGAAGAATAACTTGCCGCCCTTTTCCATGGGGGTAGCAATAACCCAACTGCCATACTCCTTCATATTCCACAGGCCTATACCTGTCGACTTATTGAGTGCGTAAATATTATAATCCCTGCTGCCGAAATAAACAGCATCTTTTGTTACAAGAGCTGCTTTCTGTATTTCTCCTTTGGGAAAGAAACGGTCTCCGATAGTCTTAAACTTCCAGATCAATGCACCGGTTGCTCCATGCAATGCATAAAAGTTTCCGTCAAAACCGCCGATAAATAGTGTGTCATTACTTACTGCCGGGTCAGCATGTACAACATCTCCTGTAGCATAATGCCATAATTCCTTGCCATTCCTGGCATCAATGGCGTATACATTGCCATCGCCACTTCCTACATATAGCCTTCCTTTATAATAAACGGGTGAAGACCGGTAATAGTCCCACAGATCATAACGGCGTTCACCTTTGGTGGCAAACTTCCATTGTAAGATGCCTTTATGGGCGTCCAGAGCGTATACCCGGCCATCTTCACATCCAAAGAATACTTTACCGGCTGCAACGGTAGCTGACGACCGGATGGGCTGTCCTGTAGCATATTTCCATAACAAGCGCCCATCGCTGATCGAATTACAATAGAAATAACCATCCTCACTGCCATAGTAAACAAAAGTGCTATCCACAAAAGGAGTGGTTACAACCTTGTTTTGGGTAGGGTATTTCCAGAGTAACCTTCCGGTTTTAATTTGCGCCTTACAAACGATAACGGGTAGCAGGCACAGGAATAAGATTCCTTTTTTCATAAACAGCAACGTTGAGGATATTTGTAAATATATACGTTTAAAAACGTAATATCGTTGAATCCAATTGAAATTACTACCAATGACAATCACCTGGATACTCCTCGCAATAGCTATAGGCCTGCTGATCATCGTTATCATACTGCTATTAAAAGCAACCGGTTCCAAAGAGAACAGCCAGCTTTCCGACATCCGTTATAAAATGGATGCGTTTGCCGGGGAGGTTGGTCGCATAGAAACTGCTGTAAAAACAGAGATCAGCGTCAACAGAACAGAAGCCAATGCCACCAACAGGGATACCCGTGAAGAACTCTCCAAAGCATTGCAGGCTTTCGGCGATCAGTTGTCAAATTCCATGAAAGAAAATGCCGCCCGCCAAAAAGAGCAACTGGAGGTTTTCTCAAGGTCCCTGACCGACTTTAACACTACCCAAAAAGAGAACTTCTTTGCACTCCTTAATAAGCAAGCCGATCAGAATACCGCCACCTCGCAAAGATTGGATCAGCTAAGAGAAACGCTGGAAAAGAAACTGACCGAGCTCCAGTCCGGCAACGAAAAGAAACTGGAAGAAATGCGCACTACGGTGGATGAGAAATTGCAGAAAACACTCGAAAGCCGCCTCGGCGAATCATTTAAACTCGTCAGCGAACGACTGGAAGCCGTGCACAAGGGATTGGGTGACATGCAGCAACTGGCTACCGGCGTGGGCGATCTTAAGCGGGTACTTTCCAATGTAAAATCCCGTGGTGTGCTGGGCGAATACCAGCTCGAAAGTATCCTTGATCAGATCCTTACGCCCGATCAGTACGCCAAAAACGTAAAAACCAAAGAAGGATCTAACGCACTGGTGGAATTTGCCGTTAAACTGCCCGGCAAGGGAGACAAGGAAAAAATAGTGTGGCTGCCTGTTGATTCCAAATTCCCTAAAGAAGACTTTGAGTTGTTATTGGAAGCATACGATAAAGCTGTGCCCGAATTAATAGAAGAACACCGTAAGAGTTTTGTCAAAGGCATCAGGAAATGTGCGCTTGATATTGCTTCCCGGTACATAGACCCCCCTAATACTACTGATTTTGCTATCCTTTTTCTGCCTTTCGAAAGTCTCTACGCAGAAGTATTACGTACACCTGGATTGTTTGAGTCCTTACAGCGGGAATATAAGATCATCATTACTGGCCCCACCACTTTATCAGCTTTGCTGAACAGCTTCCAGATGGGCTTCCGTACGTTGGCTATTGAGAAGCGGTCCAGTGAAGTATGGCAACTCCTCGGAGCCGTCAAAACAGAGTTTGGCAACTTCGGCGGCATACTGGAGAAAACGCAAAAGAAACTACAGGAAGCCAGCAACGTCATAGAGCAAGCCGGTGCCCGCTCCCGCGCTATCGAAAGAAAGCTTCGCAATGTCCAGGAACTTCCCAAAGACCAATCCTCCGGCCTTTTAGGGGATGTAATGGATGCTACTACCGGAGAAGAAGAAAACGAACAGTAACGCTATTAATTACTCACCACTTTCTTCTTACTCATATACTTCTCCCTATTCTCCTGAAACTGCATAATACTCATATCATACACCACACTGTCCCGGTGATTTCGGCGGTACACAAAATGCACTTTGGAAATATAAGGCTCCACAATCTTCACCTCATCCGCCTTGGCAGGCGATACTACCATTAGTTGCAGGTGAAGCTGCCGGCAAAGGTCCATCAGATAGCGTGCTTTTTCTTCATCCTGCCTGCTGAAGGCCTCATCCACACAAATAAACCGGAATGAGCGGGTTTCATATCCTTCACTGTGAATGCCAAACTGGTGCGCAATGGCCGAACCAAGGATCGTATACGTAAGCTGGGCCTGCTCACCACCGCTCAGCTTTTCGGTGCCGGTATAGCTGCGATGTACCGTTTGTTTGTCTTCGGCCTTAATCTCTTTGGCGGTAAACTTCAGCCAGTTCCGTACATCCAGCACTTCACGGCGCCAGCTTTCCTGCTTCGTAAGATCGTCCAGTAGGGTTTTTATCTTCACAAAACTGTTTTCCAGGATACTGTCATCCTGTGTGCGCTGGTATTCTGCCAGGTTGGGCTTCCAGTTATTAAGCTGGTACTTGAAATCCTTGATCTGTTGGTTCAGCTCTTCCTTGCAGTCAAGCTGTATAAACGTTTGCGGGTTTTGCCGGTAAGTGATATTCTTCAATGCCTGGTTCAGCTTACCGATATTGTCCTTGATCTTGGCGGCCTCTGCATCCAGGTTTTCCTTAAAGCTGCTCATCCGGTTGATCATTTCCTCATTCAGGTACTTCTTGAACCGTTGCTGCTGCTCTTTCAGTTCTTCCTGTTGCAGTTTATGCAGCAATACAATATACTCAGCTACAAATTCAGCGCTGTCACTCAGGGTAAACGTACTGTTCTTCCAATCGGGGAATTGTTGGTGCAAAGCGGCATCATCCGGGTTCTTGAATTTTCGCATGGCTTGTTCCAATTGGCGGGTAACCGTTTGCACATCTTCCGTGTATACCTTTGCTTTATTGCGGATGGCTGTCCGCACCTGGTTCTGCACTTTGTCCAGTACATCCAGGTCAATGGTATAGTCAATCTCTTCCTTTACATAATGCTCCACCAATGGCAGGTATTCTTGAATATCTGTGGCCGCATAGCGTCGTTGGATATCCTCCGAGCGTTGTACTGCCAGGTTCCAGGCTTCCACCTTATTCTTTAAACCACCCATCTTCTCTGCCAGGGCTTCATTTTCCTGTTTCAGTTGCCGCAGTTCCTCGCGTAATAACTGTTGCTGCTTGCGTAAGGCATCCAACGCCTTATTGCCTTTCTGTAATTCCTGTAATTGTTTGGTTTGTTGCTGTATCGTTGTGCTGGTGCTTTTCCAGTCTATTGCTTCAAACTCCTTAATGCTTACAATTTGACGCAGCATTCCCTGCTTTTGCTCCAGCTCCCTGATCTGCGCTTCCAGCTTCTTGCCCTGCCGCTTGCTTTCCTCCATATTTTTTTCCAGTTCGGCCAGGTCCTTCACCAGCGATTTGATCTTGGCGGTATTGTCCCAACCCAGTACATACTGCTGGCGGCGCTTTGCTTCCGGACTGTCATTCTTTTCATGCCGGTGCTTGTTCTTGGTAAGTCCCTGCATCGTAATGGCCCGGTCATATTGCTGCAACTGCTTTACATTTTGTATAGCGGCATAATTGTAAGATTGTAACAGTTGCTCATATACCCAGTTGCCATAGGGCGAATCTTCTTTTATTTCCAGCTTATGCAGAATGCTTTCTTTATCGGCCTTCATCATCCGGCCCAGGCCTTCATCCTTATGATAATGGTGATATACAATGCGGCCCCGCAGGTCATTCTCATTAATAAAGCTCGTAGCCTGCTGGTAATATTGTGTGGGGATGATCATGCGCAAGGCAAAACCATGCAGCAGGTTTTCCAGTGCCGGTTCCCATTTGCTTTCTTCGGGCAATACCTGTATCAGTTCTCCTATAAAAGGGATTTCATCTGCCGAAGCGCCACAATGCTCCAGTATCTCTGCCCGTATCTGCGCTACCCGTCCTGTGATATTGTTCTTCTGGCGGCGTAATAAGTCAATCTCTTTTTCAAGCTGGTCATATTCCCGTTGTTGTACCGCTACCACATCTTCCGCATTATACAACTTTCGCCGGGCTATGGCCAGGTCATTATCCAGCGACGCTTGCTGCTGCGCTGCCTTTTCCTTGTACCGGTCCAGCTCCAGTTTGGAAGGATTTACACCAAACCCTGCCGTGCGCAGCCATTCATTCAGTGCTTCACTCTGTTCCAACTGTTGGGCTTTCTTTACTTCCAGCAGGCGCAGCTCCCGCTCCATGTCAGCAATTTGCCGGCCCGTATCGCTATTGCGGATATCGCTATCAATCTTTCTTTCCCGCTCATCAGTTCCCGCAATATGATTGTCCAGCTCCTGTTTCTTCTTTTTGGCGGTGCCAAGCTGCTGGTTCGCCTCTTCTATTACACCCGTCAATAGCTTGCTTTCCAACGCAGCAAAATAATAGGGCTGTATTTGTTGCAGGTTCTCGTAATAATCAGATTGCTTTTTTAACTCCTGCTCTTTCTGGTGCAGTGTTTGCACCGGTTGCAGCAGCTCGATCTGCTTTACGGTTTTCTCGATGGCTGTATGCGTATCACTAAGTGTTTTGAACTGCTCCTTCAGATTGAGAAACTCTTGCTCCATATCATTCTCTTCCAGCATCTGGTTACGGATGAAATCATCCAGGCTACCCAATATCTTCAGGCTGATCGTTTGGTTGAACAACATTTGCGCCTTCTCACTCCGCATACCGAAATAATGCCGCACCTTCTGACTATACTCCTTCGGACCATCAAAAAATTCGATCAGGTCCCTGCTGCCCCGCTTGGGAAAACGTTGCCGCAATACCTTCTTCCAGTTGCCTTGGGCATCAAAATGCCGGAAATCTTCCTGTATATTCAATTCCGCATGGGCGATGATAAAACTCTTCTTTAACTCGGCGCCACTGAACCAGCGGCATTGCACCAGGGTCACAAACCGCTCTTCATTCTTAAAAGTGCCCAGTACAATAGAATAAGTCTTTGTTTTGTCATTGCGTAGCCGCTGGGCTGTTTGTATACCAGTTTCGCCGTCCGTTTCCTCCCCATACTCACCCAGCACATAGCTTTCCTCACTTCGTTCGTTCTTGGTCTTCCCTTCAGCGCTTTGGTTAAAAGAACGCATCCGGCGTTCCGCTGCCAGTAAAGTAAGCATGGCATGCACCAGTGTGGTCTTGCCACTTCCATTGGCGCCCGTCAGCAAACTGTTTTCACTTTCCGGGCTGATCGTATAAATGGAGCCGTCAAACGTGCCCCAGTTGTACAATTGCATCTTATGCAAACGGAAACCAGCCTTGCCGCTATCAGTACTAAACAGACTTAACATCTTCTTTCAGTTGATTTAAAAAATCCAGGCATACATCATTGCTAAACCGCGCCTTGATGATCGTGCGCACTTCAAACGTATCCTCATCCCGGTATTGCTCATCATTTTCCGTTACCTTGATATAACCCAGGTCCAGCACCTGGTTAATATAACTGTCCAGGTCCTTCAGCAGCTTTACCTTATTGCTCTTTTCTTTGAAAAAAGTTTCCAGCTCGGCCCGTAGTTGCTTTCGCTTCAGGTAAAAACGTTTATTATCGGTATTGCTGATCTCAAAATCGTCCAGCAGCTTGCGCAGCAGCACACACAACAGGCTCACTTCATACGTCAATGGCCGGCGGCTGATCAAACCAATCGTTGTGCCTTTATCATCCAACTCTGCCTGCCGGATAAAAGCATAGCCATCTTCTTTCTGGATCACCGTATCCAGCCCCAGCCCGCTAAAATGCTGGGTAATTTCCACCTGGTATTTCAGCAGGCTGTTCCAGTATTCCTGGTCATCACTATATACCGGGCCTCTCAGCAATTGCACAATGGCCCTGGCATAGGGTAGTAATGTCACACTCATTTATTGAATATAATTTGAGGTAAGCGTAAATGTTTCTTCTGCGCTGCATCGAACAGGATGTCTTCTGTTGCCTCATCGCTCACGGCATGCTTGTCATACTGTTGTATCAGCGTAATATAAGCCAGCAACTCGGCCAGCCCTTTTTTCAACGGATAGGTTTCCACTACCTGCTTCAAAGTCACCTGCGACTGTTTTTTCAACAGTGCCTGTATGTTTTGCAGCAACAAACCTTTGTCAATCATCTCATCACCATACAATCCATTCAATGCTGTTGCTGCATCCAGTTGCAGGGTGGCTACTTTGGGTGCTGCATCAAACTTGCTTTCTACCGGTTTCTCGCCAGGCTTTCTTTCCAGCGGCATCTTAATTTCCGGACGGTCATCTACGGTAATATAAAAGGCCCTTTCTGGTACCGGCTTTTCAATGCGCTGGATGGCCATCTGGAAGATCTGTTGCAGGGTTTCCTTTAAAGCTCTTCTATCTGCCTGTTCTTTTTCTGCTACGATCCTGCTCAGTTTATAGCCCAGCAGCTCATTCGTATCCAGCACCTTCCTGGCGGCATAGTGCAGCCGCGTTTTCAGCTTGCGCAGACTTTGATGTTCTGTTGTCACCTGGTGTGTTTCCAGCACCCGGTACACGGCATCGGTCAACTGGTTCAGTTCTTCCTGCTTCTCATCATTCATCAAAAACATCCAGAAGGCATAAAAGCTCTTGCCTTGATCATTATTCCTTAATTCATCCAATGCATCAAAAGTCAGCTTCAGTAACTGGCCCTTGGTCAGCTTTGCGTCTGCATGTTCCAGGCTGATCTGCCGGTAAATATTCTTGAAATTATCCTCTACTTCCTTGAAGTCACCAGTCAACTCATTGCTCAATCGCACAATCTCTTCCCAGCGGCTCTTTACCTGGTAGCCTTCAAAAGTGGCGGCAGTATTGCTGCGGCGTATTTCATTGATCTGTTGCTGCAGCTCCTTCTTCTCTTTTTCTAACTGTAGAATGCGCTCATCAGGATTGCTGTTGCTGTTCGTTACCAGTTCCTGCAACTTGCGGAACAGGTCCTCAAACTTGCTTTCCGTTCCTACAAATTCTCTTTCCTGTAAAAGATCATATATCTGGAAAGCCTTTACCGTATGCCGGCTCAGTTGATACATCACCTGCTTGCTGCCATCATCTATAAAATTGTGCAGGTAGGCCTCATCTGTCCAGCGGTTAATATAACTGCGGGCTTTGTCTTCATACGAATAGCCCAGCTCGCGCACCGCTGTTTCCTGGTCAGCATCTGTATAATCAATCTCTTGCAGGTAATTGGCCAGGTGCTGGATCAGGTCGGCATTGCTGATATAGATCTTATCAGCATCTTTGAAAGCAGTATGTAAAAAGCTGAGGATCAACGACGCGTTACCGGTTCGCAACAACTTCAGCGTCACAGTATCCTTAATGAATTTCTGATAGGTAAAAAACGGATGCGTCATTCACAAATGGTGTAGCGGCAAATCTAAGCATGTATTCGGAACGGCAATCAGCCGTGGACAAATGTGGATTTTATGCTATTAGCGGTGGGGAAAGAAAAATAGTTGTGTAACCAACCGGTTTCTTTGTATTTGTAGCCAAAGGGCTCTAAAAGGGTGTTTCTCTATTGCCTTATTCCTGCGGGATGACACCCATATCATAGCATCACCTTCAGCATTTCCCACACATTCTCTGCCACGATCTTATGCCCCCGTGCGGTAGGATGAATACCATCCGGCTGGTTCAGCTCCGGAATGCCACCCACCCCTTCCAGTAGAAAGGGTACTAGTGGGAGCTTATTCTTGTCGGCCAGCGAACGGAACACTGCCCTGAACTCGCCGGCATACTTGCTGCCCATATTGGGTGGTACCTGCATGCCTGCCAGTAGTATTTTGGCCTGGGGGTATTTTGCTTTTACCCGGTCAATAATGTCTTGTAAATTCTTGCCGGTCTCACTTACAGGTATACCACGCAATCCATCATTACCGCCCAGTTCCAGTACAAACACATCCAGCGGCTGCTGCAACAGCCAGTCAATCCGGCCTTTGCCGCCCGCTGTAGTTTCACCACTCAGCCCGGCATTGACTACCTTATAAGGCAGTTTCAACGAATCTATCTTTTCCTGTATCACAGCGGGAAATGCTTCCGAAGGGTCCAGGCCATAACCTGCTGTAAGGCTATTCCCAAAAAACACAATGTGTTTGGCTGAGTCGGGAGCCGCTGGGGCAGTAGCTTCCGTTGTTTTTGAGGAAGCAGGGCCGGTAGTATCCTTTGCGGCCGGTTTGTCCTTACAGCCCGCGAATGCCAGCATACCCGTAAAACCGCTTATCAGCAATATTTTCAACATATAATAATTTATCGCCCGAATTAGGATTCCGTTAAACATGTACTGCTCTTTTATGTTCGTTTAATGGTGTATTTTCAGAGCCCACAGTGATTCCTCAATAACAATGCCTGTAAATTTTGTATTCCAACAGTAATATAAATCTGGCAGGCACGACTATATAAACAAACTTATGGAGACTATTCTGAATATCCGGAATTTAAGCAAAACTTACCAGGGTGGCGGCCATACCCTGCAGGTATTGAATGATATTAACTTTTCTGTGGAAGCAGGGTCTACTCTATCCATTGTGGGGCCTTCCGGCAGTGGAAAAACCACCCTGCTTGGCCTATGCGCTGGCCTCGACCGTGCCAGTAACGGGGCTGTGGAACTCAATAATATCCGGCTCAATGAGCTAAGTGAGGACGAACGTGCACAGGTGCGCAACCGCTATGTAGGGTTCATTTTCCAGAATTTCCAGCTATTGCCCACCCTGACCGCCCTCGAAAATGTGATGGTGCCACTGGAATTGCGGGGCGAAAAGAATATACGCCCACGCGCTGTTGAGCTGCTGGACAAAGTAGGTCTGGCCGATCGCATACACCATTACCCTACGCAGCTTTCAGGTGGCGAACAGCAGCGTGTGTCGCTGGCCCGCGCCTTCTCCAACAATCCCCGCATATTGTTTGCCGATGAACCTACCGGTAACCTCGATGCGGAGACGAGTGATAAAGTCATCAAGCTGCTCTTTGACCTTAACCAGGAAGCGGGTACTACCCTCATTATTGTTACCCACAACCTGGAACTGGCCGCCCAAACAAAACGGATCATCAGGATTAAAGGTGGCCACCTTGTGGGCGATGAACGGAATTAAGGCATCCTGAAACCAGTCCGAAGGACTCCTTCGGAGTAATGTTCAAATTCTGAAATTCAAATAATGGATAGAGAAAGATTTATCTATAAAAAGAAGCTCAATCTGAGGTGGCTCCTCCTGATGGCCTGGCGGGATAGCCGCCGCAACCGTTCCCGCCTGCTGCTCTTCATCTCCTCTATCATATTGGGTATTGCTGCCCTCGTTGCTACCTTTTCCCTGGGCGATAATGTGCGTAAAGACATTGACAAACAGGCGCAGACCCTTGTTGGCGCCGATCTTGTAATAGAAAGCAACAAGCCCATCAATAAGAACATCCGTCCCTTACTGGATTCATTGGGCGACCAACGGTCTGAAGAGCGCACATTCGCTTCGATGATCTATTTCACCAAAAGCCAGGGAACCCGCCTCGTACAGGTCCGCGCACTGCAGGGAGATTTCCCGTATTATGGAGCCCTGGAAACCACGCCTGTTGCAGCCGGCAAAAGATTCCGGGCACAACAGCAGGCGCTGGTAGATAAAACCCTTATGTTGCAGTTCAATGCAAAGGTGGGCGACTCCATACTGATTGGTGATGTGTCATTTGCCATTGCAGGAACACTCAATAAAGCACCGGGCCGCACAGGCCTCTCCACCACTGTAGCGCCGCCCGTCTATATTCCCCTGAAATACCTGGATCAAACGGGGCTCATACAAAGAGGCAGCCGTGTAGGTGTTAACTTCTATTATAAATACAACCATCCATCACAGGTACCCACAACAGTAGAATCTATAGAAGGCCGTCTTGAAAAGGCAGGGCTCGATTACGATACGGTGGAAGAGCGCAAAAGAAATACCGGCCGCTCTTTTGAAGACGTGAATGAGTTTCTTACCCTCATCAGTTTTATTGCCCTGTTACTGGGTTGCATTGGTGTAGCCAGCGCCATTCATATTTATATACGGGAAAAGATCAGCTCTATTGCCATCCTCCGCTGTTTGGGTGTAAACTCTGGCCAGGCATTTCTTATTTACCTTATTCAGATTGTGGGTATTGGTATCATCGGATCTATACTGGGCGCCATCGTTGGTACGCTCATTCAGCAGGTATTGCCCACGGTACTGGAAGACTTCCTACCCATTGAAATAACGGCCGGCATCTCCTGGCCATCCATCGGAAAGGGCATTGCCCTCGGCGCCATTATAGCAGCGCTCTTTGGACTGCTGCCATTGCTTTCGGTCCGTAATGTATCGCCCTTGTATACGCTCCGGTTATCCTTTGAGCCTACACGTTCTTTCCGCGATCCGCTCAAATGGCTGGTGTATATCCTCATTCTTTCTTTCATTGTAGTGTTTACCTGGTGGCAGGTACATAGCTGGATGCAGGCCATCGTGTTTACCATCAGCATACTCACGGCCTTCCTGGTGCTGGCAGGGATTGCGCGACTCCTTATGTGGCTCGTTCGTCGCTTCTTCCCTGCTTCCTGGAGCTACCTGTGGCGACAAGGCTTTGCCAACCTCTATCGTCCCAATAATCAAACGATCATTCTCATCACTACCATCGGGTTAGGAGCACTCTTCATCAGCACGCTGTATTTTATTCAAAGCATGCTCATCAATCGCGTCAGCCTCACTGGTAGCGGCAGTCAGCCCAATATGGTACTGTTCGATATCCAAAGTAGCCAGAAAGATTCGGTAGCTGCTTTGGCGAAACAATATCAGTTGCCTGTTCTGCAACAGGTGCCTATCGTTACCATGCGTATTGAAGCCATTAATGGAAAGACCGCTGCAGACGTTAGAAAAGATACCGCTTCCAAAATATCAGAACGTGCTTTTGAATGGGAGTTCCGTGTTACCTACCGGGATTCGCTTACCGACTCTGAAAAGCTGACGGCCGGCAAGCTTTCGGGTCCTGTTAAGTTTCCCGGCGAGGTAGTGCCGATCTCCATGGAAGAGCAATATGCGCAACGCATCAATGTAAAGATGGGAGACAGCATACTCTTCAATGTACAAGGCACGCTGGTGCCAACAGTGATCGGCAGTATGCGGAAGGTAGACTGGCAACGGGTGCAAACCAATTTCCGGGTAGTGTTTCCGCCGGGTGTGCTGGAACCTGCTCCGCAATTCCATGTGCTCATTACACGGGTACCTTCACCGGAAGTATCAGCCCGTTTTCAGCAGGCCGTTGTGCGCCATTATCCCAATATTTCCATCATTGACCTGCACCTGATATTAAAAGTGCTGGATGATGTGCTCAGCCAGATCGGTTTTGTGATTCGTTTTATGGCCGGCTTTAGCATTATCACGGGATTAATTGTGCTCATTGCTTCCGTACTCATCAGCAAATACCAGCGTATGCAGGAAAGTGTGCTGTTGCGCACACTGGGCGCCAGCCGTAGGCAGATACTGGCCATCACTGCCCTGGAATATTTCTTCCTGGGAGCACTGGCAGCTGCTACCGGCATCCTTTTATCACTGGCGGGTAGCTGGGCGCTGGCGCGCTATAGCTTTAAAACACCTTTCTCACCCGATTGGTGGCCGGTTATTATCCTGTTTGTGGCCATTTCGCTGCTTACCATTCTCATAGGGATCTTTAACAGCCGCAGTGTGGTGAACAGGCCGCCGTTGGAAGTGCTGCGAAGGGAAGTGTAATCCTATAAGAATCAACATCTTTGTAGAGAGGTGGCAAATGGGTGCGAACAAAATACAGCTTGAAGCGTTAATTAATTAAAGGTCGCAACCAAATAAATGCAGTTGCATCATAAAAGTTTTATCGTCGGCTTATTGATAAAAACAAATAGATGGAGTCTTTATGGCTCCATTTATTATTAATAGCAACACTACTGGCATAACAATTTAGCGCTACAGGTGTTATTACAGCACCTCAGCAGCAGTCAATATAAAAACTATGGAATTAGGTATTTGCACATTCGTAGATAATCTCCCCGATCCGGTAACAGGCAAAATGATCAGTGCTTACCAGCGTATGCAAGACCTCCTGGAAGAAGTGGAGCTTACCGAACAGGTAGGGCTGGATGTATTTGCGATAGGAGAACATCATCGTGTAGAATACCTGGTTTCTTCTCCTGCTGTGGTATTGGCCGCCGCTGCTGCCAGAACAAAGCGCTTAAAGCTTTCCAGCGCCGTGACCGTTTTAAGTTCAGATGATCCTGTGCGTGTGTTCCAGGATTTTGCTACCCTTGACCTGCTGTCGGGCGGCAGGGCCGAGATAATGGCGGGCCGCGGCTCCTTTATAGAATCATTTCCGCTTTTTGGATATGATCTCAGGGATTATGATGAACTGTTTACCGAAAAGCTGGACCTGTTGCTTAAACTGAATGAAAAAGAGAAGATCACCTGGAAGGGGAAGCATCGGCCTGCTATCAATAATCTTGGTGTATATCCCCGTCCATACCGGGATAAACTGTCCATCTGGATAGCTGTAGGCGGTACGCCCGAATCCATTATGCGTGCAGGAAACCTTGGCGTACCACTGGCCCTGGCCATTATTGGTGGTGAACCGCATCGCTTTGCGCCACTGATACAGCTTTACAGGGATACTGCGCAACAGGCCGGGCACAGCCCGGAAACGTTGCAGGTAAGTATTAATTCGCATGTGTTTATTGCAGACACTTCACAGCAGGCTGCCGATGTATTCTTTCCTTCTTATGCGGATATTATGAGCCGGATAGGTCGGGAAAGAGGATGGGGCCCCATGTCACGCGGACAGTTTGAAGTCATGCGTGGTAAACGTGGTTCTTTGCTGGTAGGCAGTCCACAGGAGATCATTGATAAGATCATGTATCAGTATGAACTCTTCCACAATACCCGTTTTCTGGCACAGATGAGTGTGGGTTCAGTACCGCACAAACAAATGATGCGTTCCATTGAGCTGTTTGGTACACAGGTCGCGCCGGTCATCAGAAAAGAGTTGGCTGCGACCCCCGTCAAATAGCAG
The DNA here is from genome assembly GCF_011759375.1 of Paraflavitalea devenefica. Classification (NCBI taxonomy): domain Bacteria; kingdom Pseudomonadati; phylum Bacteroidota; class Chitinophagia; order Chitinophagales; family Chitinophagaceae; genus Paraflavitalea; species Paraflavitalea devenefica. The sequence continues at coordinate 1,150,294 of NZ_JAARML010000001.1, read as the reverse complement.
CTTCCCGGCGCTATCCTTCTATAAACCTTGTGTCATCCTTGTGCCAACCATGTGTCAAAAGGGTACTTTCTCCAATGAAAGACACATGTTTCACACATGGTTGACACATGCTTTGAACGAGTTTTGAAAAGGTTCACTTTTTTCTAAATTTTTTCCATAAACGGAAATGATTGAAAGCCTGTTCATTATGTGAATCCCTTCTTGACGAGCCATTTATCTCACCACGGCATTTTCACCCAGGGGCTATTGGGATCGGTAAGCAATACCTCCATACCAGCCATCATGTCTTCAAATATGTCTTCATCAACCCCGTTCCAGACACAGCGGGCAAACTGGTAGGAAACCGATAGTTGTTTCCAGGAAGTATACATTTTCCGGATGGGTTCCACGCAGCGCAGGATAATGTCGAGGGCTTCTTCGCGGGAGAGATAGCCGGCATCAAAACTGCCCCTGGAAAGATTGATGATGCGCGCATAATCCCAGATCAGCATTTCAGGCTGCGTGCCTTTGCCGATCAATTCATGTTGCTGGAAAAGTTCGATGGCGTCGCGCATATTGCGAAGACGTTGCATGGCAGCTTCTTCTTCCATTTGATTGGCCACCACATGTTCCCGCAGAAAGGCCTTGCTTTCCTTGATAGAGACCGCATTCATGGCCTGCCAGATGATATCATATTGTATACGGTGGCCTTCCTGGAACAACCAGTTGATCATATCGAGCACTTCTTCTTTGCTGTCAATATCCCACCATTCGGAGAGCAGCTCCCGGCATTCCTGTTTTGTAAAGCCGGTAGTAAGATCATTGAGGTATTGCCCGTTCAACAGGGCAAGATCAGCGCCACAGGCGATGGCCCATTGTTCTTCGGGTGTGAGTGTGCTGTCGGGGTTAAGCAGGAGGGTCTGCGCATCGGCGGGAGCGTTGTCATCGCTGTTATCGCCGGTAAACATCGCATTGAACTGCTGGATGTTTTGGCCAAACTGGTTCAGTTGACTGGCCCACTGGCTGGAAAGCTGCATGGATTGTTCCATCTGCTGGCGGTACATAGCGATCGCTTCGTCGCTCAACCCCATGGCTTTCAGCGACTGTAAATATTGCTCAATGGCGTTTTGATTCATGACTAATGGTTTGTGTTGGAAGGCAAAATCCATACCATACAGATTGACCATATCTGTTGGGAAGTTGCCTGCCGGTTATATAATCTTTAGACAAATAAGAGGTCATCACCCGGCTTTGCATATACCAGGGCATGCTCAAAATTGGTGTAGAGTTGATACAGGGTTGGTTCAAATATGGCTTCCAGCCGTTGTTGTACGGCCTGTTGGCCCAATAAAGTGATCCGGTAATCCGGCATGCCTACTACCATCATCGGCTGATCAAGTGGGTGATACCACAGGTACTGGAAATGCGCCAGCCTTAAAGAAGCAACGCGGTATACATAAGCGCCCGCATGCGTCGCCAGCCATTGTTTTCGGTCAATGGTGGCGGCGCTCACACGGGCTTCCCCAACGATGGTATCTATAAGGTACAGACTCTTGTACTGGTAGTTAAGCTTTTCCCCGAACCGTTCTGCATAGAAAGCCCTGAAATCTTCTGCCCGCCTGTTGATAAGTGAGGCGAAATCATGCGTTGGAGCCAGGGGCTTTTCTTTCTTTCTAAAAAAGGAAAACATACCGGTTCGGGGAGATAGGGTATCAGGATAATTTTTCGTTTAGTACATCGGCTACTTCTGCTTCCAGTTTGTTCCAGGAAGATACCAGCAGTAACCGGGTGATAAAGTTGCCAAAAACCACCCTGTCCAGGATCTGGTTGGGAACAATGCCGTCTACATCAACGATTTTCTTTTTTTCGTTCACAAAAACGCCCACGCCGATCATGCCCGATTTTTTGATCAGCACACATTGTTTAGGCCCGGAAAAATTGAGCGACCAGCGGTCGTGCACCACATCACAGGTGTATTTTCCGTCGAGGTGCTTTTTGATGATGGTGTGCAGCTCATTGACAGTAGGAGTTGCACCGGAGAGTTGTAAGGTCATAATTGGAAGGATTTAAGCTTTAAAAAAGCGGCAGGGCTGTAGGGGGTAAAAATTTTACGGCTATACTTTGGCTGTATACCTGGCTGTATGGGCAAGATTAGTACAACATCTTTTGGAAATTCCCGGTATTGTCGAAGATCATGGTAAACTTCGTGCCGCCATTGGGAGGCGCGCAATTGATCAGGTAGCGTAGTTTATCTTCAGGGCTATTGATCCTGCTTGGCGCACTCACATTCACGCTCTCTACCACTACATCAAAATTCTTCTCTTTCTTTATCTTGTCTACGGACAGTTTCACCATCTCAGGTACCTTCTTCAGGTTGTCTACATCTTTCAGGGTAAACATGAAGTCAGACGGTTTGGCATCCCCTTCAATTTCGAGGGTGATCTCTGAACGGTCTTCCCAACCTTTATTGGCTCTATGTTTTTCGATCAGTTTTTTGGAAGCCGGGTCCTTGGTGCCGGTAGCTGAGACCATCGTACCAATGTCTTTATGATAGCTGAGAATTACGCTGGTGTAACTGGCATCTTTTCCAAATTCATCGTCGAGCTGGCCGGTGATATCCGCCATTCCCTCCGTTGTTTCAAAGGCTTTGCCGCCACCGGAGCTGCAGGAGTAGAAAACCATCATGCAGATAGCGAGCAGCAGGCTGAGCGTGTGTTTTTTCATATTTGCGTTTTGTGGTTGATTGATAAAGCAAACATACCACAGCACAAAAGCGAAAAAACGGAGAATTCAGAAACGCCTGTACCTTTTTAAAATTCGCTGGCTTTTTCACGCGATCCGCTGAATGGTAACGTTTTCCGGAAGGGAATGTGGAGCACCACGCGGGTGCCGGGAGATTGTTCCTGGCTTTTATCTATAATGGAGATGCTGGCGGGTTGCCTGGTTTGCCTGCTGAGGATGGCCAGTCTTTCCTGCGTGATCATGGTAGATAGCGAGCGCTTCTGTGGCGGAACCGGGGATGCTTGTATACCTGCTCCGTTATCATCAATCACACAACGCAACACATGCAGTTCCCTGGAGATGGTCACTTCTATATGTCCTTTGCGGTTAAGCTGTTTCATACCATGCAGGATGGCATTTTCAACAAAGGGCTGCAGGAGCATGGGGGGTATCATAAGTTCATCTTCTTCGTACCCGTCATATACATGAACGTGGTAATCAAAGCTTCCTTCAAACCGCATCGCCTGCAGGCTCAGGTAGTTTTCCAGCGCAGTTACTTCCTCTTTCAGAGGGACAAAGCTTTCCCGTGAATTTTCGAGTGTAACCCGCAGCAGTCTGGCAAACTGGTTGAGGTAACGGATCGCTTTTTCGCCTTCGTTGTTCCGTATAAAGCTTTGCAATACGGACAAAGTATTGAAAATAAAATGCGGTTCCATCTGGCTGCGCAACAGCCGCTGTTCGAGGGATGTTTGTTTTAACTTCTCCGCGAGCTTCCGGCGGCGCCAGAACATAAAGCCCAGAATGCCGAGTAATGCAAAGGCACTGGCGAGGATTATAATGATCCATTGCTGTTGCCGGCCAATCTTCCGGTTGGCCTCGTTGGAGAAAGCCAGTGTGTGTATTTCATCATCTTTCGCTTTCACGGCGTACTGTGTTTCCAGTTCGCGGGCTTTGGTGGCCAGTGAAGAATCTACTTCCAGTTCATAATGGGTATAGGAAGAATCGAGTGCATCGAGTGCTTCGCGGTAGCGTTGCTGCATGCTGAGGTTGCTGGACCTGCGTCGCCAGATGGAGGTAATCGTCTCCAGGTCTTTTTCTTTCGTGGCAAGTTCCAGGGCCTGATCGAGGTAGGTGGCTGCCGTGTCGAACCGGTGCAGCTTACTATAAGTTACGGCGGTATTAAACAGGGTGGCGCCATCCAGCCGGTCCAATTTGCGGTTGATCGCTAAAGCTTTGAGCTGGTATTGCAAACCTTCTTCCAGCTTGTCTTTCCGCGTAAGCTGGATACCAAAGTTCTCGTATTTTATGGCGTCGTACCAGGAGTTGGATAAGCTGGAATCGTTCTCTACAAAATCTTTATAAAACTGCAGGGAGGAGTCTGTTTCCCTGAGATTATCATAATAAGTGGCAATATTGTTGGCAAAGGCCAGGCGGTATTTGGGTTTATTGGCGCTTAATCTAAAACCTTCAAAGAGATAATTGCGCAATGCCGCCATATCACCGATATCAAAATAAACAGTAGTTAATTTCAGGAGGATCATCGGTAGTCCGCTGGTGTCTACCTTCTTGGCGAGGTAATACGCCTCCCTGGCATAAACAAGTGCTGAATCAAGCTGTTTTCTTTCCTTAAACAGTTCAGAGAGCTGGGTTTTGGCGGCCACCACTTGCTTAAGGGTGGTGTCTTTCTCAGTAGCTATGGCCAGCGCCTGCCGATAATTGATCAGTGAGCTGTCGTATTTTTTCTCCAGCAGGTATTGCATGCCCATAAAGCGCAGCCAGGCACAGGTAAAGGAGTAATGATCATATTGTTTTACAACAGGAGCCAGGCTGTCGAGGATCCTGCGGGAGGCGGATACATTTTCGTCAACGAAGTGCGGGTTGATGGTGGCGTACATGAACTTGACCAATGAATCTGCTGCCGCCTGCCGGGATGCCGGCGGTGTTGGGTAGGAGGCATTACGGCAGGCGGCCGCCAACAGGCATAGACCAATGGAGGCAATGATGGTGCGAAATATATTCATAAGGGTTATAATGGCATTAGCGAACACCGGTGAGGTATTCAATGACAAAATCTTTGCGACGGGTGGATACGGGTATTTCGGTATTGTTCCTCAATACGAGGTATCCGTCTTTATGATAGGTATCAATAAAATGGTGGTTGACGAGGTAGGACTGGTGCGGACGCATAAAATAGGCCGGCAGCAACTCTTCGTATTCCTTAATGGATTTGGATACCACGATCTTTCGGTCGCCGGTGAGAAAGAACGTGGTATAGCCGGTATCGCTGTGGCAGTAAATGATCTCTTCGAAGGGCACTACTTTCAGGTATTGCTGGGAGCGCAGCACGATGCGGTTGTGTAGTCCGCCCTGCTGGAACGACTGTCGTGCGATGGCAAGCTGGTCGGGCTGCGGCTGGCTGATACCGGATTGGCGTACTTTTTCAAGGGCTGCTTTGAGCTCTTCTTCATCGAGGGGCTTCAGAAGGTAGTCGAGCGCCCCGTATTTAATAGCCTTGAGGGCATAATCATGATAAGCGGTGATAAAGATAACTTTGCAGGGCGATTGCAGGGACTGGAGGATATCGAAGCCGGTGCCGTCGAGTAATTGTATATCGAGCAGGAGCAGGTCGGGCTGTGTAGCCGGGATGATGATGTTGGCTTCCTGTACACTACCGCAGGCGGCTACTACCACAAAATCCGGCTGTTGCTGCAGCAGGGACTGGGTATCTTTACGGATAGCCGGTTCATCATCAATGATCATTACCCGGATCATAAGGTTGGTGGAGTTTTCTGGGCAATGGTAAGAAAAAATCGTACCACTTTGGGGTGGGGGTTACAGTCAGTTACGGAAACCTGTTTAAAGGCGACCTGTCGCCAACCAGCCATATATGTCCAAACGGATCAATAAAACCTCCTTGCCTGTGAGTGCCCCAGGGAGCTTCATGATTTCTAACAGGGTCCCGGCTACCATTGGCTCCTGCCTGCACGGCACGTTCAATAAATGTGTCTGGGTCATCGCAAAATACCTCTATCCGTGTTGTTGTAATACCCAATTGGGCAGGACTCTCCCAGCCGTTATTAGCGGGTTCCCCCAGGAAAAAAGTGGCACCCGCCACCTCCAGGCCTGCCACTGAACCTAAGCTCCACAACAGATTTGCACCAAGCGCCTTTTGGTACCAAACTACTGCCGCAGGCACATTGCTCACTGCCAGCATAACCGAGATGATCAGGGATCCGTTTTTAATTTCAGGGTTGTTTTCTTTTTTCATTGGCGGGTCTTTACCTAAAATTAGCTATCAGGCCGTACAGAATACATTTTTATTCTGCATAATCTATTTGCTTACTGCTTAGTTAACATTCTTTGCCCTTTTTCCGGCGTGATTGAGTTTGCCAGTCATTTTCTCTAACAGGGACTTTCTTTCCAAAAAAGGGAGCATTTGAGATAAGTGCAAACTTTTACTTATATGGTTTTTAATGTATTAGATTCTGGCAGCATATATGCTGATTGGTGCCCAAATTGCAAGTGATGATCCGTACCCGTTTATCCGTTACGCTTACCCTTTTGTTGGTAGGTATTGTTTTACAAAGTTCTGCGCAGGTCGTTTTTAATGAAACCTTCGGCCAGACAACTACCCGGCAAACTTCGCCATATATGCCTTCTGGCTCTTATACCTGGGCAGATCCCAATGGCACCACCAACCAAAAACAGATAGAAAACAATTGCTATGCAGTGATTGCTCCGGCCAATATACGCGACGCATGGCCTGTACCCGGCTGGTGGTTCTGGACCGGACCCGAACCCATCGGTAACACCTGGGGTGGCGCCAACAATCCTGCTACGCCCAATGGCAATGCAGACCATACAGGTGACCTGAATGGAGCTGTGCTGGCAATTAATGCAGGAACCATCCTGGACGGTTTCTATCGCCGGACAGCCACCCTGACTCCCGGTAACACGTACCGTTTATCGGCCTGGATGTACCTCGTGAATCCTTCCTCGATGGTGTCTATGCAGCTCCTTGATCCGGAAGATGCCGATATCTTGGGATCGTATACTTCTCCCTTTTTTGGTTCCGCCGGAAGCTGGCAGCAGATCGTGTACGAATTTACCTTTCCTGCCTCCTGCGCCAGCATGGGCCGGGATGTAATTGTTTATATGGCTAATGGGCTCAGCAACAACAGTGGCAATGATTATTACATTGACGATATTGTTTTGGAAACGATCCCTTTCACGGGCGCCAATGCGATCGCCTGTCCCGACGTACTGCTGGCATTAAGCCGGATTGATCTGGTGGCCAGAGTAAACACTGATGAAGTAGCTGTTTCCTGGACCGTGGATGACGAGTCGGATGTACTGTATTATGAAGTGCAGAAAAGCACCAACGGGACCACTTTTGAAACGATTCATAAAGCAACTGTCACAGCGGTGAACCAGTCCAGAACTTATAAGTACAACGACCTGTTGTACCCATCAATGATGGGCTATACAACCAACCGTGTGTATTACCGGATAAAGGCAGTTAAGCAAACCGGTAGTTACCGGCTAAGTACCATTGTTCCGGTAACGATCGGAAAAAGCAATGATGGCATCGCCATTTATCCGCAGCCCGCATCCAGCACAGGTACTGTGTATATTGCCTGGGCGAACCAGGCAACCATGACCATCCGGATTGTTGATATGTCGGGCAGGGTGGTCAAAGTAATCAACAATGCTGGTGGTAGCGGCGTCGGAATAAGTGACCTTAAGCGTGGGATGTATGTGGTAGAACTGACAAATACCAGTACCTACACAGTGACCAGCCAGAAGTTGCAGGTCAGGTAAAACATTGGGATACCGATTTACATAGTAGCATATTGCACTCGCCCAGTAGAAAGCCGCCGGTTATTAACCAGGCGGCTTTTTTGTTGGTAAGCCCGTTCCATGGTTACGTGGGCGGGTACAGCGAAGCGCTATCTTTCTGTTTAATGTTCCGGAATAATCTAAGCAGGTGCAAAAAGTTATATATATTGCTGTGATAGCGGTAATTGTAGAAGCAACCTGCGAATGACTACAGAAATCAAAACATACAACTTCAAAAAAGGACTTCCACAAGAATTTGAAATTGTGGACTTGTCTAAATTCTACAAACGAAACTTCGACATCCTAACCACCGTACACCGCACCGGGTTCTATCAAATAATTTGGTTTCAAAATGGCAATCCAACACTTTGGGTCGACTTTAAAGCTGTCCATATACAGCCAAACACTGTTTTGTTTTTAAATAAAGACGTGGTAAAACAATTGGCCGACAAAACACCTTTTGAAGGTATTTCTATCCTGTTTACCGATAGCTTTTACTGTCAAACAGAAATAGACACCAGGTATTTGAGGAATACTATTTTGTTTAACGACCTGCTTTCAGTGTCGCAAATACAGGTTCAAAAGCAAATACAATTGTTTGCCGGTTTAGTGCAGCAAATGATCGGGGAGCTCAATCACACAAAAGACAATTTTCAGGAAGACATCTTACAAAACCTGCTGCATAATTTCCTTTTGCATGCAGAAAGAATAAGGCGAACACAAGGATTTACTGAAATTAAAAAAGGTGCTGACCTTGATTATGTAATGTTGTTTAAAGACCTTTTGGAAGCACATTATAAAGAGCAAAAACAGGTCAGTTATTATGCCAGACAGATCCTTATTACAGAGAAACGCCTTAACCAGGCTACAACAAAGGTTTTGGGTAAAACACCAAAAGAAATAATTGATGACAGAATAATGCTGGAAGCCAAAAGACTATTGGCACATACCAACGAAAGCATAAAAGAGGTTGGCTTTTCTTTGGGTTTTGAAGAGCCGACTAACTTTATTAAATACTTCAAAAAACACGCCCTGACGACGCCTACTGAATTTCGGGAGAATCTCAGGTTGGACTAAAAGTATCATTCAAAGGACCATTTCTACCTTTTCCATCCTTCATTACCATGGCATCTTTGCGTTGTAATTAAACATCAACAACGTGAAGAATATACTAATAAGTGCAGCTGTGATAATAATAGTTTGTTTAGCTGCCTGCACGACCACAAGAAAATCCGTTTCAACAACAAAAAACTTAAATCAGATGGGAAACAAACAAAAAGTAGTTGACCTTTTAAAGTCAATTGAAACAGGAGCAACGGAACCTGTAGGTTACATCAATCCTCACAAATACATTCAGCACAATTTAGCAGCGGAAGATGGGTTGGCAGGCTTTGGCAAATTGTTACAGCAGCTTCCCCCTAAATCAGCAAAAGTGAATACAGTACGGGTTTTTGAAGATGGGCCATTTGTTTTTGTGCATACTGAATATAATTTCTTTGGCCCTAAGATCGGCTTTGATATTTTTCGTTTTGAAGATGGAAAGATTGTAGAACATTGGGACAACTTACAGGAGAAACCTGAAAATGCAAACCCCGGTGGCCATACAATGACCGATGGACCAACAGCAATTGCTGATTTGAATAAGACCGAGGAAAATAAAACGTTGGTAAAAAATGCAATGAGCATTTTGGTCTCCGGCCAGGGAATGGGAGAGTTGGCAAAGTTCTTTGATGGCGACAGATACATAAACCATAACTCTAAAGCAAGTGATGGTTTATCCGGATTAGCAAAAGGAATGGCAGAAAGAGCAAAACTGGGTATTATAACGAAATACGAGAAGGTACATAAAGTACTTGGTGAGGGCAATTTTGTACTAACAGTAACCGAGGGTTCAATTTCAGGGAAGCCGACTTCCTTTTATGATCTCTTTAGAGTAGAGAATGGAAAAATAGCAGAACATTGGGACGTAGTACAAGAAATCCCTGCAAGGGAAGATTGGAAAAACAACAATGGGAAATTCTAACGAATTAGGTCTATTTAAACAAAGTCATTCTCACTCCTATTGGGTAATACTGTTATTTTTTGCCATGTCAGATGAAATAAATCCCTTTGCTTCAATGGCTTGAAGCGTTGGCCAAATTGAAGAAGAGTCTTTCCGATACAGAATAGCCATGACCTGTGCTTATAACAAAGCTGCACCATAAGGGGCGGCTTTTTCAATAAATAAGGGATCCTAGTTTAGTGAACCCCTTTTTATTAACTTAACGTTTCTGGCCACCGGCTGTCCCGGATGCTGAATGACAATCTGCAAAAGAACTTTACCTTTTTTTGAATGAATACCGGGTCAATGCGGCCTGCAAAATGCTGCCGGAGCAGACAAATTTTACCATAGAGGCCGTTGGTGACGCGGTGGGATTTAACTCGAAGTCGACCTTTTTTGCCGCCTTCAAAAAAATAAAGGCTTGACAACCAATGCGTACATACAGGAAATCTGTCCAGTTTTATAAATCCGTACTAATGTCTTAGGCCTTTAATTCCTCATAAAAACGGGAAACCGCACCTTTGGCTAAACTGAAAATTCGATGAAGAAAATAGCCCTGATTTTTAGCTTGGTTTCCGCCTGTTTTCCCGCACGCTCGCAAGGACCATATACTGAAAAACAACTGATTGAAAAGACGATCGAGCTTTACTTTGACGGCTGGGCAACCGGCGATACGGTAAAGGTGGGCAAGGCCATGCATGCGTCCTGCCACCTGAAAAACTACGGGGGCGGGAAATTCACGGAATACACAAGGAACCAATACCTGGCATTGTTCAAGCCACATCCAAGGCCCAAAAATCTGGCGACCCGCATCGTATCCATCGATATCACCAACAATATGGGAAGTGCCAAGGTGGAGATCGGCACGGAAAAGGACCTGTTTACGGACTATTTCAATTTGATGAAAACGGACGAAGGCTGGATGATTGCAGACAAGGTATCGACCCGGACACCGAAAATAATGGGTGACGAAAATGTCGAGGCCGGGAGGAAAATAGATTCGCTGTTCGCATCCTATAATTGGCAAACGCCCGGCGCGGCGGTCGCAATCGTAAAGGACGGGAAAGTTGTATTCAGGAAAGGATATGGAATGGCCGACCTGGATCATGACATACCCATCACGCCACAAACCGTTTTTAATATCGCTTCGGTATCAAAACAATTTACAGCTTTCGCGATTTACCTGCTGGCAGATGAAGGCAGGATCTCGCTCGAAGATGATGTGAGAAAATACATTACTGAATTACCTGACTATGGCAAAGTAATAAAGATTAAACATCTGCTCGCACATACAAGCGGCTTACGCGACCAGGCTGCAGTAGGATCATTAACAGGGAACAAGTCGGGCGACATTTCTACTACAGAACAAATTCTGAAACTGGTGATCAGGCAGAAAAACTTGAACTTTGCGCCGGGCAGTGCATTCGGCTATTGCAATACGGGGTATACTCTGCTCGCTGAGATCATTCACCGGGTAACAGGCAGATCATTTGCCGCATATACAAATGAAAGAATATTTAAACCGCTTGGGATGACGAGTACCGGGTTTTGTGACAACCATGAAACAGTGGTAAAGAATAAAGCCGAATCCTATGAGTTGATCAATGGAAGGTATCACCATAAACCATTGAACACTTCCAATCCCGGCCCTTCCAATTTGCTGACGACGGTGGAAGACCTGGTAAAATGGCAATTGAATTTTGAAACTCCTGTAGTGGGAACACCTGCAATGATGAAAGCCTTCAACGAAGTATCCTACCTCGACAATGGCCAGAAAGTAGTATTGAGGGTATTTGGTGATGGAGATACAGTCTTTCACGCGAAAGGACAAAATTTAAGCAGTCACAAAGGAGTTCCTATGATCACGCATGGTGGGCATGCTGCCGCTTTCCGGACATTCATGGGTCGTTTCCCTGACCACCGTCTTGCCATCATTGCCCTGAGTAACGATGAACACAACGAAAGATTAAATGCGAGGTGGCAGATCGCTGAATTTTATATAAAAGACAAGTTGATAGAGGAAAAGCCATCTGCTCCTGCACCCAACCAATCAATAGTCAAACCTATAACGACGTACCCCGATAACCTAAAGGACTTTGCCGGCGGGTATTATAGCGATGAACTAAGCGCCAGCTATACGTTCGTTGTACGCGGCGATGCACTTATCATGACCCATCTTAAGTTGAGCGATATTGAATTGAAGCGGGTGGGCGACAATAAATTTTCAGGTTCAGGCCCCGAAACCTTTGCATTTGAAATAGAGTTTCTGAGAAATGCAAAGAAGGCCGTGACCGGCTTCACCATTTCAAATTTTGGGGTTAAAAATTTGAAATTCGTAAAAGTGAAGTAACCAGGGTCAACGTGTCGGCTGATATTCAAGGATAAGAACGCCGTTATCGATCGCGCGTGAGTGTTTCAGTGCGAATACGGTTCAAACTAATTTTCTTTTACCACTTTAATATCCCGGAAAAAGGCATCCGTACCCCCATCTACCCAAAGACCAATGGCGCCGCTGTTGACCGCGCCCAGCTTTAAGTCGTTCACGATCAGGACCGGCTGCGGGTTATCGTTCAGGTAAAGTTTGGCCTGAGCATCCTTTACCACAATCTTCATTTTGATCCACTCATTCAGTCCCATGTCGGCATAGGATTCATATTTTCCTTCTGCTTCTTTTCGAAGTCTGTCAAACTTATAATCAGGGTAGGAAAAATATTGCGTGGAATGGTTTCTGCGAAGCTGGTCCTCTGCCCTTCCGTTGGTGGGCCTGATGTAAATGGATTCAAACCGGCTGTTGTCCTTATTAATCCTGAATGCCAGACCGATAAAGCCTCTCGCATTAACACCCGCGATGGGCAGCAGCCGGCTTAACAGCATTACTTCAATGGTCCCGTTGCTGAAATTATCAGTGCTGGTGAGTCGCGCGAATGTGGGCAGATTGGCTCCCCCCTGGGCAGCTGAGTCCCCTGATACCCTTACCGCTTTCTTGCCATCGATGGTTGTAATCGAAATATTCACCTGCACCGGTTCCAGGCTATGGTTTTCGAAAAGCGTTTGCTGGGCAATCAGCAGGCAGGAAGAGAACGATAGCAATATACCCATGATCGTGCCGCGCAGCAGGGAGAACGTTGATAAAAACATAATAATCGTTTTGAATTATATAATGATGTTTTTTATTCGGCCCTGAGGCTTTTGGTGGGATTGGCGATTGCTGATCGTGCCGTGTGGAAACCGATTACCAGCAATGCAATAACCAGTGACAACAAACCTGCCGATGCAAATATCCACCAACTGATATCAATACGATAAACAAAATCCTGCAGCCAAAGATGCATCATATACCAGGCAACAGGTGAAGCGATGATGATCGCGAGCAGCACCAGTTTGATAAAATCCTTCGACAGCAGCAATACGATGCTGGTTGCGGAAGCGCCCAGCACTTTTCGTATGCCGATCTCCCTGGTACGCTGGGTAGAAGTGAGCAACGATAACCCGGATAATCCCAAACAGGCAATCAATATGGCCAATGCTGCAAACAGGCTGAATACTTTGCCGAACAGATAATCGTTGCTGTATTGCCTGTTGAACTTTTCATCGAGGAAATAATAATCAAAAACATTCCCGGGGAAATAGCTGGCATATACTTTCTGAATGGCTTCGATCGTTTCGGGTAAATGCTGTGGATCTACTTTTACGGAGAACTGGCTGTACCGTCCCAGCAGGTTGGGCAATAGCAATACCGGTTCAATACCGCTTTTCAATGATTTTTGGTGAAAGTCTGCTACAACACCAATAATCTCCCATGTGCGGTTGAATGCCATTACCGATTTACCGACCGCTTCCTCGGGCGACGCAAAACCCAATTGCCGTAAAGCGGTTTCATTGATGATCAGGTTATCCAGTTTGGCGAAGTCTGCATTATAATCCAGTAGAGAAAAATTCCTGCCTGCCAGCAACTTCATCTGGTACAGGTTGATGAAACGCAGGTCCACACCCATATTTGCCATGGTGCCCTGGCTTTTCACAGCAATATCCGTCCTGCTCACATTGTTGATCTTAAACACTTCGTCCCCAGGTATTCGGCCTGAAACGGCAGCACCTTTCACATGCGCAAGCTGTTGCACCGTATTGATAAATCCATCCGCATGGGTCATGAACGCTTCCCCCGCATTGCTCAGTACCGGTTTTCGAAGGATCAGCATCTGCTCCATATTATATCCCAGCGATTGGCTGGTCATGAACCGGAGTTGCCTGTACACAACAAAAGAACCAATCATCAGCAATATGCTGATGGCAAATTGTGTAGTAACCATGCTTTTCCTGAGAAATACACCAGAAACAGATCGTGTAAACTTTCCCTTCAATACTTTCATCGGTTTGTACGCAGACAGGACAAATGCAGGATAAAATCCGGATAAGAAAATACCTGCAACTGAAAACAGCACAAACAGGGTGGTAATGCCGGTATTGGCAGTTTGTTTTGAAAACAGCATACCGATAGAAAGTTCACGGTTCACCAATTCGTTAAACACATTCTGCAGCAACAGGGTAAGGCAAACCGCTATGATTATCGCAATGATGTTTATCAACAGTGCTTCGGTCAGGAATTGCTTGATCAGTTCCAGCCTCGACGCACCTGTCACTTTCCTTATACCCACTTCTTTTGCCCTTTCCATTGACCTGGCAGTAGACAGATTGATATAGTTCATCCAGGCCAGCACCAGTATGAACAATGCGATCACCAGCAGGCTCCATACAATACGGTAATTGCCCGTTCTGCCGATCTCATATTCAAAATCGGAATAGAGATAGGCTTTTTCTAAAGGTTGCAGGTAAAAAACTTCTCTTATACCGGAGGCGGCAGCCTTGGGAAAATATTTTGTGTTTAGCCCCGCCCATTTCCGTTCTACTGTTTTATGATCGGCGCCTTCCTTCAACTGGATGTATTGCCAGAAAGAAGGTCTTGTAAAATCATGATCGGCTTGGGTAAACTGGTTGTTGCCGCTCTGGCTGTATAGTGAAACATACGATAGCAGGAGATCGAAGTGCAACTGTGAATTACCGGGTATGTCCTTGCTGATACCTGTTATTTTATAGGGAAGAGAATCCGTATCGAATACCATTATCTGCCCAAGCAAAGATTGCGGCTCTTTCACGCCGAGCTGTTCCCTTGCCATTTTTTCCGAAACAATGATACTGTTGGGTTCCCGCAAAGCGCTCTGCGGATCACCTGCAAGCAGCGGGTAGGTGAACATGGAAAGGAAAGATGCATCCACTGCAATGGTGCGCTGGTCAGCTATTTTTTTATCCGACCATGAAATAACCTCCACCCTGTAAGGCGTCACACGGCAGTATGTCTCTACTTCAGGTATCTCCTCTTTCATGGCCTTACCAATTCCAGAATAAGTCATGGCGCTGTGCTGCACCCGTGAACCCTGCTGGTAACGGTCATTCACCACCTTGTACAGCTTATCCAGTTTTGTATGGAAACGGTCAACACTCAGCTCCGCATTTACATACTGGATGATCAGCATACAGACGCATAACCCGATGGCAAGTCCTGCAACAGAAATAAAAGAAAAGAATTTGTGTTTAAGCAGGTTTCTCGAGCTTACCTTTAAATAAGTGCGGAACATATCACGGGAATTAGTTTGTTTAGCAAGCCTGAATGGTTTTATAAATTCCAGTCTTAAATGGCGGATAACATTCCAGGTGAATTGTCGTTTAGCTTTGCCCGGTGATTGCTGGTACTGGCGATTAAACAGTTCAACGATATCTCCTTCTATCTCATCAAGGTAATCTTCGCGACAAAACCAGCGAAGGAACATTAACGGACCTTTTGGAGGAGCGGGCTTCATCGGCTAAAGGAAATTTTAGGAATTTGATTATAGATACTGGTACGAAGCTCGTATTGATTATCGAGTACTCGTTTGCCCAGGGCGGTAATCACGTAAAACTTCTTTCGCCTTCCACCACGATCTTCTGTAATGCCGCCAAACCTTGATTTAACAAAGGCCTTTTCCTCGAGACGTTTTAATGCAACATGAATAGCACTGATATTTACTGTCTTTGATGATTTTAATTCGAGATTTTCATGAATGCTGACGCCGTATGCTTCATCGTGCAGCGCAGCTACCATAAGAAGAACGAGCTCTTCGAATTCACCTAGGGAATGATGTTTCATTGTTGATTTACTTAACAAAAGTAAAGATAATGGATTTAATCCACATTTGTTAAGTAAACATACCGTTAAATACAACAAGCAGTTACAAGCGAATAGCGTGTAGCTGCTTGTTTGCTTGCTCCCCTAACCGGACAGTTATTGAACCAGTTGGCTAAGGATTTAGAGGCTTTTGCTGATTTGCCGGAGATGGCAAATTGACCAATTGGGTCAATCCTTAGGGCAGAGGCCTGTTTTTATATAAAAAAACTGTGCATTTTAATATTGACATTCTAATCGCTTCCCCCAATATGGATATTTATGGATAATTTTATGGATATTGATTGACTTTATGGATATTTATGGGTATGAATATGGATATTGAATCCCTGAAGATCACACCTGAAATTCTTTCTCTTATTGCGGAGATCGATGAGTTTAAAGGAGCCTGGCGAGCTTTGGGCCAGCTTGCACCTGAGCAATTAAGCGCCTTGAAGCAAGTTGCAACTATTGAAAGTATCGGATCTTCCACTCGTATAGAGGGCAGTAAGCTCAGCGATAAGGAAGTTGAAAAACTTTTAAGCAATCTATCTATCCAGCAATTTTCGACACGGGATGAACAGGAAGTTGCCGGGTATTCCGGTGTAATGACGCTGATCTTCCAAAATTATGATATTATCCCACTCTCCGAAAGCTATATCCAGCAATTGCACGCAGAATTACTGCAATACAGTGAAAAAGATGAATGGCATAGGGGGCGATATAAAAAATCACCTAACCATGTCGAAGCCTTTAGTCCCGATGGCAAAAGCCTCGGGATCGTATTTGAAACTGCCAGCCCTTTTGAAACGCCCTTGCGCATGGAAAAATTGATAAGCTGGGTAACGGAGACCTATTCAGAGAAAAAATTACACCCTTTGCTTATCACATCAATTTTTGTCGTGGAATTTTTGGCAATCCATCCGTTCCAGGATGGCAATGGTAGATTGTCACGGGTTTTGACAACTTATCTTCTATTGAAATACGGCTACGCTTACGTGCCATATAGTTCCCTTGAGGCCGTGATCGAGCAGAGCAAGGAGGGCTATTATCTTTCCCTTCGCCAAACACAAGGAACACTCAAATCCGAAAACCCCAACTGGCAGCCCTGGATATTGTTTTTCCTGCGTGCCTTGCAAAGACACAAACAGCGTCTTGAAGTGAAATTGGAACGGGAAAAACTGTTAATGGGCCAATTGCCTGAATTATCTGTACAGATTCTCGAACTGGCCAAATCAAGGGACCGCATCACCGTAAAGGAAATCGTTGCATTTACGAATGCAAACAGAAATACCGTTAAAAAACATCTGGAATCGTTGGTTGAAAAAAACTATCTGCGACAAGAGGGCGAAGGCAAAGGCACATGGTATGCTACTAAGGCCTAAAGAAAGCAAGCGTGATCAGAAAGATATTTAGAAAAAAAGAATTAAAAAAATATAACAATGTTATTAGAGTGTGATACTTGTTCTGCAGTGGTAAAAGCAGAAGTGCTCATTTCTTACGTCGATGAAAATCCATACGATTGGGTTGATTCGACTCAATATACGTTCTGTAAATGTCCTCAATGTCATTCTCCTATTTTAGCCAGTCAGGAATATGGTATGAGTGCTGGGGAAATTGATTGGAGCAGCCCTATTAAAATTTACCCGGCTAACTTATTTTATATTAACCCAGTTATACCATTTAAGATTCTAGATTCCCTCAAAGAATGTATTCAATGTTATAAATCTGGCTCGTTTACTGCGACAGTAATTATGTGCAGAAGAACACTTGAAGGGTTTTGCATTGAGAAGGGTGTGAAGGAAAAAAATCTCGATAGAGCAATAAAAAAGTTAAAAGAAGAAGGAGCAATAAATGAATAGTTATATGAATGGGCTAATCAACTCCGCTTGGTGGGAAATGAAGCTGCACACAATATCGATTCTAAATTCTCTGAAATTGATGCGAAAGACATACTCGATTTTACTATAGCAATTTTAGACTTCACTTTTTCATTCAAGGACAAATTCGATAAATTCAAGGAAAGGATTGCAAAAAGTAAGGCTCAATAGAAATCCGAAACAATATTGTATCTATCTGTAAATTTTACCTTGCAAAATCAGCTCTTGTAATTTCTGCATCTCCAATCACTCCTAAATTTGGGGTAAAATAAAAAGGCCGCCGAAGCGACCTTTTAACTTGTAGACTACCTGGCTCTCCTAACTGGACAGTTGTTGAACCAATTAGCCCAAGATTTGGAGGCTTTTGCCGACTTGCCTGAGTAATATGATCATTGCCTTCATCTGTAATTAATCTTTAATTAATTGAGTAATATCAGTCTCTATATTTGTTATTATACATCTTTCTCCGGACCTTAAATAAATGAAAACCAAAATTTAAAATGGGATCAGACTATCGTAATCAGCACTACACCCCCAAATTTTATCTCAGAAATTTCTCTTTAAATAAAGAGGGTAAGCAAATTGGCGTATTTGTAACAAGTAAGGAGCTTTTTATACCAAGTTCTAAACTCAAGACACAAGGGACTAGCCCCTATTTTTACGGGAAGGATGGGAAAATAGAGAATGCATTAGGAGATATTGAATCCGAGACCGCGCCAATCCTTCAGCAAGTTATAAGTAGTAAAATGATCCCGAGGCATGGAGCCAAGGAGCATTTTACCATTCTATATTTTGTTACATTAATGACTCTTAGAAATCCTATTGAATCATCTGGAATTTTGGCGAGCGGCAAAAAACTTAGAGAAACACTCCATGAGATGAGCGATGGACGTGTAGAAATTGAAACCGATCAGATGACAAGTAAAGAAGATGCCATTAAAATGGCCTTAAGTCATTTAGATATGTGTTATGAGGCTTGTGTAGATCTCAAATTAAAGCTACTCATCAATAACACGGATACTCCATTTCTATCGAGCGATAACCCGATTGTTAAGTATAATCAATTTCTGGAGCAAAAAAAATGGAACGGCGCGATTACTGGTTATGGATTAGTCGGGCTGCAACTTTTTTGGCCACTTGATCCCACTATCATGCTGCTATTTTACGATAACTCAATCTATAAAGTTGGCGATAAGCGAGACAATTTTCTTTCTATTGTCAACTCAAAAGAGGTAGATGAGCTTAATCTTCTTCAATTTCTAAATTGCGACTCACTAATATTTTGTAATGAAAGAGTAAGTAAATCCTATTTAGAAAAAATATCTAAAGCTTCTTTCAGATTCGCAAAAGCAAACCAACCTATATCTGGTATTTTTCCGCTTACGATCAAAGCTAATAAAGATGAACAAGAGGGACAACTTATAAGACAAGGTGAAACGGAATGTAAAATCAGGCTGGAAATTAGAAATATTGGCATTTCAAAAAAGGGGGAAAGTTATCAATTCACAGATCGGGCAGTACAAGTAAGGCCGGGAGTAGAGGCTATTCTTTCTAAATTCGGCTACGATCAAATAAAAAAATATCAACTGCCAGTGAAGCGCTAATCTAAATATGGCAGTGTTGCAATCTTAGTATTTCACGGCTACAAGTACATTTTTTGTTCAATGATTTGTAATTCCGATTTGGCAATTTATAGCCCAGAGCGATGCCCATAATGCTATTTACAACGTTCTTCCCCGAAGTGTTTGAAAATTAAAAGGCTACCTTTCGGTAGCCTCTAAACTTGCTGATTATCAGTTGCTCCCCCTGCTGGACTTGAACCAGCGACCCTCTGATTAACAGTCAGATGCTCTAACCAACTGAGCTAAGGAGGAATATGTCTTTGCCAGCTTATTTTCGCCCTGGCTGGCGCCCGCTCCGGGGATGACTGTCAGGAGTTTAGCTCCCTTCCTGTTCATCTTCCCTAAGGGGTTGCAAAAATAGGGAATTTTACTTTTCATCGCACCCATTATAGAAATTTTTTAGCATTAATTATTGCAGGGCATTCGCCCCTTTCGGCCTAAGTATTTTTCCCTAACCTTCTCAAAAACAGATTACAGTAAGTTTTTATTTAATACCTTTCCTATAGCTTAACATAACCTCTGACACACAATATATCCATGAAGACATACAGGCCAATACTGTTTGTGCTCTCCATCGTCCTCGCGGGGGTAGCATTCTTTATTTGGTCTGCCTGGAAGGACCGCCTCCGCGCCCGCGACTCCCAGCAGTGGCTCTCCCACAACAATGATGTCATCAAAGCACTGGACAGTGTACAGATCCTCATCACCTCCAAAGAATCCGCCGTCAGGGGGTATACCATCACCGGCGATTACGTGTTCATCGCCCACCTGCCCAATTACAACAAAATCATACGCTCCAGCCTGGAACAGGCCAGCCGGCTCCTGGCCGATAATCCCCAACAGGTGGTCCGGCTACAGCAACTCAGGCAACTACTCCATGAAAAAGAACAATTCCAGCAACTGATCGTCCATGCACGCAAAGTCTCCTACGACAGCGCCATGCAGCTCACCGCCAGCCTCAAAGGCAAAAACATAATGGACAGGATCTCCGTCGTGCTGGAACAAATGAAAGCCGATCAACAGAAACTACTCGGCGCCAGCATCGTCCGCAACCAGGAGGCAGGCCATCAATCTGTACAAACAGCCATCATCGGCGCACTCATGGTGCTCGTATTCATCATCATCCTGCTCGTTCGCCTCAACCGCGACATCCTGCTGCGCCGCAAAGCAGAGGAAGAGCTGCAAAAGAGCGAGACCAGGTATCGCCAGTTTGTGGAAAATGCCGGTGTCATTACCTATACAGCCGATATCCAGGGCAATTTTACCTTTATCAGTCAGCAGGTAAAAGCGTTGACGGGATACTCCCCTGAAGAATTGCTGGGCAAGCATTTCTCTGTGCTGATACCACCCGATTGGATCCCGAAGGTGGCAGAGAAATACCGGCAACAGTTTGTCAACCGTATACGTGAAACCACCCTCATTTTCCCCATACAATTTAAAAACAATGGTACCCGCTGGGTGGAGCAGGACGTTATATTGCTCGACAAAGACGGCCGGGTACAGGGCTTTCAGTGTGTGGTGAAAGATGTGACGGAGCAGGAGTTGGTGCGGCAGAAATTGCAAAAAATAGAAGAAGAACAGAAAGAATACCAATACCGCATACAGGCCATCCTCGATAACGCTCCGCTCATTATTTATGTAAAAGACCTGCAGGGCCGCTACCTGCTCGTCAATCGCCAGTTCCGGCAGATATTCGGCCTTACCGATGAGATGGTCATTGGTAAAACAGTAGCCGATATAGATGGAAAGGAAAGCTCTACGGAGCGATACATCGCCGCCGACCGGCAAGTGATTGAAACCCGTAAGCCGGTAGAACTGGAAGATGTATTGCACCTGCCCGATGGCGACCATCACCTGCTGACCATCAAGTTCCCGCTCTTTGACCAGGACAACCAGTTGCTGGGGGTGAGCGGATTCATGAAAGACATTACAGAAATGGTGAAATCGCGGCAGGACATGATTGCTGCCCGGCAAAAAGCAGAGACGGCCGAAGCCCTGCAGGAGCAATTCCTGGCCAATATGAGCCATGAGATACGCACCCCCATGAATGGCATTATTGGCATGACCAGCCTCCTGATGCAAACCCCTTTACAGCAGCACCAGCAGGAGTACGTACAAATGATCAAACAGTCGTCCGACAACCTGCTCGTGCTCATCAATGATATCCTCGACCTGTCTAAGATCAAAGCCGGAAAGATCAGTATTGAAAAAATACCGTTCCACCTGGAAGAGATCATAAAAACACTCAATACCGCCTTCAGGATTAAGGCATCGGAAAAAAAGCTCAGCTTTTCCACGCTCCTGCATCCGGCAGTGCCGCATCACCTCACCGGTGATCCGCACCGGTTGAGCCAGATCTTAACCAACCTGCTCAGCAATGCCATCAAGTTTACGGAACATGGATATGTAACACTCGAAATAAACGTACAGGAGCAAGCCCCCCGGCGGGTAGTTCTTTGTTTCCAGGTAAGCGACTCAGGTATTGGTATAGATGAAAAACAGCTACCGCTCATCTTTGAAAGTTTCTCGCAGGCATCCTCCGATACCACCCGTCGCTTCGGCGGTACGGGCCTTGGCCTGGCGATTACCAAACGGCTGGTGGAATTACAACGTGGCAGCGTACATGTTACCAGCAAGCCCGGCGTGGGCACCACTTTTTCCATTTCACTTCCCTTTGGTATCAGCACGGAAAAAGAGGTCGTGCACGGAGGGGAAAAACCGGCAGCAGAGTCGCATACACGGGAGGATTACACCGGCAAGCATGTGCTCATTGTGGAAGACAATGAAGTGAATCAACGGGTATTGGAATACAACCTGCAGCAATACAATCTTACCGTATCGGTAGTGGGCAATGGGAAAGAGGCTATTCAGTGGCTGAAGAAAAATACCACCCACCTCGTCCTTATGGACCTCCACATGCCTTTGATGGATGGCTTCCAGGCTACCGATTATATCCGCCGGCAACTAAAACTAACAGTACCCATCGTCGTGTTAACGGCCAGTGTATTGCGCAATGAAAAACAACGTTGCCTGCAAATCGGCGCCAACGATTATGTAGCCAAGCCCTTTGCACCGGAAGAACTGCAGCGTTGCCTGGAAAAATACCTCCTGAGCAGGAAAGAAGCAGTGGATGACCAGCAGGCTGTCATTACGGCTGAAGCGGATCATCCTGTCTTTGACATTTCCATGTTGCTGCAAATAAATGATTCCAAAGTCATCGGTGAAATATACAGGGTCTTTGAAAACACCGTGCCTTCGGGACTGGAAGAGCTAAAACAATTATCCATCAAGGAAGATTGGGAGGCTGTCTACGAATTAGCCCATAAGCTCAAAAGCAGTCTGGGCATTATCCGGGTGAAAGACCTGCATGCAAAAATGGCGGCTATCGAAAACAATGCCCGCACACAAAAAAAACTACAGGACGTGCTGCCCATGATCAATGAATCCATAGCGGCCTACTACCATGTAGCGCCGATGATCAAAATGGAAATAGACAAAGAGAACGTAGCCCATCGTTAACAATTCTTTAATAACACATCGTATCATCTATCATAAGATAATAATCTTATAATCTACCTGCCCGCTCCCCGGCAATCAGGCGTACTAATTTTGTGCTTTGGGAACTGCTGCTTGATTAACAGAATGTTTCTATGAAGATAGATACCATGCGAATCATTGACATAAGGGCAGGCATCCCCTTATGTTTTATAATCAGTCCCTTTGTTTGGATCACTGATCTCTTGCGGAGGCCCCGGCGGGGTAAGCCTGATATCCGCAGGGTCTTGTTCATCGAATTATCCGAAATGGGCAGTGCAGTCATTGTAGATCCTGCCATGCGCAAATTGCAGCAGGAAGGGGAGGCGGAACTCTACTTTGTTATTTTTAAGAATAATGTCAAAAGCCTCAACATCCTCAACACCATACCGGCCGGTAATATTTTTACGATGGACCCCGGTAATTTCTACACACTTCTCAAAGATATTATCCGTTTTATTGCCTGGTGCCGTGCAAAGAAAATAACAACCGTTATTGACCTGGAGCTATTTTCCCGTTTTACAGCACTGCTGAGCTTTTTTAGTGGCGCCCTCCACCGCATTGGCTTTGCCAGCTATCACGATGAAGGGTTATACAGGGCCAACCTTATCAACAGGCCGGTGCGGTACAATGCACATGTGCACATAGCAGTTAATTTTGTTTCGCTGGTCAATAAGGCATTAGACCGCTATTCAACTCCTTACGCTACACCACCGGTATCCAAAGATGAATTAAAGCTCACACAGGCGGCAGTTGAAAGCAAGGCGCTTACGGCCGTGCAGGAAAAGATCAGGAACTTGTACCCTGCCTGGAATGGAGAAGCCATTGTTTTATTAAATGCCAATGCCTCTGATCTGTTACCGCAGAGAAGGTGGCCGCAGGAAAATTTTGCAGCGGCGGCGCGCGAACTGCTGGCCAGCTTTCACAACGTATTGATCATTGCTACCGGCGCGGCAGCTGAAAAAGAATATGTGCAACAGGTAGTAAATAAGGTGGGTCATGAAAAGTGTGTCAATTCAGCCGGCATCTTCCTGTTTGAAGAACTGGTTCCCTTGTATACCCTCAGTACTTGTATGCTTACCAATGATTCAGGCCCTGCGCATTTCGCTTCGGTAACACCCTTAAAGATATTTGTATTGTTTGGCCCTGAAACGCCTGCCCTGTACGGTCCGCTGGGTAATGCAGAACCCTTTTACCTGGGCTTACCCTGTTCCCCCTGCGTCAGCGCGGCCAATCACCGGAAAACAAGTTGCACCGACAGACCCTGTATCACAGGTATACAACCAGCGTGGGTGAGCGCCCGCCTGCGTCAATACCTTACGGAAAAAGGAGCTTCAGTAAGGCAATACCCTGATCAGGTATTGTTTCCTCAGTTCCCGGGTTCGCGTATTTTTATTAATGAATGACAGGGTGAGACGGGTTACGTGGAAATAATCCCACGCTTTAAGAATTTCATAACGATAATTATGCTGTTGTAACAGCGTCAGGTCCTGTTGCGACAGATACCACAAGCCATGCTGCGTACGGGGCGACGAAGCCTTAACAGTAGCCGTATCTTTCTTGATAAAAGAATTGTGTACATAAAATTCCAAAGCACTGGGAAGTGGATCGAGGCTTACTACAGCACTGTCGGGGAAGTTTTTATTCAGGTAAAAAGCAGCTTCACTGCTGGCTTGGTAATGTAAAAGATCAGGATAGAAAAACCAATTCAGGTAGAGGTTCAAAATGATAATGCCCAATCCGCAACGATACAACAGCAGCTTAAACTTGGTTGTGTGAAGCCAACGTGGAAGGAAAAACAAGAGCCCCGGTAAAACGACAATAACAACTGCCAATCCCCAAAAAGGCATGGCCGGCTGGTAAAATACCTGCAAGGCGATCATCAACAATACCGATACCACCAGTATGATGTACTGCGTAATGGTAAAGAAGCGAATTGCCTTTGTTGGTAACACCGGCAGGTATTGGGCCGTAATGATAGCCAGTAAAGGGAAAATAATATTGGCATAATGTGGCAACTGGAACCTTGAGAAAGAAAAGATAAGCAGCAGCAGCAAGCTGCCTCCCAGCGTATAAAACTCCACCGGTTGCTGTGGGTCTTTTTTCCAGGTAGTTTTTATCTTCCGGAATAGAGCATAATACATCAGTAACGACCAGGGCAGAAAAGCCCACAGTAAGGTGTGCACAAAGAAAAAAACATCACCGCTACCTTTAATGGGGCCTGTATTCATGAACCGGCCAAACTGGCTGTCCCAGAAAAAGAATCGGATACCCGAAACGCCGGTCTGTCCAAATACCACCTTCTCCGGATGCGCATCAAACTGATACCAGAGGCTATACAATTCCGGGAATAGAAAAATGAAGGTCAGGATAACAGCAGCAACCCACTTTAGGTGAAAGAGTTGTTTCCATTGCTTGCAAAGTACCAGGTGCACGATGACAGCTCCGCCGATTGGGATCAGCGTAAATGGCCCCTTGGTCATCGCCGCACAGGCGGCAAAAAAGCTTCCTGCCACCAGGTGCCCGAATCCTTTGGGTACTGTTGCCTTATAAAAATGATAAATGGCCGCCATGATCAGGCCCGATAAGAAGGGCTCGGCCCGCACATCATTATTGGAGAGAATAATATGTTCGGCGGTGAGAAAAATAAAAACCGACCACCAGGCGATCGTCTCATTGAATTGTTCACGGGCAAAACGCCAGGTATACCAGGCGCCTAGCATGACGAATAAAATGCCGGGCAATTTGTATGACCAGGTATGAACACCAAAGACTTTAAAGAACAGGGCGGTGACCCAAAAGGGAAAGTGCGGTTTGTCGAGCCAGTCATTACCCTCTAAAAAGAGCTCCCAGTAATTATTGCGTAACAGCATGTTCTTTGAAATAGCAGCATAGATTGCCGCATCGGGCGCCATGATTGTTACAAAGAGGCCGCTGAAGTTCACCAATACTGCCAGTGCAATAAAAAAGGATAACCACTTTTTTTCAAGTGCGGGGAGCGCCGGGAGGTTCGCCATCATCATTGATTAGATTGGAAACGGAAGGTAGTAAAGCTTTGCGGAAAACACCACACCTGGAACAACCTGGCCAGCAGTCCCCCGCTGATGATGCCCATAACAGCGCCTCCCACAATATCCAAAGGATAATGCTTGCCTACATACACCTGTGCATAGCCGATCATAAAGGCCCATCCCCATAACCAATGCCATCGTTGACCACGGATGAGCTGAATACTATAAAACCAGAACATAGCCAGTCCAAAATGATTGGCTGCATGTGAAGAAGGAAACCCATACCGCCCTCCGCAACCTACCAGGTTACGCATCACCAATGACAACTCAGCGTCATAACAAGGTCTTGGCCGCTCAATCCACGGTTTCAGCACCTTGGCGCTCACGAAATCATTAAAGGCGAAAGTGATAATGGTTAACAATATGAATTGCCAGGCGTAAGGCCTGCCAAATCGTATCACCCAATAAACCATAAAAGCATAGAGTGGTATCCAGACAGGAGCATTGCGAAGCAATTTCATAAATCCGTCGAGCCAGGGTGCGGATGCGGCAACGTTTATAAAGGTGAAAACGTTTTTATCAATAGCCTCAAGGATCTCCCAGAAACTCATAGACCTGTTTTTGTGATGAGCACTTCAAAAATCAGGTATATGTATTAACAGAATGTCACCGGTAAATTAAGGTGCAGTTAAAGGCCGTTGGTAATGAGGAAAGATAGCAATAAGGTAACGCTGGGTTAATGTAGCACAGAACTCACCACAGATTGAACAAGCCCTGATCGGGGAGACCGATAAACAAACCATCTTCGCGCTGTTCAATGGGATATGTTTTGAGATAATATCCTTCACCGCTGGTATTGCGGCCGTTCTTCAGACTGAATTTATAACGGTGCAGCGGGCATACCACATTGCCCGCTGCATCAATATAGCCATCTGCTAAAATACCACCTGCATGTGGACATTTATAGGCAAAGCCAAACCATTCCTGCTGATGTTTGCCGATGCAGATCTTTTTTCCTTTCACTTCTGCTACGGCAATATGATGATCACTCATCACCAGTTCCGCCTCACTCTCCGCAATTTTATGCCAGTTGTATTTTTTCTCCACCATGCTCAGGTATGAATCATAAATACGTAGTCTTATAAGGGTACCTTATCTGGTACAATTCCTTCACCTTGTTCAGGATCGTGGTCCGCAGCTCTTCCATGTTTCTTCTCTCCAGTGCCGAAATGAAAACACAATTGCCCTGCAGGGTATTTTCCCAACGCTCTTTTAGTTCCTTAACGATCTCTACCTTCACCTCATCTTCCAGCCAGGGATCAAAAGTATTTTTCTCATACAGGTCCATCTTATTGAAAATGGTGATCACCGGTTTATCATAAGCGCCCAGCTCCTGTAAGGTAGAATTTACAACGCCGATCTGGTCTTCGTATTGAGGATGGGAAATATCCACCACATGCAGCAGGATATCTGCTTCGCGCACCTCATCCAGGGTGCTTTTAAAGCTTTCCACCAGGTGGTGCGGCAGTTTACGGATAAAGCCAACCGTATCACTCAGCAGAAAGGGCGTGGTTTCAAACACCACCTTGCGGGTGGTCGTTTCGAGGGTGGCAAACAATTTATTTTCGGCAAATACATCGCTCTTGCTGAGCAGGTTCATAATGGTCGACTTGCCCACATTCGTATACCCCACCAGAGATACCCGTATGAACTCTCCCCGGTCTTTGCGCTGTACAAAAGCCTGTTTGTCTATTTCGCTCAGCCGCCTCCGCAGCAGGGCGATCTTGTCCTTTACGATCCGGCGGTCCGTTTCAATTTCCGTTTCACCGGGTCCCCTGGTACCAATACCACCACCAAGACGCTCCAGGTGTTTCCACATCCCTTTCAGGCGGGGCAGCAGGTATTGGTATTGCGCCAGTTCCACCTGTGTTTTCGCCTGGGCTGTTTTGGCCCGGCGGGCAAAAATGTCCAGGATCAGGTCCGACCGGTCAATCACCTTAATGCCGAGTGCCTTTTCAATATTCGTGATTTGCGAGCCCGTAAGCTCATCATCAAAAATGATCAGGTTAATATCACGCCCGGTAACAAAATTCTTGATCTCTTCCAGTTTCCCTTTTCCGAGGAAAGTCTTGCTGTCGGGATGGGGCAGCTTCTGTATATAGCGTTTAACAGCCGTGGCGCCGGCTGTTTCGGCCAGGAAGGCCAGCTCTTCCAGGTACTCTTTCACCTGTTCTTCCGTCTGGGTTTTATAGACCAGTCCGGCCAATACTGCTTTCTCCTCTTTCTGAATAATGTTCTTGTTCTCTAGCAACGATTAAAATATTTGTGTGCAAAAATAGCCATTATAATGGCTGGCGACTTGTCCTGAAAACAAAAAAGGAAACAGCTTTCACTGTTCCCTTTAAATATATTAAGTTATGTGTGTGCAGCGAAATCTTCCGGTTTTCCGGCGCTTTTACAATCCGCTCAAGGTCAGGCCAATCTGGAAAGGCCGAACATCGGGGCCATAACCCTCTTTTACAAAGGCATTCACCTGGTAGCTGCCATAGAGGCCCAGGGCGCCATAGCCTATCCGGCCGGTAACACTCAGGCGGGTACCGTTGAAATAGCGCTTGGATTTCTCTTTCATCGTATAAGCGTTGATGGTATTGCCGCTGCTGCTCTGTAAAGTCTTCCCTTTCACATGAGCGCTCAGCAGTGTGCCCACCTTACCGCCAATGGCAATCTTCCAGCTTCTGTTCGAATTTTCAGGATTGGCAACAAAACGCAGCTCAACCGGTGCTTCCAGGAAAGTCGTGTTCAGTTTATACTTCTTAAAATGGTTGGTATCCGACATGTCCCTGAAGCCAAGCTCATTGGCCCTTCGGCCGGTAATATCAATCTCCATCTTGTCCAAATACATATTGTCAGAGCCTATACCAGCGCCAATACCTACGCTGAAGCGGGGATCGGTCTTAAAGGGCAGGTCGAACATGAAATACATGTTGAAGCTGCGGGAAAGACCTTTTGTATTGATCGTATCTGGTATTTGTGACCAGCCATTGTATCCCAACTGCAGCATAAAATGGTCGTTTGGCCGGTTGGAAAGGCTCACTTTACTCCAGTCCCTTTTCTTCTTTTTGGCGGGCGCGGCAGTAGTTGTGGAGTCCTGGGCCATAACAGCAGTCATAGAGGCCAGGGCAATAAAAAGCGTCAGGATTTTTTTCATACCGAGAATAAATAATTGGTCAAATGTATCCTACCAGTGGTTAATGAAAGGTTAAGGTTAAAAAAATGCCCATAGCATATGCCATGGGCTTTGTAGCAGTGTGGGCCCTGTTGGTATCGAACCAACGACCCCCTGATTATGAGTCAGGTGCTCTAACCGACTGAGCTAAGGGCCCTCCTCTTACGAGGCAAATATTATGAATAAAAGAACTATCCTGCAATAACCGGTATTTCCGGCGAGTGGCAAAATTAGAGAAATTCAGTAACTATGGGGAAGAAATCTGCTTTATTTTTTGATTTACCTTGTGTAGGCAGCGATACTGCGAAACAGGTAGTCTTTAAATAGCGGTTGCTATGTCTAAGCTTGCATACATCAGGGAAATCCAGCGTCGTATAGCCCTCTACGACGACGAAGCTGCTTATAAAGAGCTGTTCTGCCTGTTTTATAAACCCCTGCTCCGGTTTGCCAATACCTTTTGCCATTCCAATGAAATGGCCGAGGAAATCGTCTCCGACGTCTTTATCAGCATCTGGCAGCGGCGGGCCACCCTCGAAGAGATCAATAACCTGAAAGTATACCTCTATATAAGCACCAAAAATGCAGCCCTCAAATACCTGCTTAAACAGCAAAAACAGGTAGCCATCACCATTGACGAGCTCCATGTAGAGCTCGAAAGCCAGTACAACAATCCCGAACAGCTCATGATGACCGCCGAAATGATGGCCCGCGTGGAACAGGCCATCAGCCACCTGCCCCCCCGCTGTAAACTGGTGTTTAAACTCATCAAGGAAGACGGCCTCCGGTACAAGGAAGTGGCCGAAATCCTCGGCATTTCTGTCAAAACCATTGATAACCAACTCGCCATAGCCCTCCAGAAAATTGGCAAAGCCATCAATGTGAACCTGAAAAAGGTCATCCGCTTCTGATCTTAATGGTCATCCTCTCACCTGCCAACCCTTAGTAAGTGCGCCTTTACCTCGGTGCATAGTCGGAGGAAAGCCGGCACATAAGGTAGTTGAATGCTCAGAGAATGGTCTGAGATAGCGCTGAGATAGTTCTGGAATAGCTCCAAGATAGTACTAAGGCTGTACCATTCCCTGACCACTCTTAGACCATTCCCTGACCATTCCCAGGCACTTCGTTGAGCATACTGTGACATACCCCCGCCCACCGGGGTGCCCGCCTTCCCTCCCGTTCGGGGTGTTCCCTGCCAAACTTATCCCGCTTAAATTTTTTTTCCCCGCCTTTTAGGGGATTCTCCCAAATCCCGGCTCCTTAATTAGATAACAACTAAAAAACCGACAAGCAACCAACCGCCTTATGTCTACTGAACGAATTTGGGAATTGATGGCGCGGAAACTCGCGGGCGAAGCCTCTGAAGAAGAATTGGGGGAACTGGAACAGCTATTACGTACCCAT
This sequence comes from Paraflavitalea devenefica, assembly GCF_011759375.1. Classification (NCBI taxonomy): domain Bacteria; kingdom Pseudomonadati; phylum Bacteroidota; class Chitinophagia; order Chitinophagales; family Chitinophagaceae; genus Paraflavitalea; species Paraflavitalea devenefica. Next base: position 1,119,844 of record NZ_JAARML010000001.1, on the reverse strand, counting down.
CCTGACTTACATGTCTCTATCCAGACCATTGCCGACCTGTGGCAATATCAGGCGCAGTCACAGGACCAGGCATCCCTGGATACCAGTTACCGGCAACATATTGCCCGTATGCAGGAAATGGGTATCCCGATCGGTCAGGCGCCGGATGATAATGCCTTATTACTGGAAGGATCGCGTAAACCTTCCAGGCGCCGGTCCGTGCTGTTAGCAGCGGCAGGCGTAACCATGATCGCTGTGGCATGTTTTTTTTATTGGTGGAAGTCTCCTGCGTCCACAAAAATGACTGCCTTGGCCGAAAAAAGCCCGCCCAGTGAGATCATCACCCGGCAGGGCTCCAGGACCCGCGTGCAACTGCCTGATGGCACCCATGTATGGCTCAATGCCGGCAGCAAACTTACCTATGATAAAGAATTTAACGGCTCCAGGCGTGAAGTAACGCTCACCGGTGAGGGATACTTTGATGTAGTGAGGAACGAAAAGAAACCTTTCATCATTCACACGGAAAAAATGGATGTAAAAGTACTCGGCACACGGTTTAATGTGAAGTCATATCCCAATGACAAGGCCACCGAAGCCGCCCTCATTCATGGTAGTATTGAAGTATCGCTGAAAGACAGGCCATTGGAAAAGATCATCCTCAAACCCAATGAAAAAATAGTAGTCGCCAACAGGGATACTTTCCTGTCTGTGAGCAATGGCCCCCGCTCACAAAAAGCAAGCCTGGAACCCCTGGTGGCTATAAAGCACCTGACCTATCAGAAAGAGGATAGCTCCATTGTAGAAACTTCCTGGCTCGATAATAAGCTGGTATTTGAAGATGAAGCTTTCAAAGACCTCGCGCTGAAAATGGAACGCTGGTATGGCGTGTCCATCATTTTTAAAGAAGAGAAAACGGCCACGATGCGCTTTACCGGGGCATTTGAGAGCGAAACGATAGAAGATGCGATGCGGGCGCTCAAAATAACCGCTACTGTCAACGCCAATACATTCAATTATACATTTCAGGGCAAAACAATTATCATATCCCGATAACAATTACTAACGAAAAACAACGCTGCCAATGCTCCCGATCAACAGTACATAAGAAAACTGCATAAAAGCAAACAGGACTCCGTTGGCGCGGAATCCCGTTTGTGATTGAAAAAAGTCTCGGTATGCTAACAACCCTCGGAAAGTTGCAGGTACCATTTAATAACCCTTTTCAATGCTTAAAGTATGAAAAAAATAAGGACTTTTCCCGATTTCTTCGGGGAGCCTAACCTTTTAAAGCTTGCATTTATCATGAAATTAACGGTTGCCATTCTCCTGGTCAGTTGCCTGCATGTGTCAGCCGGTGTTTATTCCCAATCCCGGGTCACCCTAAACATGCAATCTGCCGACATTAAAAAAGTACTGTCGGCCATTGAAAAAAAGACCAGCTATCGTTTTCTATACAATCAAAGTCTGCTCCCCTCAGATCAGAAAGTAACTATTACTGCTGTCAACGAAGAGGTTTTATCCGTGATAAACAGGATACTACAAAATACCTCTTTAACCTATGAGGTACTGAACACCAACCTCGTAGTGTTGAAACAGATGAACACCGTCATATTGCCCGCCCAGGTTACCGGTCGCGTTACCGACTCTACCGGTACTGCCATAGCAGGTGCGTCGGTACGGGTGAAAGGCAGTAATGCAGGCACCTCTACTGATGCTACCGGGGCCTTCTCCATCACCGTGCCCGACAATGCCACCCTTATTTTCTCTGCTGTGGGATATATTTCCCAGGAAATTGCGGTCGCGGGACAAACGGTGATCAATGTAGAGTTGAAATCATCCAATGCCCAGTTGGAACAGGTAGTGGTCATTGGTTATGGTACTGCCAGTAAAAGAGACCTCGCCGGTTCTATTGTTAAAGTAGCGGGTAAAGAAGTGGCCGATAAGCCCAATACCAACCCCGTAGCCTCCCTGCAGGGTAAGGTGTCGGGTCTTTCTGTGGTAAACAATGGCAGGCCCGGACAAGAGCCGGATATAAGGATACGGGGTACCATCAGCCGCTTTCAAACAAAACCGCTGTATGTGGTAGATGGACTGTTGAATGATAATATCAACTTTATTAATCCTTCCGACATAGAATCCATAGAAGTTTTAAAAGACCCTTCCTCCCTGGCCATCTTTGGGGTCCGCGGTGCCAATGGTGTGATCATCGTTACTACCAAAAAGGCAAAGACCGGTGTAACTACTATTAATCTTAACTCTTCTATAGGCTTCAAGAAAATAGTAGATAAGATTGAGCTTACAGATGCCAATGGATTTAAAACACTCTTTAATGAGCAGCGGTCTTTACAGGGAACGGCGCCTTTCGCTTATTATGATAGGTTTACCGGCAACTCAGACTGGATTGACCTGATCTCAAAAGATAATCCCATCATCACCTCCAATAACCTCAGCATCAGCAGCGGTACAGAGAAGAATAAGTTTTACATGGGCATCGGTTATATCCGGGAAGAGGGATTGATCAAATACGAAAAGCTGGATAAGATCCTGTTGAACATAAGCGACGAACTAAGAATATCAAAAGCGATCAAAGTTGGATTTAGTTTAAATGGTTACAGGGCAAGCCTGCCTCAACTGCATGATTATTCGGCAGCCGTTAATGCAACGCCGATTGTAGAGCCGTTTAATACAGAGTACGGTGTTTATAACAAGTTGCCCAATGAGATCGGCGGCCCTCAGATCGGGAATCCCCTGCTGATAGATGCTTATAAATACACCGATATTTCCAGGGAATACAGGGCGATCGGAAGTGTTTTTGCTGAAATAAACTTCCTGCGTTATTTAACATTCAGGGCTACTTTCTATGGCGACCTCGGCTTTAATGATCAGCGGAAATACACGCCTATCATCAATGTATACGGTGCAGAAGATACCTCTGTGGCTCCTTACGCCGGATTTACGCAGTCAGAAGTATATCAAAAGGAAAATAAGTTTTCCAAATACCAGCAGGAATACCTGCTGACCTTCAAAAAGAATTTTGGTGATCATTCTTTAACAGCCATGGGAGGTTTCACCACCTACTTTAGCAGCTATTCGGAAACAAATGGCCGGGTAAAGCAGCCAGCCAATGGAACGCCCATACCTTATGACAAGCGGTTCTGGTACCTGGATAACTTCTTTGGCGACGCCGCTTCCAGGGTTTCAGGCATATCTCCTGGTGATGACATATTTGGCAATCCAAAACCCCTGCAATGGGAGCAGGCCACCGTGTCCATGTTATTCAGGGCGCTGTATAACTATAAGGGAAAGTACATGCTGAATGCTTCTTTCCGCAGGGACGGTTCTTCAGAGATCTCTCCAGATAACAGGTACCAGAACTTTATTGCTGTAGGAGCTGCCTGGGAAATGAGCCGCGAAGATTTCATGGCGGACCAGAAGATATTCGACTACCTGAAAGTAAAAGCTTCCTGGGGCGTATTGGGGAACCAATATGTGGATGTACATTATCCATTTTATCCGCAATTAATAAGCGGTGCGACTGCTGTATTTGGAGGTAACCTGATCCCTGCTTATACGCCGGCCTATTTAGCTGACCCGAATTTAAAATGGGAAACGGTTACTTCGATAGAAGGCGGCGTTGAATTTACAACACTGAAGAACAGGCTGCGCGTGGAGGCAAATTATTTTAATAAGCTGACCAAGAATTTATTGACCATATTCCCGGGTATTGGGGGAACTAAACCTGGCATCACCAATGCAGGAGAGGTGCAAAACAACGGCATAGAAGCATCCGCATCCTGGAGCGACAAACTGTATAACAAGGTCGGATATACTATTAGCGGCAATATTACCACCCTTAACAACAAAGTTAAATCACTGTATAAACCAGGGTTTGAGATCATTGACGGGGCTTCCAGAACTACGGAAGGATATCCTATCGGGTATTTCTATGGCTATGAAGTAGAGGGGATATATCAGTCTTATGCTGATAAATTAAAGTCGCCCGTGGCTTCTTCTTTGGGCGATTATGGACCTGGTGACCTGAAGTTCAAAGACCAGAATAATGATGGTGTAATTGATGATAAGGACCGTGTACAGATCGGTAACCCGACACCTGATTTTATCTATGGCTTTTCGCTGGGTGCCGATTACAAAGGTTTTGATCTGGGTGTTGACTTCCAGGGCGTATATGGGAATGAGATCTTCAGGGCATGGGGAAATGGAAGCACTTTTGCACCCTTCAATTATCGGTCAGACCGTCTGGGCCGTTGGACAGGGGAAGGTACTTCCAATTGGGAACCGGCGCCTACAGGGCATAGCATTAACCTGCAAAACTCTAATTACATGATTGAAGACGGTAGCTATTTAAGGATACGGAATATCCAGCTCGGCTACAATTTCAAACCCTCTACATTGGCAGGAGTAAATATTAAAGCTTTACGGGTCTTCATCAATGCTCAAAACTTAGTAACGTTCAAAAATAATTCAGGTTTCACACCCGAATTTGGTGGGTCAGCTATTCGTTTTGGCGTAGATGATGGTTCTTATCCGGTACCTGCTGTTTACTCTGCAGGCTTTAATGTTACATTCTGATAATGATTAAAACATTTTTATATGAAACAATATAAGGTCATACTATTTCTTTTTGCACTGGTACTGGTGCTGGTAGGTATCGGCGGGTGTAGTAAGTTCCTGGATAGAAAACCGCTTGGAACCGGTACAGAAGATGACATTGTGCAGGGAGGCGTGGAAGGAGAGGTGTTTGGACTGTATGGATCATTGCGTACAACGGGCGGCATGACCAACTGGCCTACCATCTGGTTTAAGAGCATCCGGTCAGACGATGCCATGAAAGGAAGTACACCGGATGATTCAAAACCAAACGGAACAAGATTTGATGAATTCAAATATGATAAAATAAGTGATGGAAACGTGGCGGCTGATTATTGGAATGGCCATTATAGCTTTATTGCACTTTGCAACAATGTTATTCATAAAATTGACTCCCTGAAGCTCACTGATGCGGCCAGTATGGCCAACATGGGAGAAGCGAAGTTCATGAGAGCATGGGCTTATTTCGACCTGGTGCGCGACTATGGTGCAGTACCTGTAATAGATTTTAAGGTCTATGAAACTTCGCAGGCAAATGTGCGCAAAAAATCCGTTGATTCAGTATATCTGCTAATTGATGCGGACCTGCAATTCGCAGCAGCGAATTTGCCGGTATCATGGGACGCTCAATTCATTGGCCGGGTGACAAAAGGTACGGCTAACACGCTGATTGCAAAAACAAAGTTGTATCGCAACGATTGGGGCACGGCATTGGCGAAATGTGAAGAGGTGATCAATTCCAAACAGTATGCACTCCTTGACTCGTATGCTGAGTTCTTCACAGAAGACGGAGAAAACACCAGTGAATCTATTTTCGAGGTGCAGATGTATGAAAATACGAATGGTTCAGTGAAATATGGAAATGATTACAACCAGGTGCAGGGTGTACGTGGAAGCGGCGACTGGGACCTCGGCTGGGGCTTCAATGTGCCCACCACCAATCTCATCAATGCTTATGAACCCGGCGATCCGAGGAAAACGGCAACCATACTTGCTTCAGGAGGTCCGGAAGGAGTTCCTGCATCGCTTGCCGCTATTCAACCAAATTGGAATAAAAAAGTATATACTGATCCGGCTCGCCGGAGAGCTACCGGCGACCGTTTCGGCTATTGGCTTAACATCCGGTTGCTGCGTTATGCCGACGTGCTGTTAATGGCGGCTGAAGCGGCCAATGAACTGGGTGGTACCACCAATACGACTAAGGCCTTAGATTATCTTGAACAGGTAAGGGCCAGGGCCAGGGGCGGTAATGCCGCTGTGCTGCCTAAAGTAACAACCACCGACCAGGCAACCTTACGTACTGCTATTCATCACGAAAGAAGAATAGAATTTGCCCTGGAAAATGAACGTTTTTATGACCTTGTTCGTTGGGGCGAAGCTGATGCGGTATTGGGACCTTTAGGCTATCAACCAAGAAACAGGTATTATCCATTCTTACAGGCGGATATAGATAAGAGCGGAGGTGTATTGGTACAAAATCCTGATTATTAATAAGCCCTTATTGCATGATTGTTCATGCTGTGAATCGTTTAACACTAACATTATTAAAACTTAAGACAATGAAACGAGAATATAATAAGATAGCTTATGCTATACTTTCTCTTGTATTCATTATAGCAATATCTTCTTGTCAGAAAATGGGGCGGCCTGGTTTGGGTGAATACCCGAAAGATGCGAACCCTCCGGGAGGCCCGTTAAAATTCTATACAGCTTTTGATGGAACTTCTGCCGACAAGTTGATGAATGCAGTGGATAGTATTAAGGCCACATTTCCTGCTGATAATCCTTTGACCAGCACGGATGGCATAAGTGGGAAAGCATTAAGCGGTGAGAGTAAAAAGTTTGTAAAATACCCCAAGCCCAATGACTGGGCAGCCCTTTCAAAAAGCTTCACCATCTCTTTTTGGGAGAAAAGAAACGGGCAAACAAAAAACAATACCGGCACCAATGGACCGGAATACCCCTTTAGCTTTAAATCCAGTAACGGGCATTGGTCAGGCGGTAACGTGTTCCTTTTATTTGAAGGCAACAATGCAGCCTGTGCGGTAAAATTTGTTATTGTTGATAAGAATATGGGCGATAATTGGTTTACCTGGGAAGGCGGTAATATGATTGCCGGCTTATTGGATGACACCTGGCACCACATAGCCCTGGTCTATGATGCCGCCACCAGCGGAATGACTTTATATGTGGATGGCGTTGCTAATAGTATTGTGCCTAAATGGGTTCCTGCATCGGGTCCTCATGGCGACATCAACATTGACGATTCAAAGATCAGTGAGTTCAGGATAGGAGCCGGCCCCCTGAATAGCTTTGATACCGATGATTGGCTGTCTTCTACCTGGAAAGGCTCTTTGGACCAATTCAGGTTTTACAATACTGCTTTACCTGCGGCAGAAGTAAATACACTCTTTAAAAACAAACAATAGGGTTCTTATTTATAAAGATGCATCAGGAAACAGGAGCCGAAGTAAGTTCAGCTCCTGTATGCCTGGCGCATATATTCACCCTGCCAATGTTATTGACCGGAACAACCCCTGGTTTTATTGATCTGAGCACTAAAAATTATTCTTCTAAATATTGTTTGCGCAAATGATGATCAGCATTCGTACCATAACCACTTGTTTACTCATAACCCTTGTGTTTTTTAATTGCGGAAAAAAATCGTCCGACCCTGTAACGCCTCCGCCGCCGGCCCCGGTCAACTTCAATATTTCCTCATGGACTGTAAACAGTATGCCAGGCCTTACCAATTATTATGGTGTAATTACCAACCCCACCATAAAATTTAATTTTCCGGCAGCCATCAACCGTAATAGTGTTACAGCTAGTATTTCGATCAAAGAAAGTACCGGGACTGTTGTTAACTATACTATTTCGTATGAAAAATCAGATAGTGTAATTGTGCTGCAACCTGCCCAGCCTTTCAATAATCTCAAAAAATACACAGTAGCTGTTTCCGCCCAATTAAAATCTACCAGCGGCGGTAGCCTGATAACCGCTGTTGGAATAAATCTTATTACAGCTATTGATGCGGCTGACAAATTCCCCCGCATCACCGATGAAGAGCTGCTCACCAAAGTGCAGCAACAAACCTTTAAATACTTCTGGGATTTTGGTCATCCGGTAAGCGGCCTCGCCAGGGAACGGAATGCTTCGGGTGACGTTGTTACCTCCGGCGGATCCGGCTTTGGCATTATGGCCATCCTAACGGGTATTCACCGCAACTTCATTACCCGCGCTGAGGGGCTGGCCCGCCTGCAAAAAATAACAGGCTTTCTCAAAAACAATGCGACCGTGTTTCATGGCGCCTATCCCCACTGGCTCAATGGCGCTACCGGCGCTGCGGTACCTTTCAGTACCAAAGATGATGGCGCCGACCTGGTTGAAACATCCTACCTCATACAAGGCTTATTGTGCGCCCGCCAATACTTCAGCGCAGCCGATGCAGCCGAAACAACGTTGCGCAATGACATCAACACCATCTGGAACAGGGTAGAATGGAGCTGGTTCCGGAAGAACAATGAAAACGTGTTATACTGGCACTGGAGTCCCAACTACAACTGGGATATGAACATGCCCATACGCGGCTGGAATGAATGCCTCATTACCTATGCGCTCGCTGCCTCCTCAACCAGCTACGCCATACCCAAAGCGGTATATGACAATGGCTGGGCCAACAATGGCGCTTTCCGGAACAACAATACTTATTATAATATTCAATTGCCCCTGGGGCCCGCGTATGGCGGTCCGTTATTTTTTGCCCACTATTCTTTCCTGGGTATCAATCCTGTTGATCTTACCGATGCATGGGCCAACTATTGGACACAGAATAAAAATCATACCCTCATCAACTACAACTATTGCAAGACCAACCCGCAAAACTACTTTGGCTATAGCGATTCCTGCTGGGGACTTACTGCCAGCGACATTCCCAACGGCTACGCCGCCAGTTCTCCTAACAATGATAAAGGGGTAATTGCACCTACAGCAGCATTGTCATCCTTCCCCTATACACCTGTAGAATCCATGCAGGCTCTGAAATTCTTTTACTATAAACTCGGCGATAAAATATGGAAAGATTATGGTTTTGTAGACGCCTTTTCTTTAAAGGACCTTTGGTTTGCCGACTCTTTCCTCGCCATCGACCAGGGACCCATTATTGTTATGATCGAGAACCATCGCAGCGCTTTGTTATGGGATTTATTCATGAGTTGCCCTGAAATAAAAACAGGCATGAAAAACCTTGGCTTCCAGAGCCCCCACCTGTAGAATAACAATAAAATGTCATCCAAAAACAATGAAATAAAGATCAGCTATACACCTGCTTAACTATAATAAAATAAGTCGAATGAAAAACGGCATCCTGTTAATTGTTCTCCCCATTACCTTATATGCGGCATGCGCTTCCGGGGAAAGTAAACCTGCGGACGGTAAAAGGGATACGGCCAAACAGGCCGAAGCGCCTTTACCCGACACCGCCTTGTTCCGCCTGGTGCAGGAACAAACTTTCCAGTACTTCTGGGATGGCGCCGAGCCTACCAGCGGCATGGGCAGGGAACGGTTTCATGCAGACAACATATACCCGCAGAATGACAAGCACATTGTAACAAGCGGAGGAAGCGGCTTCGGCGTTATGGCCATCCTCGTAGGTATTGAAAGAGGATTTATTACCCGGCAACAGGGAAGGGAACGGCTGGAAAAGATCGTTCGCTTCCTGGAAACAGCCGATCGCTTCCATGGCGCCTGGTCGCACTGGATCAATGGGGAAACAGGTAAGGTGCAACCCTTTGGAGAAAAAGACAACGGAGGTGATCTCGTAGAAACCTCCTTCATGCTGCAGGGATTGCTGTGCGTGCGTCAATACTTCAACAAGGAAGAGGAAGCAGAAAAGCAACTGGTGGCCAGGATTGATAAACTCTGGAAAGAGGTTGACTTCAACTGGTACCGGAATGGTAAGAATGTATTGTACTGGCACTGGAGTCCCAATTATAAATGGATCATGAACTTCCCCGTACATGGTTACAATGAATGCCTCATCATGTATGTACTGGCAGCATCCTCTCCCACACATGGTATACCAGCCGAAGTATACCATGAAGGATGGGCCGAAAATGGAAAGATCAAAGCCGATCCGCCCATTAAAACAGGAACAGGAGATACTTCCTTTCCCTACCAGTTGCACCTTCGCCACCAGGGCAACCCGCCCAACGGAGGCCCTTTATTCTGGGCGCATTATTCTTACCTCGGCCTCGATCCGCGCGGACTGAAAGACCGTTATGCCGATTACGGGGAAGAAACCAAAAACCAGGCGCTCATTAACTACCAATGGTGCGTAACCAATCCTAAAAAATACAAAGGGTATGGCCCCAACAACTGGGGACTGACCGCCAGTTATTCCGTGAAAGGCTATGCGGCCCACGCGCCCGATGCGAAGAATGACCTGGGTGTGATATCGCCTACGGCTGCCCTTTCTTCTTTCCCCTATACGCCCGAACAATCCATGGCAGCCATGAAGCATTGGTACTATGATATGAAAGACAAAGTATGGGGCCCTTATGGTTTTTATGATGCTTTCAGCGAAACCGACAATTGGTACCTGCCCCGCTACCTGGCCATTGACCAGGGCCCCATTGTAGTGATGATGGAAAACCATCGTACGGGCCTCTTGTGGAAACTGTTTATGAGCTGCCCGGAAGTAAAAACAGGATTGAAAAAATTAGGGTTTGAAAGCCCGCATTTACAATAAAGACAAACAAATTATATGGCCCACAATCTTTCCCGCCTTGAATTTTTGCAGCGCACGGCGATGGCCGGTGTGGGGCTGCTGCTTTCTTCCCTGGAAGGATTTGCGCTCACGCATCCACAAAAGAAAATCAAAATAGCAGTCATTGGCTGCGGCAGTGTATCCGGACAATACCTGCCGCACCTGTCCAAATCGCCCTATGTGGAACTGGTAAGTACCTGCGATATTATTCCGCAGCGGGCAATTGACAGGGCTACAGAATTTAAAGTGCCCAACCATTACCCGCATATAGATAAACTATTGGCCGGCGCTCCGTTCGACCTGATGGTGAACCTAACCGATATGCAGGAACATGGCCGCCTTAATAAACAGGCGTTGGATGCGGGCAAACATGTATGGAGCGAAAAGCCCATGGCCAATACCTATAAAGAAGGAAAGGCCTTGTTCGACCTGGCGCAAAGCAAAAAGCTGCGCATCTGGGGTGCTCCTGCGGTAGTAAACAGTCCGCAATTTGCTTTCATGTCCAAAGCCATACAGGATGGCAGACTGGGCAAAGTAGCAGCGGCGCATGCCCATTATGGACACCTGGGGCCTACTTGGTCGGCCTTCTTCTATGAAAAAGGCGGCGGCAGCCTGCCCGATCTTGGTGTGTATAACCTTGCCACCCTTACCGGTTTGCTGGGCCCTGCCCGGTCGGTAGTGGCGATGACAAGTATTATCACCCCCGAACGTACCGTTGACAACAAAGGCAAAATAAAAGTGGAAGCAGAAGACAATGCGATGGTGATCATGGACCATGGCCAGGGCACTTTATCGCATGTACAATGTGGCTTTAACTACTTTGATCCGTATGGGCACGAAGGCAAGGGACAGGACAAACCTACCATTACCATCTGGGGTACTAAGGGCAATATGGGCCTGGTGGGTTATGACTGGGCGCCCTTTGGTGTTGACCTGGCCGAATCATTCACCGAACCACCAAAGCGGCATGTGCCCGATCCTGGTACTTATGTATGGCAACAGGGCGCTTCGGTAGTGGCAGAAGCACTGTCCACCAATATAGAACCCCGCATTGCTGCCGAACATGCCTTGCATGTGCTGGAAATTATTGAAGCGGCCCGGGCGTCTGCAGCCGGGGGAAAGAAAATACCTTTACAGTCCACCTTTAAATGGCCCATGGTATAACTAACAATTAAAATGGCTTGCTATGGCACACTTTCAATTAACACCCGAACAAATTGCCGCCTATAACAGGGACGGCTATGTCATCGTTCAAAACTTTTTATCGGCACCCGAAGTAGATAAGCTCTACGGTATTGCCACAGGGGATGAAGCAGTAAAAAAGCATGCTTTTGACCTCAATGACCAGTCCGGCAAAAAAACAAAGCTCACCTTATGGTATACGCCGGGTAATGATGCTTACGGACTGCTCACCAAAAGCAGAAGAATGGTAGAGTCGGTAGATTGGCTGCTGGATGGTGATGCCCCTGTTTGTCATTTTCACTCCAAGCTCATGCAAAAGGAGCCGAAAGTAGGTGGCGCCTGGGAATGGCACCAGGATTATGGCTATTGGTATAAAAACGAATTCCTCTACCCCGATCAGATGATGTCGGTCATGATCGCCATCACCGAAGCTAATAAACAGAACGGATGTCTGCAGGTAATAAAAGGCTCCCACAAAATGGGGCGTATTGAACATGGTTTTGCTGGTGAACAGGTAGGCGCTTCCCAACACTATGTAGACCTGGCGCTGAAAACAATGGAACTGGTATATGTTGAGATCCAGCCCGGCGATGCCTTGTTCTTTCACAGTAACCTGTTGCACCGCTCCGAAGCCAACCTCTCTGATAAAGCAAGGTGGTCGTTGATCTCCTGCTACAACAGGAGCTCGAATATACCGTACAATGAACCGTCTCAATCCAGTACCGTTCCCTTAACGGTAGTACCGGATGAGGCCTTGCTGCAGGCGGCTTCGGGAGGACTGGAAGAATCATCCAACTTCCTGGAAAAAGAAAAAGATGAAGCATTAAAATGATCAGAAAAAGTATCCGGATGAATAAAAGATTCTCCGCAGCGTCTCTATCTGCGTGGCTGCTGTGCGTGGCGATAGGACTCTGCGGAACAGTGAAGGCTCAAACAAAACAGGCCACCTACTGTAATCCCATCAACGTTGACTACGGCTACACGCCCATTCCCAACTTCAGTGAATGGGGCAGGCACCGCGCCACCGCCGATCCCGTCATCGTCACCTACAAAGGTGATTACTACCTCTTCTCCACCAATCAGTGGGGCTACTGGTGGAGCAGCGACCTCAGTAACTGGAACTTTGTAGCGCGTAAATTCCTCAAGCCCTGGCATAAGGTATATGACGATCTGTGCGCACCTGCCGTATGGGTCATGGGCGATACCATGCTGGTCTTTGGCTCCACCTATTCCAAAAACTTCCCCATCTGGATGAGCACCGATCCCAAAGGCAACCAATGGAAGGAAGCGGTGGACTCTTTTGACATAGGTGGCTGGGATCCTGACTTCTTTTTAGATGACGATGGAAAGCTGTACATGTACAATGGCAGCAGCAACAGGTATCCTTTATATGGCGTTGAAATAAACAGGAAAACCCTGCAGCCCATTGGTACGCGTAAGGAAATGTACCTGCTGGAAGACTGGCATTATGGCTGGCAGCGCTTTGGTGAATACAGTGACAATACCTTCCTCGATCCTTTTATAGAAGGTGCCTGGATGACAAAACACAAGGGGAAATATTATTTGCAGTATGGGGCGCCTGGTACCGAATTCAGCGGTTATGCAGATGGAGTGGTGGTAGGCGATCATCCATTGGGGCCTTTTACGCCGCAGCCTGATCCCTTCAGCTATAAGCCCGGCGGCTTTGCCCGTGGCGCCGGCCATGGCAGTACCTTCCAGGACAACAACAAAAACTGGTGGCATACTTCCACGGTGGCCATCTCTGTAAAAAACAACTTCGAAAGAAGGATTGGTATATGGCCTGCCGGCTTTGATAAAGACGGCGTCATGTGGTGCAATACAACATTTGGCGATTATCCTCATCACCTGCCTGCTTCTGCTGGCGGGTCGGGGGCCTTCACCGGCTGGATGCTCCTCAACTACAACAAACCCGTCACCGTATCTTCTACCCTCGGTAGTTATTATGCCAACTATGCAGTAGATGAAAACATCAAAACTTACTGGAGTGCTGCCACAGCCGGTAAAGGAGAATGGATCCAGACCGATCTGGGCAATACCAGTACCATCAATGCTATACAGATCAACTATGCCGATCAGGATGTAACCTTTCCAAAGGAAATGGACACCGTTTTCCTGGGGAAAACCATTGGGCTATACCATCAGTACAAGCTCTACCATTCAATAGATGGAAAAAAATGGAAACTGCTGACAGATAAAAGCAACAACAAAACCGATGTGCCCCATGACTACATAGAATTGCCGCAGCCTGTACAGGCCAGGTTCATCAAACTGGAGAACATACACATGCCCGCAGGCAAATTTGCGGTCAGTGGTTTGCGGGTCTTTGGCAATGGCAACGGCCATAAACCCGATACGGTTAAAACCTTTATGGTACTGCGCACAGAAAAAGATAAACGCAGTGCCTGGATCAAATGGTCGCCGGTAGACAATGCCTATGCTTACAACATTTACTTTGGCACCGGGCCCGGTAAATGGTACAACAGCATCATGGTGCACAATGCCAATGAATACTATTTTAAAGGCATGGACAAAACCTTGCCCTATTACTTTTGTATAGAGTCTGTCAATGAGAATGGGGTTTCCAAAAAAGCCCATATCATAAAAGTGGAATAACAACCAAAAGGTCACATAAAAAATAAACATGCAACAGGTAAAACGATCCCTGCTCCCTTCATTAACTATTCACCGCAGCGTCTCTTATTCTATTCCCCGAAGAGTCTCCCGAAGGGGACTCTGCGGCTCAGGAAAATTGTTTCTTCTTCTTACTTTCTTCATAGCCACTGTGCAGCTTCACGCACAAGACGCATTCTGGAATGAAATAACAGCATTTAAAAAACAGGACAGCCTGCAGCCGCCCCCTAAAAATGCGATTCTCTTTGTAGGCAGCTCTTCTTTCCGTTTATGGCCCGACGTACAGTCCTGGTTTCCCGGTTACACCATCATCAACCGGGGTTTCGGCGGCTCTACCTTGCCCGATGTGATACACTATGCGGATGACATCATCTTTCCTTATCAGCCCAAAGAGATCGTCATCTATTGCGGAGAGAATGACATCGCTTCTTCCGATACCATCACTGCCAAAACAGTCTTTACCCGTTTCGAAAAACTATTTACCCTCATCCGCCGGAAAATGCCGAAGGTACCGGTGGTATATGTAGCCATGAAGCCAAGTCCCAGCCGGACAAAGTTTCACCAGAAACTGGTACAGGCCAATCGCCTGATTAAGAACTATCTCGCCAGGCAACGTAAATCAGCGTATGTGGATGTATTTAAACTAATGATGGAAAACGGCAAGCCCAACGAAAGCTTATATGTAAATGACAAGCTGCACATGAATGCCAAAGGATATACCATCTGGCAAAAAGCCATACAGCCTTATTTAATAAAATAGTGCAGCCCTATAGCCCGGCCCTAAAGGGCCGGGAAAAAAATAAAAATGCTAAACCAAATTATATGTTCAGAAAATTATTAGCAATAGCTGCACTGGTAACAGGTTTGCAGGCCAATGCACAGGTAGCACAGGAAGTAAAAATGAACCAGTTCATCACCACCCTCATGCAGAAAATGACGCTGGAGGAAAAAATTGGTCAGCTCAACCTGCCTTCCGTAGGGTTCGATGTTACAGGCCCTCTCTTAAGCCAGGGCGTGGAAGAAAAAATAAAGAAAGGACTTGTGGGTGGTGTATTCAACACCTATACTCCTGTGGCGGTACGCAAGCTGCAGGACATGGCGGTGAAAGAAACGCGCTTAAAAATTCCTTTGCTCTTTGGGTATGATGTGATACATGGGCACCGCACCATCTTCCCCATCTCGCTTGGCCTGGCGGCCACCTGGGACCCCGCGTTGGTAGAACGCACCGCCCGCGCTGCTGCTGATGAAGCCACGGCCGATGGATTAAACTGGGCCTTCTCTCCCATGGTGGATATTGCCCGCGATCCCCGCTGGGGCCGCGTAAGTGAAGGAGCCGGTGAGGATCCCTGGCTGGGCGCCCAAATGGCCAAAGCCATGGTAAGAGGCTACCAGGGTACAGACCTTTCCAAAGACAATACCTTACTGGCTTGTGTAAAACACTTTGCTTTATACGGCGCTGCTGAAGCAGGAAGGGATTACAATACCGTAGACATGAGCCGGCTTAAAATGTACAATGAATACCTGCCGCCATACAAAGCGGCTGTAGAGGCAGGCGTGGCCACCGTAATGACGGCTTTCAATGAAATAGAAGGTGTACCGGCTACAGGCAACAAATGGTTACTGACCGATCTGCTGCGCAAACAATGGGGCTTCAAAGGCATGATCGTGACCGACTATACCGCCATCAATGAAATGATGGCGCATGGCATGGGCGACGCCAAAAAAGTAGGTGAACTCTCTCTGAATGCAGGGGTTGACATGGACATGGTGGGTGAGATCTTCCTGCAGCATGGTATTGGCCTCGTAAAGTCGGGCAAAGTACCGCAAAGCATCGTAGATGCCGCTTGCCGCCGTGTGCTCGAAGCCAAATACAAACTGGGGTTATTTGACGATCCTTACCGTTACGTCAATGAAACGCGCAACAGTACGCAGATCATGAGTGCAGAGAAACTATTGCTCAGTAAGGAAGCGGCTATCAAAAGCATGGTGCTCCTGAAAAATGCCAACCAGGTACTGCCCCTCAATGCAGCAAAGAAAATTGCATTCATTGGTCCCCTCGTAAAAGACCAGCGTAACCTCATTGGTAGCTGGAGCGGCGCGGGCGACTGGAAAAAAGCCATCAGCATCTGGTCGGCGCTGGAGCAGAAATTTGGCGCCGGTAAATTCCTTTATGCCAAAGGCGCCAACCTGGTAGATGATCCTGCACTGCGCAAAAGGCTCAATGATCATGACGGACAAATAGCCTCCGATGAAAAAACACCCGATCAGTTAATAGCCGAAGCAGTACAAACGGCGCAGCAGGCAGATGTGGTAGTAGCGGTATTAGGAGAAGCATTTGGCATGAGTGGCGAAGCGGCCAGCCGCAGCATGATCGGTTTGCTGGATAACCAGCTTGAACTGCTGAAGGCGCTCAAAAAAACAGGCAAGCCCATCGTGCTGGTAATAATGAACGGCCGCCCCCTCACCCTTTCCTGGGAAGATCAGAACATGGATGCCATTCTCGAAACCTGGTTTGCCGGCACACAGGCAGGCCCTGCTATTACAGAAGTGTTATTTGGTGAAGCCAACCCTTCCGGTAAGCTCACCATGACCTTCCCCCGGAATGTAGGACAGGTACCTATCTACTACAACGCAAAGAATACAGGCCGTCCCTTTGATGAGAACCAGAAATACACCACCAAATACCTCGATGTACCCAACACGCCCTTATATCCTTTTGGATTTGGGCTAAGCTACACTTCATTTGGTTATAGTGACATAAAACTGAGTAAATCGTCCATCACGGCGGCCGATAAATTACAGGTCACGGTTACAGTCTCCAATACCGGCAACTACGATGGGGAGGAAACCGTGCAGCTTTACATCCGCGATATGGTAGGCAGCATTACAAGGCCTGTAAAAGAGCTGCGCCGCTTTCAGAAAATAGCGCTTAAAAAAGGAGAAAGCAAAGAAGTAAGCTTTACCCTTACGGTAGAAGACCTCAAGTTTTACAATAAAGACCTTAAATGGGTGTCAGAGCCCGGCGACTTTCGTGTGTTTGTAGGCACCAATTCACAGGAAGTGAAAGAAGCAGCACTTACCCTGAAATAAACGGGCAGGGTATTGCGCAATGACAAAGAGGTGGCTCCTTGCAAAAAGGGTCACCTCTTTTTGAAGAAGGTGGGTCGTACATAAGGCCATGATGCATAGTGCTTACCGGGGTACGTGTTTTGCATCACATGGGTAAACTTCAGCTTATGCGTAGCATATTAGGTATCGTATTGCTGGTAGGAGGGATCCTGCTTGGCTACTTCGGTTACCAGAAATTAGACAACAACAAAGCCGATATAAAGATCGGTGACCTTGAGATCACAGCTAAAGACAAAGAAAACACTACCGGCGCCTACATCATGATGGGAGCAGGCGTTGTTGCCATCATTGCCGGTGCTGTAACCCTTGCCCGGAAAGGTTAACTTCTATCACCTCACTCGCTCGCCTCCGGCGAGTGAGGCTATTGCTGGGCCTCTGGCCCATTCTACCATCCTGTAACTAATAACCGCGAAGCGGCTTTCACACCACAATGCTGGTAACGGTCATAGGCCGCTGCGGCGCGTTGCCGTATCTGTGCCGGTGTTTCCTGGGCCAGCCATCCGGCAATACTGGCTTCCAGTGTATAGGCTTCCGGGCTCATTAAACCGGTACTCCAGATCAACGGCGTAGCGCCTGCCTGCCGGATACCCTCACTGAAAAACCGTTTGCTGATGCAGGCCAGTATAATTGTTTCCCGTTTCGTGTCATGTAATTTGGCAGGGTAATCGGGCAGGGAAAAATCCATCAGTCCGTCATGCCCGGTATAAGCAATCAATTGGGCCGACCCGCCAATGCCAAGAGTAGTACCCTGTACCGCTAAGGATTGGTTATTCCTGCCGGCGGCAGCATTGAAAAAATCAATAGTACAGGCTTTAATAGCGGCGCCATCATAAGCATCGGCCACGATATACGCATTATAACTGGTATGTTTAAAAACACACCGTTCTAAAATAATACTCGAAACAGACTTGGTGGTGCTCATCAACTTCCAGTTTGGCTGCTTTTTAAAATATCCTTTCACACCACCGGCGCAGCCCCAGTACAGGTTACTGGCGGCATCCTGCCCGTTACCGATTGTTTTTGGTACCGGTACAATACCCTGGTTTTTATTATCACAAAGGGCTACAAACACATGGATCACCTTCGCGGTATTGGGGATCAGGGTATCTGTTTTGGAGTTGGCCGTAGAGGCCCCCAAAGGATGGCCTGCAGCAACCGGGTTTTCCGGGTCATTGCAGGCCATCAGTAATAAAATAGGGAATAAGAGTCGCATCCCTCATTAGATGCAGATCCCGTTAAACTTCATAAAGCCTCACCACACATACGTCGCCACCGCGCCCGGAGCCAGTGAATGGGTCACCCACTTTCCTTTAAACCGGATATTGAAAGTCTCCGGGGCATTGCCATCATTCGATACGATCAGCACCTTTTTGCCCTGCGGGGTCAGGAAAGCCACATTCTGTATGCTGCCGGTAATATTACTGGCAATCCGTACAGAACCTGGGGGAACAAACTTGGAAGCGTGGGCAATAATATAATAAGCCACATTGCGGGTAACAGTTCCACCGATCGTCAATGCTCCTTTACAGGTGGTGCAGCCGCCTTGTGTATGAGGACCGAAACTGGCATCATTGGCCAGGTTCCATTCCAGGGCTGTTTTACTCCAGTTGCGGGTAGCGCCAATCACCACATTCTTTAAGTGCCACTTCAGGTCGCCATCAAAATTGCCATTGGAGGCTGTGTATTGCTCGGTAAAATACACTTGCTTGTCGGGATGGGCATTATGCACCTGTGTCAGGGCGTTGATATCGCCTGCGTACAAGTGAAAAGCAGAACCATGTACAAAAGCTTTGGCGGCGGCATCATTTAAAATAGCCAGTGGATAATCCGGCCGGTCGCAATTATGATCATACACAATAATCTTTGTGGTGATGCCGGCTGCCTGGAAGGCTGGTCCCAGGTGGTTCTTAATAAAATCAGCTTGCTGGGCAGCCGTCATATACAGGCTGGGATTATTGCCCGCATGTAGCGGTTCATTTTGCGGGGTGATGGCATCAATCGTAATACCTTCCGCCTTCATCTGCTGGATATACTTTATAAGATATTGAGCATACACGCCATAATACTCCGGTTTCAGGCTGCCGCCAACAGAGCTGCCATTATCTTTCATCCATACTGGTGGGCTCCATGGACTGCCCAGGAACTTAATAGCAGGATTGATCGCAACGATGGCTTTCAGCAAGGGGATCAGGTCAGTCTTATCAGGGTTAAGACTAAAATGGTCCAGGTTCACATCTGTCTGACCTGCGGGCATATCATCATAACTGAATACCGAAGCGCTCAGGTCAGAGGCGCCAATGCTCAGGCGCAGGTAGCTCACGCTGATCGCATTCTCTGTATTGCCAAACAACTCCTTCAGCAGGTTGGTTTTTGCAGTAGCATCCAGCCGGTTAATAACATACGCGCTGCCGCCGGTAAGTGTATAGCCAAATCCATCTATGCTTTGGTATTGCTGGGTACTGTCTACATCAATAAAGGGATACACATTGGCGGTAGTACCAAAAGAAAGCACCACAGTTTGTTTTTGCAACAGGGCCATCTGATCACCGGTAGTCATCCAGGCGGCCACATCAGGATTGCCGGCCGGCGGATTGGGAGGAGGATTGGTACCTCCATTATCATCTCCCTTGCCGGAACAACCGCCCAGCCAGGTAAGCAGTAGGAGAAAAAGGATTCGGGATTGCATGTATACTATAAGGTTTATTCGCTACTTATTAATATTCGGGTTCCTGTCAATCTCATCCTGCGAGATCGGGAAATACAACTCATCTTCCGTTACATTATAATTCAATGGGTTTCCATTCCCGTCTACCTGCGCATTCATCACCGCTACAGCGCGGCCTGTACGGATAAGGTCAAACATCCGGTGGCCTTCAAAAGCCAGTTCCAGTTGACGTTCCTTTTCCACGGCCAGCCTTAAGACAGCCTGTGTAGTGGCGGGTGTTGGGCCCAGGCCTACACGTTGCCTTACCTTATTCACATAAAACTGGGCGCCGGTAGCATTGTCCAGTTGGTTCAATTCTGTCAATGCCTCTGCTTTCAGCAACAGGACATCGGCATACCGCAGGCGGAAAGTATGGCTCTTGGCATCCGGGTCACGGTATTTATAGATCACGGGTATTGGTTTAGGCCAGTGGTCATCCGACCAGGAAGGTGTTACATAAGTAATGCTGGCATTCTTTCTTACATTGTCACCTTCTGCATCCCAGGCTTTCACTACGGTATGCGAAGGAATATTAAACTTCTTCCAGTCGCCCCACATAAAAGGGGTATTCATTCCTGTAAGCCAGTTCTGGCGAACAGTGCCGTCATACTGTGTTTCCCAGATAGCTTCCACACTATTTGTGGTAGCTGTCAGGAACAGGTCTGCATAATTAGGGATCAGGTCATAGCCCAGGGCAGTTACTGCATCACAATACTGCACCACCTTACTCCAGTCGGGGTTGGGCTTCTGTGCATACACCTTTGCCAGCAGTGCGTTCACAGCTCCTTTGCCAATAAGTGTTTTATTGGGCACCGTTTCGCGCACCTTCGATAAGGCAAACTCAAGGTCCCTGATAATCAGGGCGTATACCGAATCGGCTGGTTTCTTGGAAGGGAACATCTCATTCACGGTGCCGGGAACATCCAGGATAATGGGTATCTCTTTCCAGCTCCTGATCGCATTAAAATAATACCAGGCCCTTAAAAAAGAGGCTTCGCCCAATATCTCCTGGCGCCGTGCTTCTGTCAATGATCGGTCTGTGATCTCCGGTACATAAGACAGCACAATATTGCAGTTCTTAATATTCGTAAACAGGTAAGTCCAGTCGCGCTTCACATTACCATTATTGGAGTTTACGGTATATTCATCAATACTGAAATTAGCGGCATTGTCGCCGCCTGCATAAGCATTGTCGGCCATCACATCCCCGTTTACCAGGAAGTCAAGCGTGAAATACTCATCATAAATACCCGCATAGGCGCCTTCCAGTAAAGGCTCTGCGGTGATGCCCGACGGAATAGCATCGGAAATAGGCTTTTTATCCAGGAAATCTTTTGTGCAGGAGGTGAAGCTGGCCATGCCAACCAACCCTGCTGCTATATATAATGAAAAGCGTTTCATAGCTCTTGCTTTAATAAGTTAAATTAAAAATCAGCGGTCACGCCAAAAATGAAGGAGCGGGATTGAGGATACGTTCCGTAATCAATACCCATCGCTGGCCCGTTGGGACTGTTCTGGCTCACTTCAGGATCAAAGCCTGAATAATTCGTGATCGTAAACAGGTTCTGGGCGGTTATATAAACACTCATACGGCTCATGCCAACCTTTTGCAACAAATTATTGCCAAACTTATAGCTCAGCGTAAGCGCTTTCAATCGCAGGTAAGAACCATCTTCTACAAAACGGGAGGATACGAATGTATTATAGTCGTTTGAATAATCCGGGGGCGCTCCGGCAGAACCACCGGTAGCACGGGGTATATCAGTGATCTGTCCGGATGCGGTCCAACGCCTCAACACCTTTGTGCTCTGGTTCTTTGAATCATACATACCCTCTGTTTCTATGCGGGAGGCATTGAAAATATCATTTCCCTGTATGCCCTGGAAAAACACATTCAGCTCAAAATTCTTATAGCTTACTGTATTGGTCAGGCCATAAATAAAATCGGGTTGGGCATAACCAATATAAGTACGGTCGCCATCAGAAAGACCGCCGCTCTTGTCCAGGTCGGCATACTTCATCATACCATTCGTGGGGTCCACTCCTTCTGATACATAACCATAAAAAGAGCCTAATGGCTTGCCGGCTTCTGCACGGATCGCATTGCCGCGTTCATACACACTGCCATAAGGAATGCTCGTGGTGAATTCACCAAGGCTGGTAACCTTATTACGGTTGAAAGAAATATTACCGTTAACATTCCATTTCACACTTTTGCCATTCACAGCAACGGCATTCACGGCCAGCTCCACACCTTTGTTTTCAATAGAACCTACATTATAAGTCTGGCTGCCAAATCCGGAAGAGGGTGGCGGTTGCACAGCTACCAGCAGGTCATTCGTCTTTTTAATATAACCATCAATCGTAACATTCAGGCGGTTATTCAAAAAGCTCGCATCTATGCCCACATTCGTTTGCGTGGTCTTTTCCCAGGTAAGCTCATCCTTGGGAAGATTGTCGAAAGTAAATCCACCGGCGCCATTGGGGGTAAACAGGCCATAATAATCATAATCGCCAATGGCATCATTACCGGTTTTACCCCATCCCAGGCGCAGCTTCAGGTCGGAGAAAAAAGTATTGTTGGCCATAAAATCTTCATTGCTGATACGCCAGGCTACGGCTACGGAAGGGAACAAGCCCCAGCGTTCATCGGAAGGGAAGCGGGATGATCCGTCATAACGCAGGTTGGTGGTTAGTAAATACCTATCCCCGTACGAATAATTCACCCGTGCCAGGTAAGAACGCTTGCTCCATTGCGATTCGGTGGTAGGCAGGCTGATCCTTAACCTGGCCGCATTCAACGTACGTACCGATGCATTGGGGAAATCACGGCCTTCTGCATAACTGTACTTATAATCGGATTCCTGCATCGTGTGGCCCACCAAAGCGGTTAAACTATGATCACCAAATTGCTTGGTATAATTCAGGGTATTCTCAAACAGCCATACAAACCGTTGAGTGGAAGAACTATAAGCCACTCCTTTTACACTCCGGCCATAATCGGTCATATAGGGGTCCTGGAACTTGTCCCAACGGTTGCTTTGTGATTCGATGCCAAAATTGGAACGGAAATTCAAACCCGGTATAATCCTGAAGTCAGCCGCTATATTGCCCAGCACACGGTTATCAATACTCTTCTGATCGGCGCCAAAAGCCATGGCAACCGGGTTTTCCCAGCTACCCTGGTTTACATTCGAAGTATAAGTGCCATCTGGTTTATAAATGCCCAGGGTGGGAGGTGAGCTAAGCGTGGAAAGGATCGTACCACCCCTGGCGCCACCGGCATTATCAGTAATGTCAACGAACTCTGATCTTAAATAAGTCAGGTTCGTAGTTACATTCAGCCAGTCCTTCACCTTATTCTCCAGGTTGGCGCGTACTGAATAACGGTCATAATCGGCAGGGGCTACCACACCTTGCTGCTTTTGATAACCGCCCGATACATAATAACGGTTGCCGGCATTGCCACCGGAAACGGCTACCTGTACATTGTGTTCCTTACCGGTTCCAAAAGCTACATCCTGCCAGTCGGTATTATTATTGTTAGGATCAGTATAACCCATAGACTGTACCAGGGCCAGGTATTGGTCCCTGTCCAGCACATCAATCTTCTTGGCAAAATTGGAAAAGCCGGTATAGGCATTCACGGATATCTTGGCCTTGCCTGATGTACCTTTTTTGGTAGTGATCAGCACCACACCATTAGCGCCGCTGGCGCCATAAATAGCGGCCGAAGACGCATCCTTCAACACAGAGAAACTTTCAATATCCTGTGGGTTAATAAAATCAATGCTATTCACGATCACGCCATCTACTACATACAGCGGATCATTCTTGGCGGTCAAGGAAGTATTACCACGCACACTCACGGTAAGGCCCCAGCCGGGTTTACCGGAAGAAGCAAATACATTCACGCCGGCAGCTTGTCCCTGCAATCCCGCAGCAGCGCTCACGATCGGCCGGTTTTCAAAATCGCTTGACTTGATCACCGAAACAGCGCCGGTAATATCCTTCTTGCGCTGGCTGCCATAACCTACCACCACTACCTGGTCCAGTGGTTTATCGGAAGGGGCCAACTCTACATTCACCACATTCTGCCCGTTCACAGGCACTTCCTTATCCAGGTAGCCGATATAAGAAAACCTCAGGGTAGCATTCTCTTCAGCCGTAATACTATACGTTCCTGCATTGTCTGTAGAAGTTCCGGTCGTGGTACCTTTTACCTGTACCGACACACCAAAAAGCGGTTCGTTATTGGGGCCTGTTACCTTACCGGTAATGCGGATCGCCTGCTTTTCCTGCGTTTGCGAAATAATCACTACCAGGTTATTCTCCAGTAGTTTGTAAGTGAGATCTGTATTGGAAAGCACCTTATCCAATGTTTCCTTAATGCTGGAATTCTTCACATCCACATTTACCTTCTTCTTCAGTGCCTTCAGGTCATAATTATACAGGAACCTGAATCCGCCTGTCTTTTCAATCTTGTTTAAAACCTTGTCAATTGAAGTCTGTTGCAGATTCAGTGTAATGTTGCCCTGACCATACACATGAGCGTGTACCTGGCAAACGCTTAACACGATGAGGAAGAAGGTCATCTTCATAATCAGTAACAGTTTAAAGAGCGATGGGGCGAGTGCATACCTCCTCCGGGGAGGCGTACTTTTTTTCATATATTTACGCTTTAAGGTGATCAAATCAGAACCCCGGTCGATTTACCAGATCTGTTCCAGGTTTCTGTTACTGCCTTAACGGGATCCTGCTCCAACAGGGTCCCATTTTATCTTATATAGCCGGCTCCCAAATACCCCGCTCCAACAGGGCATCCAGGCCTTGCAAGCAAACTTTTAATACATCCCTTTCTTTTTTATCGAAGCAAACGCACTGCCGACTGCCGATTCACGATTGCCGCTCACCTTATCTCAATCTCCCTTCCCTTCATCTCATACTCAAACAGTACAGTCAGCTTCAACGCTTCCAGCGCCTGCCTGATCGTTTCCGTCTCAAAACTTCCCTTCAGGCGCGAGCGTTTCAGCTTCTCATTATGGATCGTGATCTTTACATCATACCAGCGCTCCATCTTGGCTGCCAGTTCTTCAAAACTATCCCCGTCGAAATTCAGTTTATTATACATCCAGGAAGTCTCTTTAATAATACTGTCGGGCTTATGCTGAGGAAGCATCGTAACCGAAATAGCCGGCCGTTGGGGCAGGACGTCAGCCGAAGCAGGCTTACTGCTCATCATATCCTTATCGGCGCCCAGTTCTTCTTTATT
Organism: Paraflavitalea devenefica; assembly: GCF_011759375.1. Lineage (NCBI taxonomy): Bacteria > Pseudomonadati > Bacteroidota > Chitinophagia > Chitinophagales > Chitinophagaceae > Paraflavitalea > Paraflavitalea devenefica. The sequence continues at coordinate 1,094,551 of NZ_JAARML010000001.1, read as the reverse complement.
AAATACCAGCTTCTCATGTGGGCGAAGGATCACCTTCGGCGCCGCGGGGTCATTCTTCTTCACTACTTCAATGGAGCCCCTCAACAAAGTGGTTTCTATCGTGGCATCAGCGGCGTATGACTTCACATTAAAAGCCGTACCCAGCACCTTCACATCAATGCCGGAAGTATGTACAACAAAGGGCCGGCTGGCATCATGGGTTACATCAAAAAAAGCTTCCCCTTCCAGGTTCACCTCACGCTGATCTGTATTGAAATTGTGCTGGTATGTGATGCGGCTCTCCGCATTCAGCCACACCTGTGTGCCATCCGGCAATACCAGCTTCGAACGGCTGCCGGGCCTTGCCACCACCTCACTCATCGGCTGGTTGCGGACCAGTGCATCGGCAGGCGTATCCGGCCTGCTTTTACTGAACCAGTAAACAGCAAAAGCACTGCCTGCCAGGGCTGTTACCACGGCTGCATAAGAAAGCCAGCGGCGTAAAGGGAAAATCCTGGCCGGAATAGTTGAGCTGTCTGGTAAAGTGGTTATTGCTGGGGGAGGGCTTGCCTGCAGGATGCGCTGGAACCTTTCTTCCTCATCATTCGCTTCTTCGGAAAACAGGTTGGGATGCTGTTGCCAGTAGGAAGAAAGAACATCGTAAACATATTGATCGCCGCCATGCTCCTGTAGCCAGGTATGCAACTCTTCCAGTTCGGCGGCTGTAGCCTCGCCTGACAACTTACGGGCAATCAATTCATAAATACGCTGGTGCGGCATCAAATAGCAAGCTTTGCTATAAAAGACAAACTTTTTAAAGCCATCTACTAAGCCAATGTTAAAATTTTTATAGGTTTCTGAAGAAAAGGGAAACTGCAATTTTGTCATTTTTCTATAGGACCCTTAACGTCAGGATAAGACGCAGGACAGGCCGCCCTTACCTATAGATACTCCATAGATCAGGTATGGATCAGCCATGGATTAAGCATAGATCAAGCTACCGGTAACTAAACTGAAGGCAAACCGAAAGTAAACTGAAAGTAAACCGAACGTAAAGTGAAGAAGCTTTTTGGTGGATGAAAAAGAGGATTGCAGGCCTGTTCTCCTGCTGGGAGAGACCAAACAAAAGTCGCCATTGGCTGGTATAAACAGGTATTTGCACATAATGATCCTTCGTTCTTACAGGTAAATTTACTGTAAAAATGGCAGTTTCCGGGGGTAATGAACCCTATATTTTTTTAGAGGAGGTAGACTTCGACCGGGGAAATTTTTCAAAGTCTTTACGCACGGCATCGGCAATCCGCTGTACGGCGATGGCCATCTGCGCGTCTATCGTATTAATGGAGATATTCAGAATTTCGGAGACCTCTTTATACTTCAGGCCATCTTCGCGGATCAGCTTGAAGATCATCTTACAACGGGGTGGTAAAGCTTCTACTGCCTGCCTGATCTGCTGGTACGTTTCTGTAGTGATCATGATTTGCTCCGGCGAAATACTGGTTTCCTGCAAGGCAATATCAATATCATCAAAGGGCTCCACCATACTCTCCCGCGCCTTCTTCGATAAATAATTCAGGGCCGTATTCTTGGTGGCCGTATACAGGTAGATCTTTAAATTGTTGATTTGGGTAATCGTTGCCCGCTGGCTCCATAACCGGATAAAAACATCTTCTACGATCTCTTCAGCAGCTTCCTTCGTCTTCACCAGGGCAAAAGCAAAATAATGCAGTCTTTTATGGAAAGTATGGTACAGTTCACGGAACGCACGCTGGTCGCCCGTTGCTACCTTTTGCAGCAAAGGTTTTATATACGCATAATCAGGATCCTGTAGATGCTCCATGGTCGGCAATCGTTAACAAACAGATCAGTACAATCGTTGACTATCAGTGGGTAAACCGGCCCTTTAAACGGTCCCGCCGGGATTTCCTCCTGGTATATTGATTCGACACTTCAGCACATTTTTCTGCTGCTTCAGCACACAAAATACAACAAAACAATAAGCTAACAACCGTTAGCGCGACTGCAAATAATAAATTACCTTTGAAACACTAAAATTGTCACCATGTCTGTGCAGGAACTGGAAAAACTTTTTCAGCATAAAGTCGATCAGGAAATCAAAATAGAGCCCAAAGACTGGATGCCTGATGCTTATCGCAAAACATTGGTGCGTCAGATCAGCCAGCACGCGCACAGTGAGATCGTAGGCATGCTGCCGGAGGGCAACTGGATTTCGCGTGCTCCCAGTCTCAAACGCAAGGCTATCCTGCTGGCCAAAGTACAGGATGAGGCCGGCCATGGCTTATATCTCTATTCGGCAGTAGAGACATTGGGCACTACCCGTAATCAAACCATTGAGGACCTGCACAGCGGCAAGGCCAAATACTCTTCCATCTTTAACTATCCTACGCTTACCTGGGCCGATATCGGCGCTATTGGCTGGCTGGTGGATGGAGCGGCTATCCTCAACCAGGTAATGCTCTGTCGTACTTCCTATGGACCTTATGCCCGGGCAATGGTGCGTATCTGTAAAGAAGAGAGCTTTCACCAGCGCCAGGGATTCGACATATTGCTGGTGCTTTCTAAAGGAACACCCGAACAACGCGCCATGTGCCAGGACGCTATCGACCGCTGGTGGTGGCCTTCCTTAATGATGTTTGGCCCTAAAGACAGTGAATCAACCCACTCCGATCAAAGCATGACCTGGAAAATAAAACGGAAGAGCAATGATGAGCTGCGGCAGCAGTTTGTAGACATGATTGTAGAGCAAGCCAAAATATTAAACATCACCCTGCCCGACCCTGAGCTCAAATGGAATGCACAGAAGGACCACTATGACTTTGGAGAAATTGACTGGGTGGAATTCTGGAATGTGGTAAAAGGTAATGGCCCCTGCAACAAGCAGCGCCTCGAAGCCCGCCGCAAAGCCTGGGACGATGGCGCCTGGGTCCGCGATGCCGCCGCCGCCCACGCCGAAAAACGGAAAATGAAACAAGAGAAGCGGGTCGCTTGATTATTGATTAATAATTATTAATTATTTCGATGGCTACGTATGATCATTTTTACGATCTACCGGTTTACAAGGCCTGCAGATCGTTCAGAAAAAGAATATCAGATGTTGTCAGACAGAAGTTTCCAGGTAATGAAGAATACAGGTTAAAAGCACAGGTACTTAATTCGAGCAGATCTGTTACAGCTAACCTGGCAGAAGGATTCGGAAGATTTCATCATCAGGAAAACATCCAATTTTGCAGGCAGGCAAGAGGCTCCTTAACCGAAACCATGGATCACATGATCATTGCATTTGACGATGGGTACATAAGTGACGAAATACTAAAAGAAATAAATACAGAATATAAAACTTGTCTTAAAGACCTAAACAGCTACATAAAATATTTAAAGACTGCTAAAGCCTCAGCAACCCAATAATCAGTAATAAATAATTAATAATGAACTTAAGGATAACAAAATACTATTACGGTGACATTCCTGAAGAGAGTGGCGGACCTTTCACTTCAGGAACCTCAGCTTCCGCAGAGTGGCCGCTGTGGGAAGTTTTCATCCGTAGCAAACAAGGTCTTGATCACAAGCACGTGGGCAGTCTACAAGCCGCCGACGCGCAGATGGCCATTGAAAATGCAAGGGACGTATATACCCGCCGTTCAGAAGGCATCAGCATCTGGGTAGTGGAAAGCAAACATATCCATGCCTCCAATCCCGATGATGCCGGCGCTTTCTATGAGCCTGCCAATGATAAAGTATATCGCCATCCTACATTCTATGACCTGCCCGATGAACTGAAGCACATGTAGGCGCTTGTATTGAACATTGAACATTAAACAATAACGATTGAACCAGTCATTAATCAATTATATCCTCCACCTGGGCGACAATACCCTCATCCTCTCACAGCGTAACAGCGAGTGGTGCGGTCATGGGCCGGTATTGGAGCAGGATATTGCCATTACTAACATTTCACTGGATCTCATTGGACAGGCCCGCAGCTTCTATCAATACGCCGCCACGTTAATAAACCAGGCTGATTCTAACTCCCCCTCCACCGGAGGGGGCCGGGGGGAGGCTTCCGAAGACTCCCTCGCCTACCTGCGTGATGAACGTTCCTTTAAAAACTGCCTGCTCACAGAGCTGACCAATGGCGATTGGGGACAAACCATCCTGCGACAATTCTTCTTCAGTGTATTCCAATACTTGTTGTACCAGCAACTGCAACAGTCAAAGGATGCTACCCTGGCAGCCATAGCAGAAAAATCCTTGAAAGAAGTCACCTACCACCTGCGGTGGAGCAGTGAGTGGGTCATCCGCCTGGGCGATGGAACAGAAGAAAGCCACGAACGTATGGTAAAGGCCTTGGGAGAATGGTGGGGCTATACCGGCGAATTCTTTATACCGGTTGATTATGAAACAGCCGCTGCTGCTGAAGGAACAGGCGTGGACGTAGCTGCTTTACAACAATCCTGGCTGAATAAAGTGCAGGAAGTTTTACAAGAGGCTACATTACCATTGCCCTCCCCTTTAGGGGAGGGAACCTATATGCATACCGGCGGTAAATCCGGCCGGCATACAGAACACCTGGGTTACATCCTGGCCGAAATGCAATACATGCAGCGCGCCTATCCCGGCGCTGAATGGTAATACTGTTGAACATTGACCACCACAACAAACATATCATCCATCTGGTCACTCCTGGAACAGGTCACTGATCCGGAAGTCCCGGTACTGTCCATCATCGACCTGGGTATCGTACGTGATGTGAAAGTCAACAACGATGAAGTAATCGTCACTATCACGCCTACCTACAGTGGCTGCCCGGCCATGGATGTCATCAGCATCAACATACGCCTGCTGTTATTGGAAAACGGGTACAGGAAAGTAACCATCAGGCAGGTACTATCCCCTGCCTGGACCACCGATTGGATGAGTGAGGCAGGCAAACAAAAGCTGGCAGCTTACGGAATAGCTCCTCCCAATCCGGTTCAGCAGGTGTGCAATACCCAACTGTTTGCCGAAGACGAAGCAGTGGCTTGTCCGCAGTGCGGTTCCTACAATACCCGCCGCATCAGTGAGTTTGGCTCTACTGCCTGTAAAGCCTTGTACCAGTGTAACGACTGCCAGGAACCTTTCGACTATTTTAAATGCCATTAAAACTTACCTAATTTTATTCCTCAATCTACATCCATGTCTTCTGTTCTTTTTCAACTTGACAACAACGTAGCTATCATTACGCTCAATCGTCCCGATAAGCTCAATGCCTTCAACCGTGAAATGGCTTTATTGCTGCAGCAGCAGTTGGATAAATGTGGTTCCATGCAGGAGGTGCGCTGCATATACATTACGGGCGCCGGAAAAGGCTTTAGTGCCGGCCAGGACCTGGCAGAAATTGTAGCTTCCGATGGGCCCACCATGGCACAGATCCTCAGTGAACATTATAATCCCATCATTGACCGCATTCGCAAAATACCCAAACCGGTCATTGCTGCTGTAAATGGTGTAGCTGCCGGCGCCGGCGCCAACATCGCCTTGTGTTGCGACATCGTCGTGGCCGCGCAAACAGCTTCCTTCATACAGGCTTTTTCCAAACTGGGCTTAATACCCGATAGCGGCGGTACTTACTTCCTGCCCCGCCTGATAGGCTGGCAAAAGGCATCGGCCCTGGCCATGCTGGGCGATAAAATAACAGCCGAAGAAGCCGAGCGCATGGGCATGATCTACAAAGTGATAGCAGGCGATGGATTTGCTTCCGATACCTTACAGCTTGCCCGGCAGGTGGCGCAAATGCCTACGCAGGGATTGGCGCTCATCAAGCAGGCCCTCAATCAATCTTTCACCAACAACTACCAGCAACAACTGGCCCTCGAAGACCAGTTACAGCAACAGGCCGCCCTTACAGATGATTACAAAGAAGGGGTCAATGCATTCCTGGAAAAAAGAACACCGCTCTTCAGCGGCAAATAATCAATTCACTTAAGCACATCAAAACATGCAGGCAGATCAATTGGCAGTACAGGTCGTTAACAAAATGATGGAACACGATGCCTTTAGCCAGTGGCTGGGCATACAGGTAATAAAAGTGCGCGAAGGATACAGTAAACTGCAAATGACCCTCCGGGAAGAAATGCTCAATGGCTTTGGGGTTATACATGGCGGCATCGCTTTCTCCCTGGCGGATAGTGCCTTTGCGTTTGCCTGTAACAACCGGAACAACCTCTCCATGGCATTGGATGTTTCCATCACCTTTACCAAAGCAGGTCAGCCGGGCGACATCTTTACGGCCGAAGCAAGGGAAATACACAATGGACGCAGTACGGGGCTGTACCTCATTGAGGTCACCAACCAAAACAACCAGCCGGTAGCCATATTCAAAGGGACCTGCTTCAGAACGGGCAGGGAATTAGTAACTGTTGAAGCCGAAACCGGAGAGGTGTAACCCTCTTCCAGTAATCAATCATTAATAATCAGTAATCAACCATGATCTACTCATTCAAGGGTTTCATTCCCGTTATTCATGAGTCGGCCTTCATCCATCCGCAGGCTGCTGTAACGGGCAACGTTATCATTGGAAAAAATGTATACGTAGGCCCCGGTGCGGCCATTCGTGGCGACTGGGGTGGTATCATCATTGAAGATGGTTGTAACGTCCAGGAGAATTGTACCATACACATGTTCCCCGGTGTTACTGTGCTGCTCAAAGAAGGGGCGCATATAGGTCATGGGGCCATCATTCACGGCGCTGTCATTGGGAAAAACTGCCTCATCGGTATGAACAGTGTCATCATGGACAATGTGGTGCTGGGCGATGAATGTGTGGTAGGGGCCATGTCATTCATCAGGGCCAATGAGAAAATCGCTGCGCGTAGCTTGCTCATGGGCAATCCGGCCCGGGTGGTAAAGCCCGTCAGCGATCAAATGATCCAATGGAAAACGGCCGGTACGCGCCTTTACCAGGCCCTCCCTGCCGAAATGTACCAGCACTGGAAACCTTGTGAACCTCTCCGGGAGGTCCCTGCCGATCGTCCTGCGCAGGAAACATTGTACCAAACCTGGAACAGCATAAAGGAGGGGGCAGATGAGTAAATACCAGGTGCTGCAGGACCTATGCCCTGTTGCTCTCTTCGTTTAACACTTTCCACAACAGGTCCTTAAGTTCCTGGATACCCTGTTGAACAACAGAAGAAATGAAAAGGTGTGGAACACCTCCCGGCAATTCCTTTCGGATGGCCTCCTTCAATTCATCATCCAGCATATCGCTCTTGCTGATGGCAATAATAAACTGCTTGTGCAGCAGCTCGGGATTATATTGGTCCAGTTCGTTGACAAGGATATCAAACTCTTTCTTATGGTCATTGCTGTCTGCGGGAATAAGGAATAACAGCACAGGATTGCGTTCAATATGGCGCAGGAAACGATGGCCAAGGCCCTTGCCTTCTGCAGCTCCTTCTATAATGCCCGGAAGATCGGCTATACAGAAACTTCTGCCATTACGGTATTCTACCATGCCCAGTTGAGGGGTGATCGTAGTAAAAGCATAATCAGCGATCTTGGGTTTGGCGGCTGTCATCACCGACAGTAAGGTAGACTTACCGGCATTGGGAAACCCTACCAGTCCTACATCAGCCAATACTTTGAGCTCCAGTACCTTCCAGCCTTCCTCACCTGGCTCGCCGGGCTGGGCATGTTCGGGCGCCTGGTTGGTTGGGGTGGCAAACTCGGCATTACCCAGTCCGCCTCTTCCACCTTTAATCCAAACAATCTCCTGCCCGTCTTCCAATATCTCGGCTTCCGTTTCTTCTGTTTCTTCATCGCGGGCGATCGTGCCAAGCGGTACTTCAATAATAACGTCTTTGCCACTCCGGCCGGTGCAATTATTGCCACTGCCACCTTCGCCGTTTTCGGCCAGAACGTTCTTATAATAACGTAAGTGAAGTAAAGTCCAGAGGTTCTTATTACCACGCAGGATAATATGGCCGCCCCTTCCGCCATTACCCCCGTCCGGACCTGCCTGGGCATTAAACTTGGTACGCATAAAGTGCTTACTACCAGCACCTCCATGGCCACTGCGGCAAAATATCCTGATCTGATCTACAAAGTTTGTCTTTTCCATTGCGAGGCGCAAAGATACACTAATTTAGGGGAGCGTCTTGTTGCGTACTAACTACATCCTGCCTTCCACTCATTACTCACTACTGACAACTCACTCCGAAGGAGTCCTTCGGACCACTCACATCCTGCCTTTCATTTAATTGCTTAGCTTTGGTAACTTACTAACCAATGCCTGTCTTATGTCAATACTTGACTCCAAGTTCTTCCGGACTTCCTGGTACCTGTTTTTATTATTGCTGCAATTCATCTCCAGGCTGCTCAAATCTGTATGGCTTTTCTTCCCCGGCATATTGTTCCTCGTGCTGGCCATGTGGTGCTTCTGGAGCCTTAACCAGGGTAAAGACATCATCGTAGCCTTTACCGAAAATCACCAGGCCAAGGCCTTCTTTTTTATTGCCATTGCCTTCTGGATCTATGTAAGCTGGTATTCAGCCCGGATAGTGGCTTACCTCAAAAAGGGCAAACAGGAAGACCGCATCATAAAGATCATGGAAGGCTGTCCACCTGAGGAGACAGAAAAAAATTTACGCAACAAGCAATTCTTCGACCTGCCGCCTGTATGGTTACAGACCTTTCCGCACATCATTGGCTATGCCTGCCTGCTGGTCATTGAAATGGCCGTTTTACAATCGCCGGTGCGGGGCGAGGCCGCTATCACTTCCGCTAAAGCAACCTGGTTCTTTTTCCTGGGCATGATCATCTCCTGGGGGCTCGATGGCATGGTTCGTGATTTTTCGGGGAAGAACCTGAAAGGATCACGCATCCTCTTTTATGCGCTGCTGGGGGTGTTCCTGTTGGCTGCTGTAGGGGTCATCAGCAATCCAAAAGGCTCTATCATGTTCCTGCTGTGGGTACTGCTCCTCTTGCATGGCGTCTTCCTGTTATACATCAACCTGCGTAAAAAAATAGTGCCCCCTGCCGTTAAAATAAGACCCTTCATCATCACCCGCTGGATGTACAGCGTAATGGGTTTTCTGCGTATACCCCGCACAGAAACAGGATACTTCCGGTGGTTTAATATTGTTGCCATGGCGGGGCTTATCGTATACCTGCTCACCATCCGGTCTATTGAAACATCCTGGCAATTAGGGCCCTTCCCTTTTGTCTTACTGGCGTTTGCTGTCTTGCTGGGCTTTGGTAACATCCTTACTGCCCTTTCGGTAAAAGTCAGCATCAACCTTCATTTCATCATATTCGCCATAGCCTTGCTCCTCGGGTCGGATGAAACGCATTATGTGCGCACCAAACGGTTTGATACAACTGCCCAGCATGGCGTCTATAACCAGCGGCAGGACCTGCAAACCTATTTCAGGAACTGGGTTAATGACCGTGGGGCTGCCATAGACAGTGCGGCCAACAACTACCCGGTCTACTTCGTATTGGCCAATGGAGGTGCTTCCCGCTCGGGATACTGGACTGCCTCTGTATTGGGAAAACTGGAAGATACTACCGCCGCCGGTAATGATCCTTTCTCCCGGCATGTATTCTGTTTATCCGGAACTTCCGGGGGAGGTGTGGGCGTTGCCACTTTCTTCTCGCTGCTGTATGAGCGGGAGAAAATGTCGAAGGAGGTGAACGTTTCTTACCTCCGTTCTGCCCGCCTGTTCCTTAAAAAAGACTTCCTGACCCATACCCTTGCCCACATGCTGGGGCCCGATTACTTTAAATACATTTTCCATGTTGACAATGATGACCTTTCCGACCGGGCAGGAGCACTCGAAGAAACGGTAGAAGCCGGCGCCCGCACTGTGAATGATACCCTGCGGTCTCCTATGGACCAGCCCTTCTCAAAAATGCTCGCACTGCGCAATCAACCTTATAACCTGCCGGTGCTTTGTATCAATACCACCCGTATGCAGGATGGCAATCCCGCTGTGGTCACCAACATCCGCTTAAACAAAGAGATCTTCAACAACCGCGAGGATGTAATGGACATTCTGAACGATACGCTCGATATGCGCCTGAGTACGGTGTCCATACTCGGTGCGCGCTTCCCATATATTAGTCCGGCCGGCCGGGTAGACCAATGGCTGCCCGAAAAAGTACGGGTAAAGAAAACCGATAGCATGCTCATCCACTACTTTGTAGATGGCGGCTACTTCGACAACTCCGGGGCAGGCGTAGTACAGGAAATGATACGCGCCATGCTCATACAGGCCGATACCACACAAGACCTGCAGTTCAAACAAAGAGTGGCCAAACTGCACTTCGTGGTGCTGCACATCACCAATAGCCCGGTAGGCGTTGCGCCGCTCGTCAGTATCAGTCCGTTAAAAAACGACCTTTCCTCTCCCATACTCACCATCCTTGGTGCGTATGATATGCAAACTACCGTAAACGATAAGCGGCTGATCAACTTCCTGAAAGATGTAGACAGGGATTCTATCTGTAAAAGCGCTGAATACTACCCCATCCATCTCTACAAAGATCCGGCTGAAAAGGAGGCGGAAAGAAAAAGAGGCGATACCCTCCAGGAAATACCCTATGCCATGAATTGGTTCATTTCCGATACCACACTCAAGCGAATGGACAACCGGTTATTGCAGCAACCTAAATTACAGGGCCTTATAAAGCGAATAGTTTCCCCGTAACCCATCTATGTTCTGTGTGTATTATTCAATTCGTGTAATTCGTCTCAAATTCGTGTTATAAGTGTTAACATAATAATTGCTTAACCCTCAATCCCTGCCTTTTATTTGTGCAAACAGATAAAAGGCTGTATCTTTATGTCATCTTCATTTTCCCTCTCTTCAATGATTGTTTCCCTTTCTTGATTGTGCTGCCTCCATGATTGCTTACTACCGCGATGCTTCCATACAACCATTAATCATTTAATTAAATCCCTTTGTATGAAAAAGCAATCCAGGTACAGTGTAAAAACCATCCTGCACAGTAAATTCGGCATCACGGCCCTCGTTCTCATCATCATGACACAGGCTGTCACAGCGCAAACCAGGGCAGTAGCTGTGGTGGAACCGCTGGCAGGTACCGCTACAGTAAAACACATTGGTAACCCGGCGGGCAGCATCGTGTTCCAGGTGCAATATGACAATCCCTCCGGGGATAAATTCACCCTCATCATAAAGGACAATGATGATGCGGTACTCTTTCAGGACATGTATACCGGTAAAAAATTCGACAAAAAATTCCAGTTGCCACAGGGCCAGGCCGATAAGCTCAAATTCATCATCAGGGGTACCAGGAACAATCACCTGCAAACCTTTGAGGTCAATACCAATACCCGGGTGATCGAAGAAATAGTCGTAAAAAGAGTAAGCTGATAACATTTCCGGCGTATGCCCATCATAGAGGAATATATTTAGCGAAGCAAACGAATAATTAATAATCCGTACCCCATAATTCCCTCGTTATCCGCTGTGTATGAAGTACATAACAGCCGGCTAACGAACGGTATTTAGTTGTTACAGAATTTTCAAGTACGTTTGCCGTCTAAAATAATCTCTTTATGAAGAAGCTTCTTATAGCGGTTGCTTTAATAATCTCTTTGTTCCGGTCATATGCCGACGAAGGCATGTGGCTACCCTTACTCCTGGGCCAGCAGGTATACAACGACATGGTAAAACGTGGCCTAAAGGTGACTAAAGACCAGTTGTACCACATCAACAAGGCATCCATCAAGGATGCGATCATCATCTTTAATGGCGGCTGTACAGGCGAGATCGTGAGCAATGAAGGGCTCATCTTTACCAATCACCATTGTGGTTATGATGCTATTGCCAAAGCCAGTACCGTAACCAGCAATTACCTCAAAGATGGTTTCTATGCCAAAAGCAAAGGAGAAGAGATCCCTTCTCAGGGACTATATGTTGAATTCCTCACTAAAATTGAAGACGTAACGAAAGAAGTGGAGGAAGCTGCCAAAGATGCTACCGGCGCCGATCGCATTGCCAAAGTGAATGCAGCCATTACCGCTATCAATCAGCGGTATTCTGATCAATCCAAAAGTATCATCGCCCGCGTAAGCCCTTTATTCAAAGGAAACCAGTTCCTGGTATTCGTTTACCAACGCTATACCGACATACGCCTTGTAGGGGCGCCATCCGAAAGCATTGGCAAATTCGGGGGTGATACCGACAACTGGGAATGGCCCCGCCATACCGGTGATTTCTCCGTATTCCGGGTATATGCCGGGAAAGACGGACAACCCGCTGCCTATGCTACAGAGAACGTTCCCCTCAAACCAAAATACTTCCTGCCGGTTTCTATCAAGGGAGTAAAAGACGGTGATTATGCCATGACCTGGGGTTATCCCGGCGGCACCAATCGGTATGAAACCTCTTTTGGGGTAAAGCAGAAACTGGACATCAGCAATCCTACCCTCGTTAAGCTGCGTGATATAAGGCTCAAATACATGTTTGAGCAAATGAAAAATGATCCTGCTGTTAAACTGCAGCTCGCCTCCAGCTATGCTTCCATCGCCAACTACTGGAAATTCTTTGATGGTGAAAGCAAACAGCTCATCAAATACAATATCTACGATCAGAAAAAAGCAGCGGAAGCCAAGTTCCAGCAGTGGGCCAATGGCAAGCCGGAATTTCAGAACATCTTCAGCGACTGGTCGGCCGCCTATGATGCCTGGAGGCCTTACAGCAAACACCAGGTATACCTCAATGAAGGTATCTTCGGATCACCCTTGCTGGCCTTTGCTGCCAGTCTGCAACAGGTAGAAAACGCCATCGTGAAAAAAGGAAGCTCTGCCGACATCAAAAAAGCGGTAGATGCCGCTAAAGAGGCCAGGGACAATTTCCTGAAAAGTGAAAACAAACCATCCGACCAGAACATCCTGGGTACAGTGCTCATGATGTACTACAACGACATTGATAAAAGTCAGCACCCTATTGGTTTCTATGAAAGCATGCGCGGCAGCTACGGTGATCTCAAAGACGAAGCAACCTATAAGAAGTTTGCCAACAACGTGTTTACCAACACCATGATCTTTGATGAAAACAAATGGACTGCCTTCACCAACAATCCGGATGGTACCGTATTACAGGCCGATCCGGCTTATGCCACCGCCACCGCCTTTGTAAAAAACTGGGTGGGTAAATACCTCCCCCAGTCTCAGCAATTCAATACAAAAAATGGAGAGCTGGGCCGTATCTACCTCAAAGGCATTATGAAGATGGATACCGTAAAAGCGAAGAAAATGTACCCCGATGCCACCTTTACCATGCGGGTAAGTTTTGGCAACGTAAAAAGTTACCAGCCACGGGATGCCGTAAAATATGACAATATCACCACGATGAGCGGTGTATTGGAGAAGTACAAACCCGGTGATTATGAATTTGATCTGCCGGCCAACCTGTTGGAACTGGCTAAAAAGAAAGACTATGGTCAGTATGCCGATCCTGTACGTAAAGATCTTGTGATAGGGTTCATTACTACCAACGACATTACAGGCGGCAACTCCGGTTCGCCCGTTATTGATGCGAATGGCAACCTCATCGGGCTGGCGTTTGATGGCAACTACGAAGCCCTGAGCCATAAAATAGCCTTCGATCCGGTATACAACCGCACCATTTGTGTAGACGTCCGCTATGTACTGTGGTGTATTGACAAACTCGGTGGCGCCTCCAACATCATCAAAGAGTTGAAACTGGTTAAATAAATCCCCATAAAAATACTTGCTCACAACCCCGGGGTCTGTCCGTTCTGGTCAGGCACGGGGTTTTACTATTTATCATAAGCATTAACACCTAAGTCATGATTCTCAGTACTTCCACTCTTTTTCATGTCAGTTATTTTGCGTTACTTGGTATTGGAAACAGACCTTGCCCAACCCAACCCAAACCAGATTTCATGAGCTTAACAGCCAGTGAAAACCTGCTGCAGGATATTGAACAGGAAATTTTATCCCAACAGGATGCGACCACCCAACTGCGTTTCGTCAATTACATAATTGACCTGCTCAGTTTTTATGCCATCATCATTACACTTATTTTATTAATTGCACTCACAGCCTATGGCGGCAGGATATTCCATGCTATAGAAAGCCTGTCCGACCTGTCGGATTTTGTAATACTCCATGTGCTGTATGGCTTCTATATGCTCATTGTAGAAGGTGTTTTCAAAGGAAAAACTTTGGGTAAGCTCATCACGGGCACCCGGGTAGTGCATCTGCATACCACTTCCTTTAGCTGGCGCGATGCCCTCCGGAGAGGTTTCATGCGTATGATCCCTTTGGAATACGTGACCGGCTGTGTAGGAAGTCCCTTCCATGATCAGTGGACAGCAACCCGCGTCATCAAAGAAAGAAAGACTATTTAGCCGGGCTATTATCTTTCCAGTGCCATAAATGGATACACGCATACGTGCGGTAAGGGCTCCATTTATCAGAAATGCGTAGCAGTTCTGCCCTGAACAGCTTCTTATCGGCGCGCTCCAGTTTATAGATGTTGACCATAGCATTTTGTATGCCCAGGTCATCAATAGCAAAAACATCTTCCCGGCCCAGCGCAAACATCAGCAACATTTCTACTGTCCAGCGGCCTACTCCTTTAATCTGGGTGAGGTAGACGATCACTTCCTCATTGTTCATCTTATTCAGCTTCTTCAGGTCCATTCCCTGCGCCAGGGAAAAGCGCGCCACATTGTGTACATAGTTGGTCTTGGCATTAGACAATCCGATGCTTCTGAGTGTGTCCAATGGCGTATCCAGTATCTGTTGTTCAGTAGGTTCCTTACCGCCGTATAAATTCAGGAAACGCTGGTAAATAACGTCTGCCACCTTGGTAGATAGCTGCTGGCTCATAATAGAAGCGCAGAGATAGATACAGATATTCTTCCGCTTCTTAAGTGTAAAACCATCATGCTTTTCAACAAGCTTTTTAAGACGTTTATCTTTCGATAAATGCAGCAGATAGTCTTTGCTCATAGTTTATGCATTAAAAGGTCGCGTTGTAAATTTAGGTGTTAATTTTGCTCCATGCAGCGAAATCTCATCATCACCGGCGATGGCTCACATTCTGTAGAAGTGCCGTATATGAACGTTACTTATCATTCTACACATGGCGCTATCCGGGAATCCCTGCATGTTTTTATAGAAGCGGGCCTTAAGCCACTCCTGCACCGGCAGGAAACCATACATATCTTTGAAATGGGATTTGGCACAGGCCTCAATGCTTTGCTCACGCTTATAGAAGCCACCAGGCATCAGCAAAAAATAAACTACCAGGCGGTAGAAGCCTTCCCACTGGAAAAAGAAATAGCGTTACAGCTAAACTACTGCGGGCAGTTACAGCAGCCGGAATGGGAACCGCTTTTTGAACAACTGCATACTTCGCCGTGGGATCAACCCATCACCCTCAATGCATGGTTTACGGTCCGGAAGCACCACACCACCCTGTTCGACATATCGATCAACCAGCCTGTTAATCTCATCTATTACGACGCCTTTGCACCCAACGCGCAACCGGAGTTATGGACAGTGGAAGTTTTTACAAAGCTGTTCGGTATGCTGGCCGACGGGGGCATCCTCGTCACCTATTGTTCCAAGGGCGATGTACGCCGGGCTATGCAGGCCGCCGGCTTTACAGTAGAAAAAATTCCCGGCCCCCCCGGCAAACGTGAAATGGTAAGAGCAATGAAAAAGCTGTGAGCTACGAGCTATGAGCTGCGAGCCAGAACTCCAACCCCTGGGCAGCAATATTGCTAAGTTTAGTCAGCAACTAAGAATCTCAGCGCTCGTAGCTCGCCGCTCGTGGCTCGAAGCTGTCTTCCTAATCAAACGAATAACTTACCCTTCCGTCTTTTTCATCCTTCAGTAAAATGCCCAACTGCTGTAACTGATTGCGTATCTTATCGGAGGTGGCAAAGTCCTTGCGGCTCCTGGCATCCTTCCGTATCTCGATCAGCAACTCCAGTACGCCGTTCAGCTTTCCGTCTTCATCAGCAGTCTCTCCTTTCAGTCCGAGAATATCTTCCAGGTAGGCTTTAAAATATTGTTGCAGGCGGATAAAAGTATCGTGGGAGATCGCTGTTATAGCAATATGCTTATCCCGGATCGAATTAATAACGGGCAATAATTCAAACAGGTTGGCCAGTACCTTTGCCGTACTAAAATCATCATTCATAAAATCATCCATCTCCGTCAGCAACCGGTTTATCTTATCATCCAAATCCTTATCGCCTCCTGCTGGATGCTGAATGCTGGATGCTAACTTCTTCAGGTTTTCATACCCTTCCCACAATCTTTTCAATCCTTTTTCGGCAGCCCGTAGCGCCTCATTGCTGAAATCAAGCGTACTGCGGTAATGGGTTTGTAAAATCGAAAAACGGATCGTCATGGGACTGTAAGCCTGCTCCAGCAGCGGATGTGTACCCGAAAACATCTCTGTCAGCTTAATCTGGTTATTATAGCTCTTGCCCATCTTCTTCCCGTTCACCGTGATCATATTATTATGCATCCAGTAGCGTGCCGGCACATGCTTATTGCAGATAGTGCTTTGGGCGATCTCACTTTCATGGTGCGGGAACTGCAGGTCCATACCACCGCCATGTATATCAAACTCCGTTCCCAGGTACTTGGTGCTCATAGCCGAGCATTCAATATGCCAGCCCGGAAAGCCTTCGCCCCAGGGACTTACCCAGCGCATAATATGCTGGGGTGGCGCTGCCTTCCACAAAGCAAAATCCTGTTTATTCTTTTTCTCATCCTGTCCCTCCAGTTCCCGGGTCGTTTCAAGTTGTTCGTCCATGACCCGGCCACTCAGTTTGCCGTATGGATACGTTTCTGCATACTTCTTTACATCAAAATATACCGACCCATTCACCTCATAGGCATAACCATCTTCGATAATCTTCTTGATCATTTCTATCTGCTCCACAATATGCCCGGTAGCCGTAGGTTCGATACTCGGTTCCAGGTTATTGAATTGCAGCATCGCCCAATGAAACAAATTCGTATATTTCTGTACCAGTTCCATGGGTTCCAGCTTTTCCAGCACCGCTTTATTGGCGATCTTATCTTCTGCCTCGCGCCCTTCCTCTTCAAAATGACCCGCATCGGTAATATTACGCACATACCTTACCTTATATCCCAGGTAGGTCAGGTAACGGTATACTACATCAAAAGTGATATAAGGCCGCGCATGGCCCAGGTGGCTTTCGCCGCTTACTGTAGGGCCGCACACATACATGCCCACATGTCCTGGCGTAATGGGGGTGAAAACTTCTTTCTGCCTTGTGTAGGAATTCAGGATCTTCAACTCACTCATAAAAACTCAAATATAGGGATTATTCATTGGTACTAATTCGCAGATCGGTTACTACCGGGTAATGGTCTGAATAGGGCAGTACATGCCGTTTAAATTGAAGCACTTCAAATTGCTTATCCGGCATAATATAATCAATCCGCAGGGTGGGGGATATATTGGAAAAAGTTCGCCCGATCCCATTACTGCTGGCTATAAAAGCATCCTGCCGGTTGCCCCGGATGCGGAAATACGTGTAGGAATTGGGCACATCATTAAAATCGCCGCAGATCACAGCGGGATAGGGGCTTTTATCCAACTGCTCACGTACAATATCTACCTGTTTGCTGCGGGAGGTATATCCTTGTTTCAGCTTCTTCACAATAGATCTGGAGGCATCCAGTATACTGTCATCTGCCGACCTGATCGTACGTAAATGCTCATAGTCCTGCTGCTGGAACAATACCGACTGAAGGTGGGTGTTAAACACCCGGATCTTTTGCCCGTGTACATCAATATCACAGGCAATAAGGCTTTCTGCAGCCCGTAATTTTAACGGTCCGGGATACCGGATACGGATGGAATCTGTTATAGGGAAACGGGAAAAAATGGCTACCCCTACTTCAATAGAACCTCCTTTACGGCCATAGTCAATCACCTTATAGCAATAAGGATAATTCATCTTCTGTAAATCTTTCAGGTTGCTATAATTTGTCCTGTTCGATTCAAAATACTCCTGGAAGCATAAAATATCGGCATCCTGTTCCTTAATAAACTCAAGCATCTGCTTGCGTTTGGGATAAGCGCCCTTCGTAGCCCGCTTCTGTTCATCAAACCAGCGTACATTCCAGCTCATAATGCGTATGCTCTGCTCGCTTTTGGCAGGCGTAAACCCGCCGGAATGGAAGCCGATCAGCGCCCGTATATTGGTAAAGCCTAATAATAATACTGCCAGTGAAAGAAATGCCCAGCGGGAACGGAACAAGGTCCAGAAAAGAAGAAAAATGATCACCAGTAATAACAGGAAAGGGAATGCCAGGCCCAGTAAAGCAAAGAACCACCATTTTTCAGGAGGCAGGAACGCATTGGCGCAGGAACACAAAAAAAGCGTTGCTATACCAATATGCACAACAATAAAAACTCGCTTTGCGATGGTTCGTATAGCCATGTTTAAATTTACAACTCTTCGTCCTCCGAGGCCCGCTTCAGAATTTCCTTCTCTTCTTCGGTCAGGAAGCGATATCCCTGTTGGTTGATCTTGTCCAGTATTTCATCAATCCGTTTCTGGGTAATATTGGGGATCTTCTTAAAAGGCTGGGTGCCCTTCGATTTATAGTGCAGTTCGTCTTTCGCGGTCTTTTTCCAGCTCTTTTTGTCAGGATTGAACAGGTTACTCACCCAATCGAAAAACTGGTTCATCCAGGCGCTCCAGTCATGCCCCTTGCGCAACTGCCGTATAAAAATGAAACCGGTGGCTGCGCCCGCCAGGTGTGCCAGGTGACCGCCTGTATTATTGCCCGATATCATCGCAAAATCAAGCACCACAAAGATCAGGGTGAGCACCCACAGCGGTATGCCTCCATTGATCATGGGAAAAATGCGGTAACCAGGCGCCAGTACAGTGGTTGCAATGGCAATGGCCATCACTCCGGCAGAAGCGCCCAATGCATAGCTATTGGCTACATCTGGCGCCAGTACCGGGATAACATTATAACTGAAAATATAAAAGGCGCCGCCGGCCAGGCCGCCATAAATGAACAGGGGAATCAGCTTTTTGGACCCTGTAAGGTCCTGCAAAATATACCCGAAAGCCCATATCCACAGCACATTGCCGATCAGGTGCATCGGGTCATCGTGCATAAACATATGGGTAATAATCGTCCACGGGCGGGTAGCCAGTGTGCTCAGGTTGGCGGGTAAAATAAACCACTGCAGGATCTCTGAATCAAAATCCGGCTTCTTAAGCCCCGACATCCAGTACACCAGCCATAAGAACTTAAAAATGCAGAATACAATGCCCAGAATTATGAGCAATAAAACCAATGCATTACCATCCTGGCCCAGCAAAATGCGTTTCCTGTATCTATCTTCCCGCAACACGAAAATATTTTTGGTGAATTTACAAAACCCTTCCCATAACACCCTAAACAGGCATTACCATATTGGTAATAAATTAACAGTCAAATGGCCGGTAAAGTTGCTGCTCAGAATAATTTGCGCCGGTTGCCCCTGCGGTAACTGTAATAGACCATCAAAAAGCCTACCAGGGCCCCTCCTATATGGGCTACGTGGGCTACCTGGTCATCAGGACGGTTTTGCAGTGCCAGGTACACCTCTGCGCCCCCATAGATCAGCGCGAACCATTTCATTTTAATGGGGAAAAACATGCCGGCCAGAATAATATCATCCGGAAATAAATAGGCTGCCCCGGCCAGTAAACCAAAAATGGCTCCGGAAGCGCCTACCAGTGTGCTGCGGGTAGCAAGGTCTTTCAGTTCTCCGGTAGCCAGAAAAATATCTTTATTGATGCCGGGAACCGGGGGATTGGCCTCTAACATGGTTTTGAATTCCGGCGTTATGCTCATCCGGATCCAGTCATATTTACTTAAAAGCATATTAAAATTGCGTACCGAAACATGCTCCTGTAAGAAATTAAGGTCACTGATAACCGGGTACGTTTCAGCCAGTGTGGCCATGCCGCTGATAATATTCGCGCCAATGCCGCAAACCAGGTAAAACGTAAGGAACCTTTTAGGTCCCCAAACCAGCTCCAGCTTGGTGCCAAACATATACAGGCCCAGCATATTGCCCAGCAGGTGCTCTACAGAACCATGCATGAACAGGGCGGTAATGATCTGGTGCGGACGGAAATCCTTCGACAGGAAATGGTGCTGTGCAAACAAATCATAAGCGGCTTCCTTGTCAAATGTTTGCTGCGCCAGGAAAATAAGCCCATTAATGATCAGGAGATTCTTGACAATCGTTGTCAGAGGAAAAAACATTCTGTTCGAATACACTATGCTGCTGTTTTAAATTGTACAACCATAAAATACTACTTTTTTAGCTTTAACTGCACCACATTCTCAATATGATGGGTATGCGGGAACATGTCAACCGGTTGTACCCTCGTCACAGCATACTTCTCATCCAGCTTCTGCAGGTCCCGCGCCTGCGTGGCAGGATTGCAGCTCACATACACTACCAGCGGCGCCTCCATATCCAGTATCTTTTGCACCAGCTTCTCATGCATACCTGCTCTCGGCGGATCGGTAATAATGACATCCGGCTTACCATGGTGCGCAAAAAAAGCATCGTCACAAATATCTATAACATCGCCGGCGAAAAATTGTGCGTGGTGAATATTATTCAGCGCGGCATTCTCCCGGGCATCTTCAATGGCTTCGCTGATCACCTCCACGCCCACAATCTTTTTGGCCAGCTTGCTCACAAACAACCCGATACTACCGGTGCCACAATAAAGATCATACACCGTTTCCTTTCCCGTTAAGGCCGTAAAATCCCGGGTAATCTGGTACAATCGCTCTCCCTGCCGTGTATTGGTCTGGAAAAAAGACTTCGGCCCTATCTTAAACACCAGGTCTTCCAGTTTTTCTGTAATATACCCTTTTCCATAATATGCCTGCGGCTGCAGGTCATAGATCGTATCATTCTTTTTGGGATTGATCGTATACAGCAGGGTGGTAATGCCCGGCACCTGTTGCAGCAAATGATCAAACAACTGCTTGCGCGCATCCCGGTCATCATACCCGAAACAAACATTGACCATCACCTCCCCCGTTGTACATACCCGTACAATCAGGGTCCGCAGCCATCCCCGGTGTTCCCGGATATCATAAAAGCTAAAACCCTGCTCCATCGCAAAACGACGGATCGTATTCTTAATGGCATTCGTAGGCTCCGCCATCAGGTGACAGGTATTAATATCTATAACCTTGTCAAACAGACGGGGAACATGGAATCCCAGGGCATTTTCGGGGTCAATCGCCGCCGCCCCGGCTATTTCATCTGGCAACAGGTAACGGCGGTTGCTGAAAGTGAATTCCAGCTTATTCCGGTACCGTGCCGTGCTTTCG
The DNA here is from genome assembly GCF_011759375.1 of Paraflavitalea devenefica. Classification (NCBI taxonomy): domain Bacteria; kingdom Pseudomonadati; phylum Bacteroidota; class Chitinophagia; order Chitinophagales; family Chitinophagaceae; genus Paraflavitalea; species Paraflavitalea devenefica. Next base: position 1,073,151 of record NZ_JAARML010000001.1, on the reverse strand, counting down.
CACCCGGCTATCGGGGCAATCTCCGGCAAGGCTACCTTGCCAATGCGCCGCAGGTGCTGCTCCACCTCATGCTGCTTATATTGCAACTGTTTATCATAGGGCAGCATCTGCCATTTACAACCCCCGCAAACCCCAAAATGTTCGCAGAAAGGAGTGACCCGGTCCGGGGAAAACGCATGAAAGTGAACAGCTTTGCCTTCCGCCCATTCCTGCTTATTCTTCGACAGGCGTACATCTACCACATCGCCCGGCACCGCCCCCTCAATAAAAACCACCTTCCCGTCAATCCTGCCCAGCGCCTTGCCCTCCGCCGCATAATCCTGTACCGTCATCTTTTGCAGTACCACATTCTTTTTTCTCATGCGGCAAAGATAACTCTTACTTAATTTTACTCCACAAACACATAACCAGCCATTTATGTACGCTACCGGCCAAACCAAATCTTTACAGCAACTAACCACCGCCTTACTCGATAAAGTCAAAAAGGAAAAAATAAGCCCTAAGGACGATATAGCCGGCTTACGGGAAGCATTGCGCTTTCATGAATACCGCTATTACATCCTCAATGATCCGCTCATAGCCGACTTTGAGTACGACCAGCTTTACAAGTCCCTCGAAAAAATAGAAGCCCAGCACCCGGAACTACTTACCAGCGATTCGCCTACCATGCGGGTAGCTAAAGGCCTCACCAAAGAATTTCCGCCAGCCCCCCACCTCGTGCCCATGCTTTCGCTCGAGAACTCCTACAATGAACAGGATCTGATAGATTGGGACCGGAAGGCCCGGGAACTGGCTAAAGCCAACCAGATCGAATATTGCGTGGAACCCAAATTTGATGGGGCCAGTATATCGCTCATCTATGAAAATGACCTGCTCGCCAGGGGGGCTACCCGGGGCAATGGTGTTACGGGCGATGAAATAACCATCAACATCAAACAGATCCGTTCTGTACCCCTCTCCGTGAAATTGTCCGAATATGGTCTGCAGCAAATAGAAATAAGGGGAGAAGTATTACTGAACAAGGCCAACTTTAAAAAATACAACGACCAGCTTGTAGAACAAAACCTGCCGCCCCTGGCTAATCCGCGTAATGCAGCCGCCGGCTCCCTGCGTATCAAAGATCCCAAAGAGGTCAGCCGCCGTAACCTGGAAGCCTTCCTGTACCACATCAGCCATTATGCAACATTGCCCGGAGCCCCTGTTCATAAACTCCTCGAAACGCATAGCGGCTCCCTGGAACTACTATGGGAATTAGGTTTCCGTAGCCCCGTTAAAGAGAAACAAATATTCAAAGGCATAGAGGCAGTCATCAAATACTGCCATGAATTTGAAGAAAAGCGCGATGACCTGCCCTATGAAATAGATGGCATGGTGATCAAGGTAAACCAGTTGGAATTGCAGGACCAACTGGGCATGACCACCCACCACCCGCGTTGGGCCATTGCCTATAAATTCGCGGCCCGGCAGGCTACCAGTAAACTCAAGGCCATAGAATTCCAGGTAGGCCGTACAGGCTCTATAACACCTGTGGCCAAAATAGAGCCTGTTCCTATCGGTGGTGTAACAGTGGGTTCCATCTCGCTCTTCAATGAAGAAGTGATCCGTGAAAAAGACCTCATGATCGGCGATACGGTGCTGGTAGAGCGGGCCGGCGATGTGATCCCCTATATAGTAAAATCACTACCCGAAGTAAGGACCGGTAAAGAGCAGGCCATCGTTTTCCCAACCAAATGCCCTGTTTGCCATGATAAGTTAGTAAAGACCCCCGATGAAGCGGTATGGCGTTGTGTCAATATAAGTTGCGAAGCGCAGGTGCTGTTGCGTATGATCCATTTTACCAGTAAGGATGCCATGGACATACGCGGCCTGGGTGAAGCCATCATACAGAAATTCTATGACCTCGGCTTTCTGAAGGACATACCAGGCATCTATGAACTGCCTTATGATAAAATAAGAAGCCTTGAAGGCTTTGGCGAAAAAAGCATGACCAACCTGCAGGCTGCCATCACTGCCTCTAAAGAGCAACCGCTGCATAGGCTCATATATGCCCTCGGCATACGCTATGTTGGCGAAACCACCGCTAAAACCCTTGCCCATGCAGTAAAGCATTTACTTGATTTTGCTCAATTTTCTCTTGAAGATCTCAAAAACCTCGAAGATGTAGGGCCTAAAGTAGCTGGTAGCATATATCAGTTTTTCCATAATCCGGACAACATTCATATGCTACAACAGCTTGAAGCATTGGGGTTGAAGCTGAAAAATGATAAAAAAGATCTCGTGGCCGACGGCAACCTCACGGGACAAACGTTTTTGTTTACCGGTACCCTGCCTACGCTGAAACGCAATGAGGCAGAGGCTTTGGTGGAAGCTAACGGAGGTAAACTCCTGGGTAGCGTGAGCAGCAAGCTCAATTATCTGGTGGCTGGCGAAGAGGCTGGTTCCAAATTAGAGAAAGCCAAAAAGATCACTTCAATAAAGATCATTAATGAAGCCGAATTCCTGAGCTTGGTTAACCGCTAATTCAATCTTTCTTACAAATGATTTGATTTTCGCATATCTTTTTTTGTAACTTTAGCCAAAAGGAAAAGGCGATGATAAAAAAACTCCCCAACGAGGTGTGGAAACCCTTGCAGTTTCCAGGCTGGAAACACCTTAGAAAAAAGTATGCGCTGTCATCACACGGCCGCATAGCCAGCTACACAGATGATGTTATTGAAGATGGTAAATTGTTGCAAGGTTCATTAACCACCGGCTACCGGACACTGAACCTGCACAGACCCGGAAACAATGGCACCCTCTACATTCACCGTGAAATTGCCCGGTTATTCCTCGGCAAACCTTCGGCGAAAAACAAGTATGTGATTCACCTGAATCACAACAAGCTCGACAACACAGTGAAGAACCTGAAATGGGCTTCACTGGAAGAAATGATCAGTCACCAGCAAAACAGCCCGGCCAAGATCGCTTACAAAAAAGTGCAGGCCAACCGCACTGAAGGCCTTAAGCTGAATGCCAATCAGGTGAAGAGCATCAAAAAAGTCCTTACAGACAAGAACCGGAAAATCACCATTAAAAAACTCGCGGAAAAATATGGGGTCAGTGAGATGACCATGTACCGCATTAAAAGTGGTGAGAACTGGGGTAGGATCTAGATCCCTCTACCGGTAAACTAGCATAAGTGGTGTGTACAGATGTGAGCGAACATCTACACACCACTTATCTTTTTTTGTTGCCTCCTCACTGCTACATACCTTTAAATAAAAAGTATACCATGCTGTTGCCTGCAACCATTAAATTCCTGAAAGACCTCAAAAAGAACAATGATAAATCCTGGTTCGATGCCCACCGCCCGCAATATGAAGCCGCCAAAAAGAACTTCGAACAATTCATCCAGGCCGTTATAGATAAACAGGGCAAACAGGATAGCAGCATCAAAGAATTGACTGCCAAAAGCTGTATGTTCCGCATCAATCGCGACGTTCGCTTCTCCAAAAATAAAAGTCCCTACAAGACCAACTTCGGGGCCAGCATCAACCGGGGAGGTAAAAGATCCATCTATGCCGGGTACTACTTTCATTGTGAGCCGGGCGAAAGCTTTGTAGGCGGCGGCCTCTGGATGCCCATGCCACCGGAAACAAAGAAAATAAGGCAGGAAATAGACTACTGCTTTGATGAATTTAAAAAGATCATCAACAATAAGAAATTCAAGGGCATATATGGAGATTTATACCAGGGGGAAGATGTAGCGCTCACCCGTGTGCCCCAGGGATTCGAAAAAGACAACCCTGCCGGAGAGTTCCTGAAACTCAAAAGCTGGCTGGCCATGCAGAGCATTAAGGACAGCGAACTTACTTCAGAGGGCCTTGTAAAGAAAACAGTAGCAGCATTCGAGGCCCTGCAACCCTTACTCGCATTCCTTAACCGCGCACTGGACGAGTAAGTTGGCGTGTCAGGCTGAGCCTGTCGAAGCCCTTAAAACAAAAGTCCCGCCGAAGCGGGACCGGGAAATGGCTATACGTTCCCTTGATAAAACTTCTAAAAAATTCTCCGCAGCGTCTCTCGCTTCAATTTGAATTCTCCGCAGTGTCTCCCGAAGGGGACGCTGCGGGTTATATATGACTTATAACAGTTTCTTTGAAACCAGGTATTCTGCAATCTGTACCGCGTTCGTGGCAGCGCCTTTACGCAGGTTATCACTTACTACCCACATATTAAGGGTCTTGGGCTGTGTTTCATCACGGCGCAGACGGCCTACAAACACCTCATCCCGGTCGTGTGCATCCTTCGGCATAGGGTATTGTTGGGCAGCAGGCTCATCCACCAGTACCACACCAGGCGCATTGCTCAGTAAACCACGCACCTCATCGAGGGTGTAATCATCTGCAAACTCCACATTTACGCTCTCACTGTGTCCGCCCATCACCGGAATACGCACCGTAGTGGCAGTAACCCGGATAGCATCATCACGCATAATCTTCTTCGTCTCATTCACCATCTTCATCTCTTCCTTGGTATACCCGTTATCTAGGAATACATCGATCTGGGGGATCACATTCAGGTCAATAGGATACTTATAGGCCATAGGGTACTCAGCGTTGCTGCCTTTCTCTGCTTTGGCGCGCTCACCCATCAGTTGGTCTACGGCTTTCTTACCGGTACCCGTTACACTTTGGTAAGTAGATACTACAATACGCTTAATGCCATACTTCTTGTGCAGTGGATTCAGGGCTACTACCATTTGAATGGTAGAGCAATTGGGATTCGCAATGATCTTATCATCCTTTCCCAGCGCATCTGCATTCACCTCCGGAACAACCAGCTTCTTGGTGGGGTCCATGCGCCAGGCAGAAGAATTGTCAATAACAGTAATACCGGCTTCAGCAAACTTGGGGGCCCACTCCAGGGAAGTGCTGCCACCTGCGGAAAAAATAGCTACAGCAGGCCTGGCGGCAATGGCATCCGTCATGCTGACGATCTTGTATTGCTTACCCTTGAATTCAACTTCCTTACCTACTGATCTTTCAGATGCTACGGGAATCAGTTCTGTTACGGGGAAATTACGTTCGGCCAGTACCTGTAACATCTTTGTGCCTACAAGGCCGGTGGCGCCTACTACTGCAACTTTCATGGTTTGTTGATTGCTTGTTTATGTTTAACAATAAAGTCTTATGTCACCCTGAGCCTGTCGAAGGGTGGGTCGCCCTCAAAGGGCGGCTCACCCTGATCTAAAGGAGCCTGTCAAAGGCCCCCTTGATTGCTCTTCATTACGCAAAGCCCAAACAAAAAGGCCTTCCTGTGGGGGAAGGCCTTTTTGAATATCTTGTTATACAAAGCAGTACTCAACCTTCCCATTGTATGGAATGCTTCTTCGTGCGCTTTGTATGTTTCATCATTTTTTGCATAACGAGGGGCAAAAGTAGTCAGCAAATACAGAATACACAAATTTTTATTAAAAAAAGAAGAAAATAGCGCTTTCAGTGTCAATTCTTAAACCATGGCCTGCGTTCATTGCAAATTCTCAAAAATCCATCCCCTGCCCACGATTCACAGCCACCGCTTCCCCTCGTTGCCTGATGCTTCAATGCCTTGTTGCCTTCCTAAAACATTATTTTATTATTTAATGTTTGATCCTTATTTTCATCCCTTCCAATGCGGTTCATGCTAACCGTCATGTCGGCTGAAAAACATAACCAATGACTGTAAGACTGCTTGCTTTACTGTTGCTGCCACAGCTTGCGCTGCAGGCGCAAACTGCCCAACGGTTCGATATCATCATAACAGAACTATTACCCGATCCCGCACCCCCGGTAAGCCTGCCCAATCATGAATTTGTAGAACTAAAAAACAACTCCGCCCGGGTTATTAACCTGCGTGGCTGGAAGCTGAGTGATGGCACTTCTACCGCTACCATCAATACCGACATCGAAATACAGCCAGACAGCTTTGTCATTATATGCCCCAATGCGGCGGTGTCTTCCTATGCTGAGTTCGGCAGAACAATTGGCGTGAGTAACTTCCCTTCACTGAACAACGAGGCGGATCTCATTACCCTCTATGCCCCGGAGGGGAATAGCATACATGCAGTTGCTTATAGCGGCCAATGGTACAGTAATCCTGTAAAAGCAACAGGTGGCTGGGCACTGGAGATCATTGATCCGCGCAACCCTTGCACTGGCGCCGGCAACTGGACCGCAGCCATACACCATAGTGGCGGTACGCCCGGAAGGCAAAATTCCGTAAATGCGAACAACAGTGATCAGTTGCCGCCGGCACTGCTCAGGACCTGGACCATTGACAGTGTAACCATCGTGGTCGTATTTGATGAGTCGCTGGATAGTACTATGGCGGCAACACCCGGTCATTACCACCTGGATCATGCTGTGGGCGCTCCGGTGGCTGCAGAGCCGGTGTCGCCACTATTCAATGAAGTAATGCTCAAACTGGCATCGCCCATCAGAACAGACCAGGTATACCAGCTCACCGTGCGAAATGTGATGGATTGCAGCGGTAATGCGATTGGTATGCTCAACAAGGCAAAGGCCGGGCTGCCTGCCCCACCGGTTGCCCGGACGGTCATCATCAACGAATTGCTGTTTAATCCGCCATCCGGTGGTTACGATTATATTGAGCTATATAACCGCAGCGGCAGCATTGTGGACCTGAAACAACTATACGTGGCCGGTCGTTCCGGGAATGGCGCCTTATCAGGCATACAGCAACTAAGCACCATCTCCCGGTTGCTTTTTCCCGGACAATACCTTGTACTCACAGAGAATGCAGCATGGCTACGGCAACGTTTTAGCATCAGAGAGCCTGCAGACATAATAGAATTAGCATCCCTGCCGACCCTTCCCGATGATCAGGGCATCCTGGCCATCACCAGCCAGCAGGGCGAGATCATTGATGAGCTGCATTATCACCGTGACTGGCACTTTGCCTTGCTCAGTGAGCAGGACGGTGTTGCTTTGGAAAGAATAGACTATGGCCAATCCACACAGGACAGCCATAACTGGATGTCTGCAGCCGCTACAACCGGCTTTGGAACACCGGGCTTTCAAAACTCCCAGTTCAGGGCCGATCTGCAATCCCAGGGTACGGTCTCCATTACACCGTCCCTGTTCTCGCCGGATAATGATGGTTTTGATGATCTTGCCAACATCCGGTACCAGATGACCGAACCTGGCTATGTAGCTTCCATTACCATCTTTGACGCAGCAGGGATGCCCGTTCGCCATCTTGCCCGCAGCGCCACCCTGGGCATGCAAGGGATATTTCGCTGGGATGGGCTGGATAATAACCGGCGACGCTTACCAGTTGGCGTGTACGTCATACTTACTGAAATATTCAACCTGCAGGGTAAAACAAAAAAAATAAAAAATACTGTAACATTGGTGCGTCGTTTGTGACTAATACGTATTTGTCAAAATAAAAATTTGATAACAAGGACATCCTCGGGGGCATGTAACTTTGTCCCTTGTTAAACAACAATAATCAAAAACTATCTTTCAATGAAGAAAACATTAATCACGTTCGCCGCAGTAGCCACCATGGCCTTATTCGCTTGTAAAGACAAAGCCAAAGAAGAGAGCAGTGGAGATACTACAACTCCTTCAGCAGAGCAAAAACCCGCCGAAGCAGAAAGTAAACCTGCTGCCAATGAGCCTAAAACCTATAAAGTAACATTTGCGCCCGATACAGTTTACCTGGGCAAGAAGAAAGAAGCATTTATAAAAGTTAAAAATGCCCAGGCCGTGGCGTTGCAGGACCCCGATGGTAAATCCGAAGGCATTGAATTTACTTTCGACCTCGAAGTAACCAATAAAACTGCTATGGGAGGCAATAGCGTTTACTTTATAGCGAGCGAATCCAGGCTTACATTGGATAATAACAACAATATCACCCAACATTCCGGGAGCAGCGTAAGCGTAGATCCGGAATCAACAAAAGACCTCACTGGTATTGTCTATAAAATACCGGCTGGCGCCAAACCTAAAGCACTTAACCTGTTCTACGACGGTACACGCGTAAGCGTAGGAGTAGCGCTGGAATAAATACCGCATTCCCTTAAAAAGAGAACGGGCTGCACTTGAAAAGCAGCCCGTTCTCTTTATTAATTCGTGTAATTCGCTTCATATTCGTGTTATAAAGAGCCTTCTCAATGTGTCAGCTCAATATCAAAATTCACCAGGTTCACAAACTGCTGTATACGTACGTCAATATCAGCCTGGGTGATCTCCTTCAACCTTTGCGGGCCAAACTTTTCCACGCAGTAAGACGCCATAGCAGAACCAACAATAATAGCCGTCTTCATATTTTCGAAAGAAATATCCCTGGTGCGGGCAATATGTCCCATAAAGCCTCCGGCAAAAGTATCACCGGCGCCGGTGGGGTCAAATACCTCTTCCAGCGGAAGAGCAGGAGCATAAAACACCTGGTCGCCATGGAATAACAGGGCCCCATGTTCTCCTTTCTTAATGATCAGGTATTTGGGTCCCATATTCATAATCGTTTTCGCAGCTTTTACCAGGGAAAACTGGCCGCTTAACTGGCGGGCTTCACTGTCATTCACCATCAGCACATCTACCAGTTTCAGGGTTTCTTCCAGTTGGGGCATGGCCACCTCCATCCAGAAATTCATCGTATCCATTACAATCAGCTTAGGACGCTTCTTTAATTGGGTGATCACCTTCTTTTGGATCACAGGGTCCAGATTGCCCAGCATCAGGAACTCAGCGCCCTGGTACGATTCGGGTAATACAGGATTAAAATCAAGTAATACATTCAGGTCGGTTACCAGCGTATCGCGGGTATTCATATCCATATGGTACCGGCCGCTCCAGAAAAAAGATTTCTTATCAGGCACTACTTCCACACCATCCAGTTGTACCCCTCTCTTTCTCAGCTCATCCATCTCTTCCTTCGGAAAATCGAAGCCTACGATAGACACCTGTTGGATGGGCTTTACAAAATTACTGGCGGCATAAGCTACATAAGTGGCCGAACCACCTATAATCTGGTCTGTTTTGCCAAACGGTGTTTCAATAGCATCAAAGGCCATCGTACCTACAGAAATCAAAGACATAACGTAATTTGAAATTTAGAATATTTGTTAAAATCGGGCGTGCAAACCTACACGAAATTCCGGAGCTATGAAGCCGGTACAATTATTTAATTGTCCCGGCACCGCTTGGGCCTGACTAAGGCGTTAGCCGGAATCTTTATCCATTGCGCCGGTAATCAGGATATTTTCCACTAACATTTGTTAGCATTTCATTATCTTTGGCTATTAACCCGCATATGGCAAAAATTAAAAGCAACCGGAGCAGTACGCGTAAAGAGATCATCATCGCCGAAGCTGCCAAACTGTTCCGTGAAAAAGGATTCAGCGCAACATCCATGCGCGACCTGGCAGAGCACGTTGGGGTAGAAGCCGCCAGCCTGTACAACCATATCAGCTCAAAAGCGGAGATACTGCAGGAGATCTGTTTCAAGGTTGCCAATCAGTTTATGTCGCATATCGAGGAAGTGGACAATAGTCCGCAATCTGCCATCGCTAAAATTGAAGCCATTCTGCGGTTCCACATCCGTCAAATGATAGAACATTATGAAGAAGTATATGTAAGCGACCGGGAATGGAAACATCTTACAGAACCCTACATGCAAAACATGCAAAGCCAGCGCCGCGCCTACCGGCAAAGGATTGCCCTCATCATTGAGGAAGGTATCCGCAAGGGAGAAATAAAAGCCATTGATGCGCCCACTGCCGTACTCATCATGCTACATGCGGTCAGCGGCATCGAATCCTGGCACCGCAGCACAAAGAAAATTGAAGGCAACATGCTGGAAGATAACATGGTAATGATCCTGGTAGAAGGGCTGAAGAAATAGACACATGACCGCCCGCACTCATTAAAAAACGATACCCGCTTGGCCACCCATTTTCATACATTAACCGTCGCCACCGTACAAAAAGAAACACCTGAATGTATCTCCGTTGTATTCCAGGTGCCCGAAGCATTGCAGGAACTCTATAACTTCAAACAGGGACAAAACATCACGCTTAAAACCATACTCAATGGAGAAGAGCTGCGTCGCTCCTACTCCATTTGCAGCAGTCCTTTCGATAAGGAGCTGCGGGTAGCCATCAAGTCAGTAGAAACAGGCAGGTTTTCTTCCTGGGCCAACAACCAGCTCAAAAAAGGCGATTTGGTGGAAGTATTACCACCCACCGGGAGATTCTTCACTGAATTACATCCCGCGCATAAAAAACATTACCTCGCCTTTGCCGCCGGCAGCGGTATTACACCCATACTTTCCATCATCAAAACCACCCTGGCTACAGAGCCGCAAAGCCGCTTTACCCTGATCTATGGCAACCGTAACCGGGCTTCCATCATCTTCAAGGAACAGCTCGAAGCGCTCAAGAACCGGTACATGGAAAGGTTCACCCTGCACCACATCTTAAGCAGGGAAAAAACAGATGCACCCCTTAACCATGGTCGTATAGATCCGGAAAAATGCAGGCAGCTGGAAAAGCTGATCAACTTTGCACAAATGGATGAGATCTTTCTCTGTGGCCCGGAAACCATGATCTTTTCCGTCAAAAACTGGCTCGAAGAAAAAGGGATGGAGAAAAAGAAGATCCATTTCGAACTATTTACTACGCCGGCAACCGGCAGCCAGCAACCAGATTTCAAACCGCAGGCTGCAGACCTCAAGCCTCAGACTGCCGGTAAAAAGAGCCGGGTTACTGTTAAGCTCGACGGCATTGCCTTTGATTTTGACCTCGGCTTTGATGGTCAGCCTATCCTCGATGCAGCCCTGCAACAGGGCGCCGACCTGCCTTTTGCCTGCAAAGGAGGTGTATGCGCCACCTGCCGGGCCAAACTGGTGGAAGGACAAGTGGAAATGGACATCAACTATGCCCTGGAGCCGGAAGAAATGGAACAGGGCTTCATCCTCACCTGCCAGTCCCATCCCCGTACAGATAAAGTCGTTGTTGACTTCGACGCCCGGTAAAACAGCCTTTATGCCTTCTTTCCCTAAATTTGATCCATGCAGCACATCCAAAATATCATCTTCGATCTCGGCGGCGTACTCCTTAACCTGGACATCCAAAAAACAGAAGACGCCTTTCTGCAAATGGGCGTAAAGAACTTCAGGGACCTCTTTGCGCTGGGCCATGCCGCTTCCTTCTTCAAAGAATATGAAGTAGGTACCATCAACGACGATGAGTTCATCGCTGCTTTGCAAAACCTGGCGGGCCTGCAGTTGCAGCGGGAGACCGTTATTGCCGGCTGGAATGCTATGCTGCGTGATTTCCCGACAGAACGCATAGAATTATTAATCAGGCTTAAAAAGAAATACCGCCTCTTCCTGTTCAGCAATACCAACGCCATTCACCTCTCGGCTTTTCAGCAAACCTACAGCAGCGCCTTTGGCGGTAATCTGCTGGATGATCTTTTTGAAAAAGCCTGGTATTCCCATAAAATCAATCTCCGCAAGCCCGATACCAGGGCCTTTGAATACATTCTCAACGATAAGCAATTGTTGCCGCACCAAACCCTCTTCATTGATGATGCGCTGGTAAATGTGGAAGGCGCCAGGGCTGCAGGCATCCAGGGTTATCACCTCGAACCTGGCAAAACAGTGCTGGATATCGACTGGCAACTTTCCTGATCCTGATTGCTGATCCTGTTAACTACCGGTCAGGTAAGGGTATTCCTACTCTCTTCAACCAGCCATCCTGGGGTCATCTTAGGGTCATCCTGGGGTTTTCTTAGGGTTTTCCTGGGGTAAAAAGCCTTGGATGACCTTACAATGACCCTAAGATAACCCTAAAAAGACCTTAAGATGGAAGGTCCATGATCGAAGGATACAAGGAGGATGGACAAAGGAATAGCAGAACGAAGGCTTGGCTGTATTCGTTCCGGCCGCGGAAGGGTTAAAAAGTCTACTTTACTTCCTCAAAATCAATGTAGTCGCCCGATTTTTCCTGGGGAGAATGGGAAGACGTGGAGGAGGGCGCTTGCTGGCGCTGGGCGGTATTGGAATGCTGGTAAGACTGTTGTTGCTGGTGCTGCTGTTGCTGGGCCTGCATATGGTTTTGAAAATCCCTTACCTGCTGTTTCATCTGCCGGGAAACCCGGAAAATGGGCACCAGGAAATTGAATACAAACCTGTACAGGAAATAACCAAGCAATATCCAGAGAAAAACACGTAACATAATAATTGCAAATGTACTACCTAGTCACTGAAAAAACTGTTAAACACTTATAACACCCCATCACCGGTTTTGTTGACTCTATTGTCGGTAGCCGGTAGTCGCCCCTGCTCCATGCGGCAGTTCCCGGAATACTAATCCGACCCCTGCAACCGCCTGGACCTTGTTGCCTGAATGCCTTATTGCCTTTTTTAGTATTTGGAACGAATACATCATTTACCTTACCTTTGCCACGGAAAAAGACGAAAAGAGAAGGGAACGGGGTCCGTTCCCTTCTTTATTTCCCATGTAGGTTATGATAATGGACACTCAGGTTTCGGCAATTGAAAAAATGGTGGTGGACATACTGGCCGGCGATCCGGTACACTTCCTGGTAGAAATAAGGATAAAACCCACCAACAACGTAAAAGTCTTCCTCGACGGAGACCAAGGTATTACCATTGAAAAATGTATCAGCATAAACCGCGCTTTATACAAAAAGCTGGAAGAGGCGGCACTCTTCCCTGGTGACGACTTCTCCCTGGAGGTGTCTTCTCCCGGATTGGATGAACCCCTTAAAATGTTCCGCCAGTATAAAAAAAATACAGGCAGGCTGGTAGAAGTGTTGTTGAAAGATGGTATACGGGTAGACGGAAAACTGCTCGAAGTGCAGGAAGATCAGATCGTAGTAGAGGAAACCAAAGGGAAAAACAAAAAGAAAGAGGTCATACTGCACCATTTTCCTTTTGATGCAATTAAATCAACTAAAATTCAAATAGTGTTTTAAGCCCCGGAAACAAGTCCCGAAAAGGAATGCGGGCTACCTTCCGGTGAACAAGTTTAAAAATGTAGTATATGGCAAGTATTAACCTCATTGAGGCTTTCCAGGAGTTTAAGGAAGCGGAAAACATTGACCGTCCCACGATGATGAAAGTGGTAGAAGACGTGTTTAAAACATTGCTGCGCAAAAAATTCGGCAGCGATGAAAATTTTGACGTTATCGTAAACGCTGAAAAGGGTGACCTGGAGATCACGCGTCGCCGTACTATCGTGGAAGATGGCGCTGTAAACGACCCGCTCGCAGAAGTGGCCTACAGTGACGCCGTAAAAGTAGAGCCCGACTACATGGTAGGGGAAGAACTATATGAAGAAGTAAACATTCTCGATTTTGGCCGCCGCGCCATCCTCGCTGCCAAACAAACACTGGCCAGCCGTATCAGCGACCTGAAAAAGAATGTATTGGTTAAAAAATATGGCGATCGTGTAGGGGATATTATCAGTGCGGAAGTATACCAGGTATGGAAAAAGGAGATCCTCATGCTCGATGAGGAAAGCAATGAATTAATACTGCCCAAATCAGAGCAAATACCCCAGGACTACTTCAAAAAAGGCGAAAATACCCGGGCGGTAGTGAAAAAAGTAGAACTGAAAAATAACTCACCCGTCATCATCCTTTCCCGTACTTCTCCCGCTTTCCTTGCTAAATTGCTGGAAATTGAAGTACCCGAGATCTTTGATGGCCTCATCGTGATCAAAAAAATAGTACGGGAACCCGGAGAAAGGGCTAAAGTAGCCGTGGAATCCTACGATGACCGTATTGATCCGGTAGGCGCCTGCGTAGGGATGAAAGGTAGCCGTATCCATGGTATCGTGCGGGAACTCAAAAATGAGAACATCGACGTCATCAACTGGACCAATAACATCCAACTACTCATACAGCGGTCATTAACACCCGCCAAAATTACCAGCATGGAGCTGGACAACGATAAGAAGCAGGCGAATGTCTTCCTTAAACCCGACCAGGTTTCCCTGGCCATCGGTAAAAAAGGGGTGAACATCAAACTGGCGCAGGAATTGACCGGGTACAGCATTGACGTTTACCGGGATACAGAAGGTGAACCCCAGGAATTTGATATCGACCTGGAAGAATTCAGCGATGAAATTGAAACCTGGATCATTGACGAATTTAAACGGATTGGTTGCGATACTGCCCGCAGTGTACTCGACCTTACGCCGGAAGAACTGGAACGCAGAACTGACCTGGAAAGAGAAACGATCGACGAAGTACGGAAAGTGCTGAAAGCAGAGTTTGACAAAGGATAGTAAGGAAGTTTGCCAGGTCAGCTAAAGTTAAAAAAGCCTGCAAATGGCCAAAATTGTGGCACATTTGTAAAGGATATCAGGGGTATGACTTTTATGACTCCTGAAGATTGAGCAACTTTAATGACCTTTATTGCCTGTTTGACTGATTATTTTCAATGCCAGACAGCAAACAAAACAAAAAATTGTCTTACAATAACGAATGGCAGAATTATTAACACCCAGATTAATGGCCGCGGCCAAAGAGTTCAACATCGGTAAAGAAACACTGGTGGACTTTTTGGTAGGCAAGGGATTTGACAAAGACGAGCTGAAGCCCACGTCGAAACTGACGGAGGACATGTATCGTGCTTTGCAACAGGAGTTCCAGAGTGACAAAGTGGCGAAGCTCAAAAGTGATCAGATTGATCTGCCGAAAGGTAGCCTGGAGGCCAAGAAAAAGAAAGAGGAGGAAGCCATTGTATTCAAAAAAGATACACCGGTAGCTCCCAAAAAAGAAGAAGAGAAAAAAGAAGAACAACCGCCCCAGCCTCCTGTGCAGCCTGTAGTGGAAGAGCCCAAAGCAGTAGTGGAAGAACCCGTTCAGCCTGAGGTGGTAAAAGTGGAAGCGCCTGAAATAGAAGGCCCCAAAGTATTAGACAAAATAGATCTGTCTGCTATAGATTCCTCTACGAGACCTAAGAAGAGTGTTAAGAAAAAAGAGGAAGAAACAAAGCCGGTAGTACCGCAGCCTGAAGAAAAAGTAGAACAACCTCCGGTAGCAGAGGAACCCAAGCCGGTAAAGAAAGAGGAAAAAGAACCGGAGCCGGTAAAGGAAAAAGAGATCGTGGCCGAAGTACCGGAAATCGCAGCGCCAAAAGAAGAGCCCAAACCTCCGGTAACAGAAGAAAAAGAAGAAGCCGGGCCTGTTATTGAAAATATTAAAGCCGAAAAACTGGAAGGCCCGAAGATCCTCGGTAAGATCCAGTTGCCGGTGGGCGGGGATAACCGTCCCAAACCGCAGGGCCAGCAAGCCCAGGGTCAGGCCCAGCAAGGGCAGGGTGCAGGCGCCAACAGCGAAGAAAAACGTAAGCGCAAACGTATCCCCATTGAAAAGAAAGATACGCAAACGCCGCAGCAACGGGCGCAGCACCTGTTCAAAAAGCCCGAAGGTCAGCAGCATCAGCAACGCCAGGGCGGTGGACAACAGGGCGGACATGGTCATGGCCATGGTCAGCAGGGTGGCGGTCAGTTCAGAGGAGGTAATAACCGTGGCGGCCAGCAAGGCGGTCATCGCCCGGGACGTCCCATCATCACCCGCGAGCCCAAAGAGATCAACGAAAAAGAGATTCAGAATAAAATACGGGAAACACAGGCCAAACTGGCCGGTACAGGCGGCCGCGGTAAAAGCCTTAAAGCAAAATACCGCCGGGAAAAGCGCCAGGAGATGGCCGACCAGGGAGGAGAAGAACTGCAGGACAACAAGCTGCAGGTTACAGAATTCATCAGCGTTAGCGAACTGGCTAACCTTATGGATGTAAACTTTGCAGAAGTTATCAGTAAATGTATGAGCCTCGGATTGATGGTATCCATCAACCAGCGCCTGGATGCAGAAGTAATTGAACTGGTAGCCAATGAGTTCGGATATGATGTGGAATTCATTGACATGGAGAAGCAAATGGAAATGGAGGAAGAGGAGGAAGAAGACAATGAAGAAGATCTCCTGCCACGTGCACCCATCGTAACCATCATGGGTCACGTTGACCATGGTAAAACTTCTTTGCTCGACTACATCCGTAATGCCAACGTGGTAGCAGGTGAGTCTGGTGGTATCACCCAGCACATCGGCGCCTATGAAGTTACCCTGGCCAATAGCAAAAAAATAGCCTTCCTCGATACACCGGGTCACGAAGCGTTTACCGCCATGCGTGCGCGTGGTGCAAAAGTGACGGATATTGCCGTTATCGTGATCGCTGCCGATGATGCGGTCATGCCACAAACAAGGGAGGCCATCAGCCACGCTCAGGCTGCCGGCGTACCGATGATCTTTGCGATCAACAAAATAGATAAGGACGGCGCCAACGCGAAAAAGATCTATGAGCAACTGGCCGGTATGAACCTGCTCGTGGAAGAATGGGGCGGTAAATACCAAAGCCAGGAACTCAGTGCCAAGAAAGGACTTAATGTAGACCTCTTATTGGAAAAAATATTGCTCGAAGCCGAATTGCTCGACCTTAAAGCCAATCCCAACAAGGAAGCCGGTGGTACCATCATCGAAGCTACCCTTGATAAAGGACGTGGTTATGTAGCTACCGTGCTGGTGCAGAATGGAACCTTGAAGCAGGGCGACCTGGTAGTATCCGGTCAGCACTTTGGCCGTGTAAAAGCCATGTTCAACGAGCGTAATAAGCGCGTGGACAATGCGCCTCCTTCAACACCGGTACTTATTCTCGGCCTCAACGGTGCGCCGCAGGCTGGTGAGAAATTCAAAGTATATCTCGACGAAGCTGAAGCAAAAGAAGTGGCCAACCGCCGGGCACAGATCCTGCGCGAACAAGGTATCCGTACCAAGAAACACATTACCCTCGATGAGATCGGCCGCCGTCTGGCGCTCGGTAACTTTAAACAGTTAAACCTCATTATCAAGGGCGACGTGGATGGATCGGTAGAAGCCTTGACCGACTCCTTACAGAAACTCTCTACAGAGGAAATTGTGGTAAGCGTGGTACTGAAAGGCGTAGGCGCCATCACAGAAAGTGATGTACTGCTGGCTACCGCTTCCGATGCCATCATCGTTGGTTTCAACGTGCGTCCTTCTGCACAGGCTGCCCGTCTGGCCGAAGGCGAAGGCGTGCAGATCAAGTTGTACTCCATCATCTACAACGCTATTGATGAAGTCAAGAGCGCCATGGAAGGTATGTTGGAGCCCAAAATACAGGAGAAGATCGTGGCGAACGTGGAAGTGCGCAACGTATTCAAATTCGATAAAGCCACCGTTGCCGGATGTTATGTACTGGATGGAAAAATTCAGCGTAATTCCAAGATCCGCGTTATCCGGGATGGTATCGTAGTATTTCCTAAGGGAGAGGGCCAAAGCGCCGAACTGGCATCCCTCAAACGCTTCAAAGATGACGTCAAGGAAGTTTCATCCAGTATGGAATGTGGCCTTACTGTAAAAAGCTTTAGCGACATACAGGTGGGCGATATCATCGAAGCCTTTGAAGAAGAAGAAGTTAAAAGAACATTATAACCTTCAGGGTGGGTCATCCCGTACTTTTAACCGGGACGGCTCACCCTCCATGCTTAGGCAAAAATTTGTTAATTAACACCAGCCCTGTCCCTAACTATCTTGCGCAAAAAGTATTTTTGAGTTCATCTCCATCTAATTATGAAGCAACTTTTAACTGTAATAACTGCACTTTTACTCGTAACTGCCGCCTTCGCTCAGGCCCCCCGTAAAGTAGTAGCTGATAAAATCGTAGGCATTGTAGGAGATAAAATCATATTACGGTCCGATGTATACAATGAGATTATCGACAGGCAACGCCGCAATGAACCGGTGCCTGAAAATGCAGATTGTTACATCCTGGAGCAGATACTGGGTATGAAAGCATTGGTATTACAGGCCGAAAAAGACTCCCTGTTAGTTACAGATGATGAGCTCGAAGCATTGCTCGATAACCGTATCCGGTACTTCATACAAATGTATGGCGGCAAAGAAAACCTCGAACAGATCGCCGGCCGCACCATCTACCAGATCAGGGACGACTTCCGCCAGTCTATCAAAGAAGGTAAAATGGCCGAAAACATGCGGGATAAGGTCGTCGGCAACCTGAAAATCACACCACAGGAAGTAAAAGAATACTGGGATAAAATACCGAAGGACAGCCTGCTCTTCTATGAGTCCGAAGTAGAAGTAGGTGAGATCGTGGTCTATCCGAAAGCCAGCCGCGACCTGGAAAAACTGGCCATGGATGAACTGGCCGACTTTAAACAACAGGTAGAATCAGGGCGGCAACGTTTTGAAACCCTCGCCAGGTTATATTCAGAGGATGGTTCCAAAGAAAACGGCGGCCGCATGGCTATCAATCGTACTGAGAAAAACTGGGACCCCACATTTCTCAATAACGCTTTCCGCTTGAAGGAGAAACAAATATCTCCTGTTTTTAAATCGAAATTTGGTTACCACATCATCTACATGGAAAGTCGCTCTGGTGACGATGCCATTGTGCGTCACATCATTCGCATTCCCAAAATTACTGATGCCGAAACGAACGCAGCCATCGAAAGACTGGACACCGTACGCGCTAAACTCATAGCAGGTACCGTCACATTCGGGGAAGCGGTTAACAAATACAGTGATGATGAAAATTCAAAATACACCGGGGGTATGAAACCACCGGTTACCATTGATCAGTTGGACAAGGAAATGGTGGAAATGATGAGTAAGACCAACATGAAAGTAGGCGAATTCTCAAAACCAGTAGCTTTTACCGACGAACGCCAGAAAAAAGGTGTTCGCATTGTATACCTCAAATCAAGAACAGAGCCTCACCGCGAAAACCTCAAAGATGATTATGACCGGGTATCTCAACGGGCCCTGGAAATAAAAAAACAGCAGGCCCTTGAAAAATGGTTTGCTGCAAAAATTCCTTCCTATTACCTCATGGTAGACAGTGATTTTACGCATTGTGCCAACCTAAGTAACTGGTTTCAATATGCTGCTAAAGCCGTAAAATAGGTGTAAACACTTATAGCACATAGAAAAATAAGGATACTGGTATATAAGCAACGGCTTTAAAGTAATTTGTTAGTCCTTTACCATTCTACCACGTCGGCACGGGCTGCTGTATGGTTCAATGGTATTGCTAACCATAATGCTACAGCAGACTACAAAATCCGGGCACATTGAAGGACACACCTTCTGTCTGCAGACCGATGCGCAGGGTTATACATCATCTGCTTCACCAGGCATTATGCCGGTTACCGGGAAAAATGCAAATGAACAACTGGACGATCTTTTTATAGAAGCGCCTGTGTCATCGTCAATAGAAATATGCTCGCCTTTTGCTGATATGGCTGCCATGGTCCGCATCGTTGATGAGCGGGACCAGCTTCTCTGTGTAAATAAAAGTTGGAGCCGTTATACCGGTCTTGGCAGGGAAGAGCTGCTGGCCGAAGGATGGCCGGCCATCATTCATCCGGATGACATGCCTGGCGCCATCGAAAAATACCAGGAGCAAATACAACAGCAGGAACCCATTACCATAGAATACCGGTTAAGGAACAACGTTGGTGAATACCAATGGGTAAGAGATACCGGAATACCCCGGTTTACTGAGCAGGGTGTTTTTCAGGGATACATCATCACCACTACCAACATTCATTCCCGGAAAATAGCCGTTGAAAAAACCTTCCTGCAAATGCAGGCAGTGAACAACGTTTCTGATGCCATCATATCTACCGATCTTCAATTCACCGTCACTGTTTTTAACAAAGCAGCCGAAAATATCTATGGCATTCCGGCTTCCCGGATACTGGGCCATCCCATACGCGACTTCATAGACCATAAATACCCGGAATGTACACGGGAAGAAGCTTTAAAAGAACTATACCTGAAAGATGCCTGGGAAGGTCTTGCTTATTTTGACCGTGCTGATGGGAAACGGATCTACATGCGTTGCTCCCTTGCATTTGTAAAAGACCATGATGGCAGGCGGGTAGGTATTGCCGGTATTCACCGGGATATCACCACCTTGCGGGAAGCGGAAATAGCACGGTATAAACAGGAACAACTGTTGCGGCTCGAAAAACAGGTACTGGAAATGAATGCCCTGCCCGGCATTTCCCTCAAAACCATAACAGATTACTTCCTGGAAGGCCTGGAATGCTTCTTCCCCGGCATGTTGTGCTCTGTAATAACTGTAAATCCGGATCACGGTGGTCTTGATCACCTCTCGGCTCCCAGTATACCGGCAGAATATACCACCATCATCCGCAACCTGAAACCAGGCCCTTCCGTGGGCTCTTGTGGTACAGCCATCTGGCGTAAGCAACCCGTCATTTCATCCGATATAAGCCAGGACCCCCTTTGGGAAGACTACCGCTCTGTGGCCGATAAATTTGGTCTTAAAGCCTGTTGGTCCTTTCCTATTCTCAACGGTCAGCAGGAAGTGGTAGCCACCATTGCCGCCTACTACAAATATCCAAAAACGCCCGGCGCAGAAGAGCCAGCCATTCTTGAAAGGGTGGGTAACCTGCTGCGCATCATCATAGAAAATAAAAATGCGGAAGCCCGCATCCGGATAAGTCATGAACGGTACCTGCTCGTAACCCGGGTTACCAATGATGCGATATGGGACTGGGATGTATTGAACAATGGCAGCATGCACCTGGGCGAAGGCTTCTATACGCTTTTCGGTTACCGGCCCGGTTACATCCAGCAATCCGCCGGCTTTTGGGAGTCCTGCATCCATCCCGACGACCGTGAACGTGTCGTAACAAGATTAGAGCAATTTATTAATAGCAATAAATCAAGGACATGGGAAGATGAATACCGGTTCAGAAAAGCAAATGGAGAATATGCACTTGTTCATGATCGTGGGTTCCTTATTTTTGACCACGAAGGGAAAATAAACCGCATGATAGGCTCCATGCAGAACATCACGGAGAAAAAAGAACTGGAAAAGCAACTGTTAAAACAGGAACTCGACAAACAAAAGTCCATCGCACAGGCTGTCGTCAATGCACAGGAAAAAGAGCGGGCTGATATTGGCAAGGAGTTGCATGATAATGTAAACCAGATCCTTACCACTGCCAAGCTATACCTCGAAATGGCGAAGCATGAAGAAACTGAAACAACCGAGCTCATTAACCGTTGTTCAGATAACATTAGCGATGCCATCAATGAAATTCGCAGCATCTCCCGGTCTCTCGTGCCAGCCAGTATTGGCGACCTGGGATTGATCGTATCCATACAGGACCTCGTTGAAAACATCAATGCCACCAAGCAACTGGAAATGGAATTTCGCCACCGGGGCGATATTGATGCAACGATAGATGAAAAAAGAAAGCTCATGCTTTTCCGGATCATCCAGGAGCAGGTCAACAACGTACTCAAACATGCCAGCGCAGCCAGGGCGCTTATTGAACTGGCCGTAGACCCGCGTACCATTGATCTTACCATCCGGGATAATGGAAAGGGCTTTGAACCCGAAAAGGTCAAAGCCAAAAAAGGGGTGGGCCTGTCAAACATTGCCAGCCGGGCGCAACTGTTCAATGGAAAGGTCAACATCATCACAGCGCCCGGGGAGGGATGCACACTTAATATCAACGTTCCGCTATAATTGCAAAAAACACCTTTACTATGGAAAAGATCAGTGTACTTATTGCCGATGACCACAAGCTAATCAGAGAAACCTGGAGTTACATCTTAAACAATGATCCCCGCTTTGTAGTCGTGGCAGAATGTGGTGATTCTGAAGAAGCTGTAGAACATGCCAAAAACAAAAAGCCGCAAATCGTGCTCATGGATATCAACATAGCTCCTATATCAGGTTTTGAAGCCACGGAAAAAATCAGGAAACTCTCACCGGGATCAAAAGTAATTGGCATCTCCATGCATTCCCAGCCCGCTTATGCCAAGAAAATGCTGCAAATAGGAGCCCGTGGCTATGTTACCAAAAACTCCTCCAAAGATGAAATGATCGAAGCCATCCTCTCCGTCCATAGCGGTAATAAATACATCTGCGATGAGATCAAGAACAACATTTCCGAGCTTGTGCTGGATGAAAAGCAGGAAATGCCCAACGTCAATGCCCTCACTGGCCGGGAGATTGAGATCATCAACCTCATTAAGGAAGGCCAATCCTCCAAAGAAATAGCTACCATCTTAAAAATCTCTCTTAAAACAGTAGAGGTCCATCGCCACAACATCCTTAAAAAGCTCAAACTTAAAAATGCCGCTTCGCTCGTAAACTACATCAATAGCCTGGCTACCAGCCTGTAAATCATTGAAATCAGTGGCTTTTCATACGTCAGATTGTCCGCTCGGGGCTGACACCTAAGGGTATCCCTGTAAATAATTCTGAAAAAACTCCATAGATCATTGAAAAACAATGGTCCATTTAGTTACGCATTGACCGAAATCAAACATCTTGCACCGAAATCCAATACCTGTTATGGCCGTGACCCCAGACCCTGAACAGCAGCCGATTCTATGAAAAAAAGAAGATCCAATCCTTTTGAAAAAACCACCCCCAAGTTCCTATGAAAACTGGGGGCTTTTTTTTACGCTTTGTTAATCTTGCAGTATTCTGCTACCTCCCGTCATAAAGCACCTACCAAAAACCACAAACTATTCCTACCTTTGCGCCTCTTAATCGGGAGTAATCCATGAGTGATGAAATAAAACATGAATGCGGATTGGCATTCATACGTTTACGCAAGCCGTTCTCCTATTATCAGCAACAATACGGTACAGTAATGTGGGGCCTTAATAAGCTGTACCTGCTCATGGAAAAGCAGCACAACCGCGGCCAGGATGGCGCCGGTGTAGCAGCGGTTAAACTCAACGTGGAGCCTGGCTATCCCTTCCTGAACCGTATACGCAGCAATGCGAACCAGCCGATAGCAGACATATTTACCAAGATCAACAATGAAGTAAAGGAACTGGAACAATACCAGCCCGATCTGCTCAGGCATCCCGGGCTCATGAAAGGACATATCTCCTTCATTGGTGAACTATTGCTGGGACACCTGCGCTATGGCACCCAGGGGAAAAACAATGTAGAATTCTGTCATCCCTTCATCAAGCGCAATACCATCCCCGCCCATAACCTGGCGTTGGCGGGTAACTTCAACCTGGTCAATACCGACGAGCTTTTTGCGCTTATCAATGTGGAGCCCGGCGATTTTCAGAAGCAAAGCGACCTGGCAGCCATGATGGAGGTCATCCATCATTTTGCCGTAAAGGCCGATGAAGAAGCGCCCGGCAACCTCGATGTACTTAAAATATTACGCAAGGCCGTTCCTTTATTCGATGGGGGCTTCACGGTGGGTGGCCTCATTGGCAATGGCGATTCCTTTGTATTCAGGGATGCCAATGGCATTCGTCCCGCCTATTACTATATAGATGATGACGTTATAGTAGCCGCTTCTGAACGTTCGGCCATCCGTACCGTATTCAACGTAGGAGAAAATGAGGTGCAGGAACTAATGCCCGGTATGGGATTGATCGTGAAGGCCGACGGTAACATTATTGTCGACCAGATCCTTCAGCCCAAAGAACGCCGCGCCTGTAGCTTTGAGCGGATCTACTTCTCCCGTGGCAGCGATGAAAAGATCTACCGCGAAAGGAATGCACTCGGATACAACCTCAGCGACCAGATCCTCAGCGCAGTCAATCATGACCTGAAAAATACCATCTTCTCATTCATTCCCAATACCGCTGAAGTAGCCTTTTACGGGCTGCAAAAGGGGCTCGATGATTACCTCAAAAAAGTAAAGATCCAGCGCATCTTATCCTGGGGCAAAGACATTACGGAAGAGAAATTGTCAGAAATGATCAACCGTAAAGTACGGGTGGAGAAAATTGCCATCAAGGATGTGAAAATGCGCACCTTCATCACAGCCGATACCAGCCGGAATGAAATGGTGCAGCACGTATATGACATCACCTACGGGACAGTGGAAAAGGGGAAAGATACGCTCGTGGTCATTGATGATTCCATCGTTCGCGGTACCACACTCAAGGAAAGTATTGTACGCATGCTGGCGCGGCTGGAACCCAAAAAAATCATCGTTGTGTCTTCTGCCCCGCAAATACGGTATCCGGATTGCTATGGCATAGACATGAGCAAGCTGGGCGATTTCATCGCCTTCAGGGCCGCCATTGAGCTCATGAAAGACAAAGGCAAGGAAAACTGCCTGCAGGAGGTCTATGAAAAGTGCAAAGAGCTGCAGCGCCTGGACCAGTTGCATACGGAAAACCTGGTTCGCCTGGTGTATAAACCCTTTACTACCGAAGAGATCTCTGATAAAATAGCACAGCTCATTACGCCCAAAGGGCTTACCATTCCGGTACAGGTCATTTTCCAGACCATTGAATCCCTGCACCGGGCTTGCCCTACCAATACGGGCGATTGGTACTTTACCGGCAATTACCCCACACCCGGCGGTAACAGGGTAGTTAATAAAGCCTTCATCAACTTCATGGAAGGTAAAAACGTCAGGGGATACTAATCATTGCTGCAAAAATAATCTCAACTTCCCTTTGGTACAAAACCTGAGATTATTTGTTATAATATAAAAGGATAAGGTTTAATGGTTAACGTATTTGATTAGTGTCGCCCTGCTTTTCCAAGCGGGGCGTTTTTATCCCCGTATCCGGTCAAATAATACAGGCTTTAAGCCTACACCAAGCCCGCTCATTACCAGTCTTCCGTACCGGTTTAGCCAATTAGCAGCACTCCATCATGGCCTCACTGGAAAGAAGTCTATAAGAATCTTTACTGGATTTTTAATCAATATTTCATTTCTCCGGATAAAATGAAATTGATAAATTCAAAAAAAAATCCTAATATCATAGTCACGGACGATGGCATAAGTTTTATTCTGTAGAGGAAGGCTTGTTTACGATGGTAAGGCATAAGCAATTAGTAGCACCCGCAGTAAAGGAAAAACAGTTGGCAACTGTTTCTAAGCCATGGTGTGCCATTGCTTACTCAATTATACCATAGTAAAAAGAATGTCTTATGAGCAAAATTTCCATCCTGATCGTTGACGATCATACGCTTATCCGTGAAACATGGTCCTTTCTCTTAGGCCGGAATGAAGGGTTTGAAGTAATTGCTGAAGTGGGCGACGGTCAGCGGGCAATAGAGATCGCACGCGACAAACGCCCGAACATCATACTCCTGGACATCAACATGTCGCCCCTCAATGGTTTCGACATCCTGAAAATGATCCGCAAGCTCGCGCCTGGATCCAAAGTCATCGCGGTTTCCATGCACTCGCAGCCTTCTTACGCCAAGAAAATGCTGCGAATGGGAGCACGTGGCTACGTCACTAAAAACTCACCCCGCCAGGAAATGCTGGATGCGATCAAAGAAGTGTACAACGGGCAGATCTACGTTTGCCAGGAAGTAAAAAACATCATTTCTGTACAAATGCTCGGGGAAGATGAGAGCCTGCCCGGCCTCAATCAGCTTTCTGAAAGGGAAATTGAAGTCATCAACCTCATCAGGGATGGCCTTTCGTCCAAAGAAATTGCTGCCCGGCTCAACATAGCCATCAAAACAGTGGAAGTTCACCGGCACAACATCCTCAAAAAGCTGAAAGTGAAAAATACAGCTTCACTCATAAACTACATTAACGCCAGCGGATTGTAGCTATAAATGGAGTGGTAAAGTATTGAAAAAAGCAAAAATATTTTTGCAAACCACTGCTATTGAGTCAAAAATACCCACTTCTGGCAAAGATTTTGCTTATAAAAACCTGCCGACCGTTTAGCTTCCTATGGGGAACCACCACTAAAACAGGCCTGTTTATTATTGTCTGATTCCTTTGATTGAAACTTATTAAGTACTTTAAGGGGGAGTATTCCCCCTTAAATTTTTTTATGAAGCACCTATTGTTAGTCCGGCATGCTAAAAGCAGTTGGGATGATCCCTCCCAATCGGATTTTGATCGTCCGCTTAACGAGCGTGGTAAACAGGATGCCCCCCAAATGGCCCGCCGATTGTTGACCAAATCCATCGACATTGATGCCTTCCTGTCCAGTCCTGCCAAACGGGCCCGTAAAACAGCCGCCCTTTTTGCTGCAGAATACAACCAGGATAAAGAAAACATCCTCCTCATTTCCGAGCTATACCATGCTTCTCCGGCCAACTTCTTCCAGGTAATTGCCCGGGCACCCGATACAGCCAACACCATTGCTGTCTTTTCACACAATCCCGGTATCACAGAATTTGTAAACCTGCTTACTGAAGTGCGCATTGATGACATGCCTACCTGTGCCATCTTTGGTGTACAGATTGCTACGCAAAACTGGGCACAGTTTCAGGAAGCATCCAAAACCTTCTGGTTCTTTGATTATCCCAAATCTTTATCTGTATAGAAATCATCAACCTAAAAAAATCTCCGGTACCTTTACCGCAAAATCACTGCACAAGAGTAGACCAATAACTGGTGGCATGATTTTTACTGTTATAAACGACAGTTATTATAGCTGACCACTTTACTTCGTACCCCGAAAAGACTAATACCTCCGCTTACCACACCAATTCAATCTTCCTTTGAAGGCTCCACCTTCCAATATCAGTCGGCTGGTACCACCTGATTTATTGCCCTAAAAGAATGAATATGCTTAACCGGCTACCCGCTATTAGGCAAAGAATAGTCTGTTTGGCCATTCTTTGCACACTCGGTTATCATGCCGCACCACAATGCACTCCGGTTAACCTGGAGAGGATCACCTTGCCTGCTGCTGAGTGGATAGGGAGTGGCTTCATTAAGGGTTTCTTACGATTACTACCCGCCGATTACAGCACCAATCCCACTAAAAAATATCCCGTAATCATCTACTTCCACGGCTTGCAGGCCATTGGTGATGGCTCGCAGGACCAACTCTGTGAAATCATCGGTGATGGCTCTACTGCACTGCCCGGCAATATTGAAAATGGTATCTATCCCACTATTACCACAGTAGGCGGGCAATCTTATTCCTTCATCGTTTTAATGCCGCAGTATTCACAATATCAATCCCCATTTAACTATGGTGATGCAATAGATGACTTTATTGACTATGCGCTGGCGAATTACCGGATTGATCCTTCCAGGATATATATGACGGGCATGAGCAGCGGGGCCAATCTTTCCATAGATTATGTGGGCAGCAGCTTGCCGCATGCACAGCGTGTGGCTGCAGTGGCCCTGAGCTCACTATGTTATGAAGTATCATTACGTCCCCAGGGACCGGCCAACATTGCTGCCGCAGGCCTGGCTACCTGGTTCGTTCATTGCTCGATCGATAATCCCTGTGTGGTGAGCATACCAGACGATTGGGTAAACCAGATCAACAGCCACAGCGGTGCCGTGGCGCCCCGCTATACAAGGCTGCCGCCTCCACTTCCGCCGGCACAACAGCCCTGGCCTTTTCCGCTGGAACAACAACTACTATACTGCCGTCCTTTTAATCACGACACCTGGCTGGCTCTTTACTATCCGGGCTTCAGGCCGCCAACCGGCACCGGGGCCAATCTTTATGAATGGTTCTTATCAAACAGCCTGGAGGTGCTGCCTGTAAGGCTCAAACAATTCTCCGTACGGTATGCCAATGAAAAAATGTACCTGCAATGGATCACTGCTTCCGAAAACGATAATGCTTCCTTCATTATAGAACGTGCCGGCCAGGATGGCCGGTTCACCACCCTTGCCACCATCCCGGGTAAAGGCACCAGCACCCTTGAAAACCTATACACTTTCACCGATGAGCAACCGCTGGCGCAGATCAGTTATTACCGGCTCGTACAGGTAGACCTGGATGGGGATAAACAATACCTGAGTACTAAAAAAATGCTGAATCCACAGAAAAATAAAGGCCGGCTTGTCATACTCACCTCAAATCCTTTTATCAATGACCTCTCCTTGTTTGTCAATACAGATAAAGCACAAAAAATTTCATGCCGGGTTACAGACCTGAACGGAAGAAAAGTAGCAGGTATAGATGGGGTGTACCAACAGGGTACCACAGAGATCAACCTGTCTACCGCACATCTTCCCAAAGGTATCTACCTGTTAACAGCCATTGGCGAGCTGCGTACCGAATCTTACAAAATCGTTAAGCAATAACATTCAACTGACATCCTGTAATAATTCAAAAACCTGTAAAAAAGTCCCGCTTTATGCTTTGGTTAAACCGCTCTGCTATCAACAGAACCTTGTGTTTCTTTGTCCTTTCCTTGCTCATCATTGGTAATATCGTTCAGGCCCAGGATTATTGTCCTGCGTGGCCAGGGCTAAATACTGCCATGAAGCAAAAAAAAGTAAGTAATGTCAACATTCCAGGTACTAATAATATACACGGATACCTGGAAAAGCTACCCGATGATTATAACAGCACTACTAAAAAATATCCGCTGTTAATATTCATTCATGGAGTAGACCAGGGTGGACCAGGAACTGATTCTTCCTTGTGCAAGCTTTTAGGGGAGTGGTGGTGGACGCCTTCATCGTTGTCCGAACGAGCCTCAAATCCGGTATTCCCCGCCTCTGTGCTCGATCAGTTTGGACAGATACAGAAATATATCGTGATAACCCCTCAAATGGTGAATTGGCAGGATGTTAATGGTACCGTTAATGCACTCATCACTCACCTGCTTGGTAAATACCGTGCTGATCCTGCACGGGTGTACCTTACCGGCCTAAGCGCCGGAGGCAACTATGTTCATGATTACGCTACATACAGCTTGGCAAATGCAAAGCGTATTGCAGCGCTCATTCCTGTTGCTCCCTGTAATACAATATCGGCGCAGGGTGCAAAATTTATTGCTGATGCCGATCTTGCTTACTGGGGTATACAATGCAGTATAGATGACCGGTGCGCTGGCACCAATGTAATGAATGCAGCAAACCTCATCAATAGCCAGAATCCCGCACCTACCCCCCTGGCATACCACACTACCTTTGCACCAGCGGATTGCCCCCAGAATGAACATGAAGTATGGGGTATAGCGTATAATCCGGCATTCAGACAAACAATAAACGGTCGTAGTGTAAACGTGTACGAATGGGCCGTGCAATATAGCCGTTCTGCACTCTTACCGGTGGCATTGGAAAACTATACCGTAATACTCCGGGATGGAAAAGTACACGTACGCTGGACTACCTCTTCAGAAAGCAACAATGCCCGCTTCAACATCGAGCGTTCTGCCGATGGCAAGCAATTCATTGACATTGCCACCATTCCTGCAGTGGGCAATGCAAGCGGTAAAGCTTATGAATGGATAGACGAACGCCCGCTGGCCAACCTCAGCTACTACCGTCTCACGCAAACAGATCTTAACGATCATACGGAGAAATTCCAGATCAGGAAAATACTCAACCGTTCTGTATCGGACCGTGCCATCATCGTGGCGCCCAACCCGTTCACTACTGAGCTTACGGCTTACATCAACGTGCCGCAAACACAGCTCGTAACCATAAACGTGGCCGATATCAGTGGACGTGTGCTCAAAACCGTCAGTGGGAAATATGCCGAAGGCGCTGCGGAAATAACGGTCAGCACTACAGAACTGCCCAAAGGAATTTACTTCCTGAAAGTAAAAGGAGAGAGCTTTACACAAACACAGAAAGTCATCAAACAATAATCAATACTTGCTTTGTCATTATAAACCCGCCATACGTCCTTGCTATATCAGCAGGCAAAACGGGTGAGAAATCTGCCTGCGACGCAAAGGCATATCGAAGCAAACGTATTCACAATTCACGGTGACTAATCCCCGCCACAAACGTCGCCAGTACCGGCTTATAAGCTTCCATACTGGCGGCGTTTGCTATTTCATAAGGAAAACCATCCGCTTCAGCCAGCGCCTTGCCAAGCACAAATCCTCTTTGCGGCGTCGTATAAGCCCAGGACTGTTTTTGTAAATAATGGGCCAGGTATTCCTGTTCTGCCTGTCCCGGTGTAGGTACAAGGATCGTTTTCTTATGCAGCTTCAGCAGGTCCATCACGGTAGTATAACCGCAGCGGCTGATCACCAGTGTAGCCGGGCAGATCAGTGTATGCAGTACAGCGGCAGGAGCATGGTTCAGCAGCGTACAATTTTCCGGAGCTGCCGGTAAGGCGGTCGCCAGAGGAAGCCCCCGCACAATTGTCACACGACCCTTATAATCCTTTACTTGTTGTAACAGCAATGCTTCAAAAATACTGCGCTGTGGTTCGGGGCCCGACAGGATAATCAATAATCCGCCCGCTTCCGTATTGCCGGTGCAGGGGGTAAACCTCGACAGTCCGCCGATATACGCAACCGGGACAGCAGGCATCCGGGCAGGGTGCGATAGCTCGCCGGCCAGGGAAGGGTTGCCTGCTTTATCCGGGACCCAACAGGTGGTAAAGCGCTCAATACGCCGGTAATTCCATCGCCGGGCCACCAGGTCGGCAAAGCTGCCCAATCCTGTTTTAATGCCCAATTGATGGGTCATAAAAACAGTAGGGATGCCGGTCGTGTACAGCCCAAAGCGGTTGTCGGAAATAAGGGCATCAACCGGCCGGCTCGTTAAAAAATGCCGCAGCCAGCGCTTTTCCTGCTTGATTTTCATCAAAATTTTAAGCGACTGAAGTACCAGCCTGGCAAAAGTTATCCACCGGGTTTGTCCGTATCGGATATCATAGCCAGCCAAATGGGTATAGGGGATGGTGGGGAACTCTTGTTGTAATAATTCCTTTTGTGTTGAATTACAAGCGATAATGACATCGCAGCCCAGGTTTATAAGCTCCCTGATCAGGGGAATACAGCGGGTAGTATGGCCCAGGCCCCAGTCCAGCGGCGCGATCAGCACTAAGGGTTTACGCGTAAAATTGTTAAAATTTACAAATGCCACCGGACTTAAATAATAATTTTGTGTGTAAAATAGTTTAATTTAGTAAAGCACAGTATGAAGAAGATTAAATATCAATTGGTTTTGTTGGTCATTGTTGTGAGCTTGGTAATGACGGCCTGTAGTTCTGGTAGAGGTATGGGAGGCTCGTCAAAAAAATGTGGCTGTGGCCTTAACAAAGGATTTGTTGGTTATTAATATCCTGATAGAAAATGAAAACGCCCAATCGCGATCTGCTTGTCCTGATGAAAGACGAAGGTCTTGACAAGGATGCTATGGAAAATGAACTGGAACAATTAAACCAGTTATTACTGTATTTTGAGACCATGGATAACTTCTGCATGGCCCATGAAGTATTTGATATGAACAGATACAGGATCATTCACCAGCCCCCTATCATTCAGAAAATCATCAATCAGCCCGAACTGAAGCCGTTCGTTTTCATTTGTAATAAGAACTAAAATATCGTCCCCCGACATAATTGAAAAAAGATGACTGAATAAGTCATCTTTTTTTATTGCGGATACAGAACAATAGAAAATCGTTTAGACCAGCTTCCCCAACGCCCTTCTCAACTGCTCAATCATGGCCGGTATCTCTTCCACCTTACAGGTACCCACACTCAGGCGATACCAGGGCGAACTGCGGTCTGCACCAAAAGCATAGAATGGCACAATAGCCAGCTTCGCTTCATTCAGCAGGTAAGCGGTTACATCACTTTGGTCTTTTAATAAACTGCCATCTGCGGTTGTTTTACCGGCCAGGTCAATCTTAATGGTCAGGTAAATAGCTGCCTGCGGAGTGATCGCATCTACGGCAAACCCTTCCTGCTTCAGTTGTTGAAAGCCATCATAAATACCGCGCAGCCGGGCTTCCACAGCAGCCTTGAAATTTCGCAGGTAGGCATCAATATCCTCCTGCATATACAGGTACTTCGCCACCGCTTTTTGCTCAGCATTAGGCGCCCAGGCGCCCACATGGCTCAGGATAGCCTTCATCTTATCCATAATGATCCGCGGACCAAAAGCCCAGCCTACCCGTACGCCTGTAGCGGCAAACACCTTGCTGATGGCATCAATATAAATAGTGTACTCCCGCATTGCCGGGCGCAGATTCACCGGGTCATAATGTTCAATATCTCCAAAAGTCAGTTGCCAGTACATCTGGTCATACATCACATACAACTTCTTCTCCGTGGCACTGCGGCGGGTATTCTCTTCCAGTACCATGTCGCAGATCGCTTCCAGGTCGGCCTTCGTAAAAGTAGTGCCGGTCGGGTTTTGGGGCGAACACAAGGCCAGCAGGGTCGCGCCGGTAAGATGGGGGCGGATATGTTCCACCGTAGGCATAAAATTATTTTCTGCCGTGGCTTCCACCACTACGTGCTGTGCGCCTACAAAATGGGTATAATGATTATTATTCCAGGAAGGTACCGCATAAATCACCTTGTCCCCGGCATCACATACGGCCCGGAACAGGGAATAGATCAGCGGGCGGCCACCCGATGCCACCAGTATCTCCGGTAAGGAATAAGTCAGGTTTTCCCGGGTCTGGAGGAAAGCGGCAATCGCTTCCCGCAGATCGGTATTGCCTTCACCCAGCGGATAATTCGTAAAATGTTTTCGGTAAGCAGTAACTATCTCGTCTTCGAGTGCTTGTGGGATGGGGAAAATGGAAGGATCAAAATCTCCTACTGTAAAATTATAAATCTTTTCTCCCTGGCTGATCTTTTCGCGGATCTCTCCGCCTAATTTCACGATCTCCGAACCGATAAGCGTTTCGGACAAATGGCTAAGTTTCATGCGGCAAAAATACAGAAACCACCCCGAACTCCCCGGACACATGTCCTAAGTATAAGCTATTACGTCGTTACCTTTTTCCCTTCGGTTGCCTCAATGCCTTTTTGCCTCGATGCCTTTCCTCAATCATACCGCTTCAAAATATTTAGCACTCCCGCATCCACATGCGTGGCGGTATCACTCTGCGGCTTGCCGAAAAACTTCGTCTCGTACTCATTCCGGTATACCCCATTGGCCTGCTTTTGTGCAAAACGTTCCTTATCCAGTCCTACATACAATGAATAGCCCGCCGCAAAAACACCCAATGCCAGGTAGAAGGCCAGATACAGCCGGCTGACCCCTTTCAGCCAGGGCCTGCTGTTAAACGGCGTCTGTAAAACGGCCACTACCATCAAAGGAAGAATAGGCACCCAGAAGCGGGGATCATAATAGGGCCAGTTCATAATAATCACGAAATAGAACAGCAGGTATAGCCTGATATACAGAGGAAGGCGGCTGCGCTTCGAAAGTGTATTATACAGCAGCCACCCAAAAAATACAATACCCAGTGCCACAAACAGCCCTTTACCGATAGAGCCGGGCAGATAACCCATCAGCTTGCTGGAGGGCATATTCAGGAATACCTCCGTCAGCTCGGAAAAATGCTCCTTGAAATTCTCAATAAAGAAATTACCACTACCCTTTTCAAAGTGATCGTTGAGTGATTTCGTATAATCGGTGATCTTCAGCCTGCTGGCCGATAATACAAGCAATGCAATACCCGCCACCGCTGCCACCAGTACCAGCAGCTTATGTTTTTCATAAACATGCTTCAGTCTGTCGCGGTACTGCCATATCACCCCCAATACCAGTGCCGGCAACAGGGAAATGCCTACGGTGCGTGTCAGTATCGTTACAATACAGAACACGAAAGCCAACGCCAGGTGCAGAAAACGGTGCTGTTTCGTAAATAGGTGAAAGCAATACAGGCTCAGGCAGGAAAAGAAAATATACTGCATCTCTGAAAGCGGATGCGTAACAAACTTGATCATCGTCCAGTTAAACAGGGCCAGTACAGCAAACACAAAAGGATGGATCTGTCCTTTGAATATCTGATATACAAAAAACAGCCCGCCAAAAACATACAGGCAGTTAACAAACGTGATCATGAAAGCATTCAGGATGCCCAGCTTGGAGAGTCCTATCAGCAAACCGGTATAACCGTAGGGCAAAAAATCAGTGTCGGCGAAGGAGCCTGGAGTGCAGCCATACTCAATACAATCCTTAATATTATAATAACGGATAGAATCGAAATGGATATGCAGGGGAGTAAAACATCCTGCCAGGTATACCAATGCCATGGCAAACATGGCCAGCTTAAAAATACGTGGAAGGCCGGCGTTTTGCGGGTAAAGAGAAGGTTGCACCATATATACACTTGTGTTATTAGGGCTTACGGCCAACTGCGATAACGGATAATCCGACAGTACGGAAAGTCACTACATCTACCAGTTTAACAATAGGCATTAGCTTATCAAAAGCCTGCAACTGTCCGGCAGGAATAAGGCGTTTCTTACGCACACGGCCATTCAGGAACCAGCCAAGCATCCCCGTTGTATTAAAATACTGCTTATGGATCACCTTAAAACCGGCTTTCTCTTCTACAGCAATCAACGTTTTTTTCGTATAACGCCTGAAATGCCCCAGCTCCTCATCAAACACATTATACAGCGCCTGGAAGGCTGGCACCAGGATCACTGCATGTCCACCCGGTTTCAGCATTTGATAACAGTTTTCCAGTGCCTTCTGGTGGTCTTCAATATGCTCCACCACGTTCAACGCTACCACTGTATCGAATTGACCGACCAACTGGGGATATTTTTGAGCGAAATCAGGAAGCACAAGGTCAACAGAGCATACATCCTTCAAGTTGGAATGATGACCCAGTTGTTGTTTCAGATAAGCGATATACTCCTGGCGCAGATCACTGGCTGTAAGTTGGAAACCCTCTTCCAGGAAGAGCCGGGAAATATTTCCAATGCCGCTGCCTACTTCAAAAACATGGCCTTTGCAATGGGGGCGTATCGTATCAAACATCCAACGGTTAAAACGGGTAGCTGCGGCCAGCCGTTCTAAAGTTTGCAAACCCATGGGGTCTGTTTCCTGTAAATGTTCTGCTAAGTTCATCACTTAAAAAGGTTATATTTTAAGATACAATAAATCGCCCGGAAACCATCTTTCCAGTTAATCTTCTTTCCCTCGGCATAAGTACGTCCGTAATAGGAAATACTTACCTCATAAATCCGGATATCCTTTACACGGGCGATCTTGGCGGTTACTTCGGGTTCAAAGCCAAAGCGCTTCTCCTGCAACTTGATTGCCTGGATGATCGGCGTACGGAACATCTTATAACATGTTTCCATATCCGTCAGGTTCAGGTTGGTGAACATATTTGAAGCCATCGTCAGCATCTTATTGCCGATCGAGTGCCAGAAAAACAAAATGCGGTGCGGGTTGCCACCCAGGAAGCGGGAGCCGAAAACTACATCCGCATGCCCGCGCAACACCGGCTTGATCAGCTCATTATACTCTTCCGGGTCATATTCCAGGTCGGCATCCTGGATCACCGTAAAATCACCCGTTGCCTTGGAAATACCGGTATGCAGGGCCGCACCCTTGCCCTGGTTAAACTCATGTTTATAATACTTAATATCCATCGCAGGATGCTCATCTATATACTTACGGATCGCTTCCTCCGTATTATCCTTCGAGAAGTCATTAACAATAATAATCTCCTTTTGGATATTATTGACAAGCTGTACCTCCTTGATCCGGTCCAGGATTAAGTGAATAGTAGGCCCTTCATTATAGGCCGGGATCACAATAGAAAGCTTGTTGAATGGATGCATCTGGGTTGAAACGTTCATTGTTTTAAGGTTATACGGTCAATTGTCATCGTAACAGGGAACCGGTAATAAAATGGCAGGAATATTGGGTGAAGGTTGCGCACAATTTAGCTATTCACAGGCCGAATTAGGGCGCAACTTAATAATAACATGGCTTTTATGCAAGGTTTTGATTTTAAATATTCCCAATATGACAGGCAAATCCACTGCGTTTGGGTAAAATACGCCGGATATTGATAATGATAATATATTATTGGAAGGATACCGGGAATCAGAGGCTGGCTATAATCAAAAAGCCAGAAGGCGCGTAAAAATAATAAACAAAATCCACCGGTACCAGTAAATCCGCAAATATCTCTCCCGCCTGCAAAACCCCGGAATATTTTTTGTCGTATACCATCCGGACAGCCATTATTCCTACCTTTATTAAGGTTCAAACACTAAACACCCTTGGATTATGAAAAAACTATTCCTTGCCGCCGCTGTAATAATAGCTTCTGGCATCGTTCTCGTAGCTTATCGTCCTGCTCAACCTGCAAAGGGCCAGGCGCCCCTTACCGGTGAACCCGCCTCCGGGAAATTTGCCGGTAAATGGACCATTGACAAAGCGCACTCCAACGTAAAATTTACCGTCACCCACATGGTCGTATCGGAAGTAGACGGTTCTTTTAAGAACTTTGAAGGGACCCTCGAGCACACCAAAGCCGACTATTCAGATGCCAAAATCAACTTCACAGTAGACGTAAATTCGGTCGATACCGACAACGAGAACAGGGATAAACACCTGAAAAGTGCTGATTTCTTCGATGCAGAAAAATATCCGCAGATGAAATTTGAAAGCACCGCCTTCAAGCCATTGGGCGATAACAAATACAAACTGGAAGGCAACCTGACCATCAAGGATGTGACCAAACCGGTGAGCTTTGATGTCACCTATGGCGGTACCATCAATACGCAACGGGGCGCGAAAGCTGGTTTTAAAGCCAAAACCACTGTCAACCGTTTCGACTATAACCTCAAATGGGACCGTGCCACAGAAGCCGGGGGCCTCGTCGTGAGCAAAGAAGTACACATCACCATCAATGCCGAACTCAACGAAGTAAAATAATTCATCATCTCAAAAGGTGGGTCGCCCTTCCCGGGCGGCTCACCTTTTTATGAACTTCTCAGCAGCGTCTCCCAACGGGGACGCTGCGTCTTTTGTGCCACGAAATATCCACCCCGAAATCCCGTTTTAGTATATTCATTGAATTACCAACTTTTGCCTTTATTTTGAATAAATTTAGTGCCTCAAGACCATGAAGAAAATAGTATCCCTTGCCTCTTTATCAGTGCTCGTACTCCTGGCGCAGGCCCAAACAGGCTACAACATCAACATTACCCTAAAGCCCTATAAGAACAGCTACATCTACCTCGGCTACCATTATGGCAAAATGAAAGCCCTGGCCGACTCCGTACTGCTCGATCAAAACAGTACCGGCACCTTCAAAGGAAAGCAGGCCCTGCCCGGAGGCATCTACTTCATCGTGTCGCCCCGGAAAGAGATCCTGTTCGAACTGCTCCTGGACAAACAGCAAAACTTTTCCATCAAAGCCGATAGTGCCGGCCTGCCCAATAGCGTTGTCTTTACCGGCTCTGCCGATAATACGGCCTTCCAGAACTATACAAAATTTGCCAATACCACCGGCATGGCCATCAATAAAGCCAATATAGCCTATGCGGGAGCCCGGAATGCGAAGGATTCTGCTGCCATAACAGCAGAGATAAAAGCCCTGGCCGATAAAATGCAGCAGCACCGGGATAGCATCATCAAAAAACAACCTCATTCCATCCTTACGGCCCTTTTTGAGGCCATGAAAGAGCCGGTAGTGCCCCCCGCTGCCAAACATCCCAAAGGCAAATACGATACTGCCTTTGCGTTCCACTACTACAAATCCCACTTCTGGGATGGCGTTTCCTTTACCGATGAAAGACTCATCAGGACACCCTTCTTTGAATCCAAGCTCATCAAATACTATAAAGACCTCGTATCCCCCAATCCCGACTCCATCAACAAGGAAGTAGACCACATGCTGCTCTACTCCAGGAGCAATAAAGAAATGTTTAAATTCCTGCTGGTGCACTTTGTACAGAAATACATCAGTCCCGAATACATGGGGCAGGATGCTGTATTTGTACACCTCTTTGAGAAATACATCAACAACGGTCAGGCCGACTTCTTTACAGCGCAATACAAAGACCACATGACCAAGAGGGCCTACAGCCTTATGGCCAACCTCATTGGCCAGCCTGCCGCCAATATGGAAATGGTGGATAGCCTCGATAAGCCCCTGCCACTCTATAGCATACAAAGCGATATGATCGTCCTCTGTTTCTGGGACCCCACCTGCAGCCATTGTAAGGAAGTGGTGCCCAAAGTAGATTCCATCTACAATGCAAAATGGAAAAAACAGGGGATCACCGTATATGGTGTAATGGTGGATGGTGGTAAAGAAACCTGGCTGCAGTTCATCCGTGAAAAGGGGCTCAAAAACTGGTTACATGTATATCAGTTGCCTTCACAGCAGCAGGTCGAAGCCAGTGCCGGTAAGGCAGGTTTCCGGCAGCTATACGATGTGTATCAAACGCCTGTTCTCTACTTGCTCGATAAAGACAAACGTATAGTTGCCAAAAAGCTCAACTATCAGCAATTAGATGAAGTCATAAACCTTAAACTAAAAACATCA
This sequence comes from Paraflavitalea devenefica, assembly GCF_011759375.1. Classification (NCBI taxonomy): domain Bacteria; kingdom Pseudomonadati; phylum Bacteroidota; class Chitinophagia; order Chitinophagales; family Chitinophagaceae; genus Paraflavitalea; species Paraflavitalea devenefica. The sequence continues at coordinate 1,034,861 of NZ_JAARML010000001.1, read as the reverse complement.
AAATCCAACTGATCAGCTTATGTCTTTCCTGCGAAAAATAATAACCGCATCAGTATTTACGGGTTGCCTGGCCACTACCCATGCCCAAACCTTATTTACCTATGGGACCAGGCCCGTTTCCAAGGAAGAATTTCTCAAAGCCTATAATAAGAACAATACAGAGACCACACCTTCTGATCAATCCTACCGCGAATACCTGGACCTGTACATCCGGTTTAAGATCAAAGTGCAGGCCGCGCTGGATGCAAAACTGGATACCCTGCCCAATCAGCAAGCAGAATTGGCTGCCTTCCGCAGTCAGGTAGTGGAAAGCTACATGAATGACGAGGCCAGCATCAATGTACTGATAGATGAGGCAATAGACCGCAGTGCAAAAGACATTCACATTGCCCACATCTTCGTGGCGGCGGGCGCTTCCGCAACGGCCGAGCAGGCAAAACAGGCCCTGCAGAAAATCAATGCGGCGCATGCGCAGCTACAAAAGGGTGACGACTTTGAAAAAACAGCCCTCGCTTATTCAGAAGATCCCTCCGTGAAAACCAATAAAGGCGACCTTGGCTTCATCACCGCGCTGGTGCTGCCTTATGAAATGGAAAACCTTGTCTACAATACGCCGGCTGGCAGGTTTACAGCACCCCTGCGTGGTAAAAATGGCTTTCACATCTTTAAAGTCCTCGGTGAGCGCAAAGCAATCGGTAAGATCAAAGCCGCGCAGATACTCATTGCCTTTACGCCCGATGCTGCCGATAGCCAGAAGCAGGAAGCTGCTAAAAAGGCCGATTCATTATACAATGCCTTACAACACGGCAGCGATTTCAAACAACTGGCCGCCCTCTTCAGTGGTGATAACCTTACCTTTCAGAACGGCGGTGAAATGATGCTCTTTGGCGTGGGCCGCTACACGCCTGCTTTTGAAAATGCCGCCTTTGCATTGGCCAAAGATGGCGATATATCCCGGCCGGTATTAACCGAATTTGGTTACCACATCATCAAACGTTTACAACGCCTGCCTGTTCAGGATGATAAGACCAGCAAGCAATTACGGGAAGACATAAAACAGCAGATACTGCAAAGTGACCGGATGGAAGTGTCAAAAAAAGTGCTCTACAAAAAGATCCTCCAGTCAACAGGGTATAAAAAATTGCCGGTAAATGAAAAAAGCCTGTGGCTGCTAACGGAAAACGTGATTGCCAATAAAACAGCGCCCATGCCTGCCGGACTTACCGCCAATACGCCGTTATTTGTTATTGGCAAACAAACCTTCCGGGTAAAAGAGTGGCAGTCTTACCTCGAATCCATAAGGGGCTTTGAGGACCTGCGTGCAGGAAAAAGCCAGGCACAATTGCTCGATCAGTTCATTGAAATATCCGCCTTCGACTACTACCGCAACAACCTCGAAACCTATAACAAGGACTTCGCTTACCAGGTCAATGAATTTAAAGAAGGCAACCTCCTCTTCGAGATCATGCAGCGCAATATATGGGATAAGGCTTCTGTAGACAGCATCGGATTAAAGAAGCATTATGAAGCGCATAAAAACAACTATTGGTGGGAAGCCAGTGCCGATGCCATCATCCTCACCGCTGCTACCGAAGCGGCAGCCAATGAAGCAAAGAAAAAATTAGAGGCCAACTACAAAGAGTGGAAAAAACTACTGGAATCAGGGGATGGCGCCATTCAGGCCGACTCTGGCCGTTTCGAGCTGGGGCAGATACCTGTGCTGGAGCGAACCAACTTTCAGCCGGCGCTCATCACCGCACCTGTAAAAAATGAAACCGACAACAGCCTCACCTTTGCCTATATCATCAAAGTGTACAGGGAACGGGAACCCCGTGACTTTGCCGATGCCCGCGGCTTCGTCATTAATGATTACCAGGCCCACCTCGAAAACTTGTGGATAGCAGCATTAAAAAAGAAATACCCTGTAAAGATCAACGAAACAGTAGTAAAAAGCCTGCCGCATTAAACCTTCTCAATCCAGGCAGGTCAAAGTATCGTTTATATTTATAAATAGATGCTTATGAAATCACTAATCTGTATTCTGTTAAGCTGTTTGGTAGCATTTACGGCTACTGCACAAAAAGGAAGTGTTTACCTGAAAGGTGGATTGAATATTGCCAATATTTCCACTACCGATGATGGCGAAATAAACGATGCCAATGCCTTGGCCAGTTTTCATGTTGGCTTCATGGGCGATCTGCCCGTTGGAAAATTCTTTGCCATACAACCCGGCCTGTTGCTTACCGGAAAGGGCGCCAAAGTACAAAGCGGCACCCCTGATGATCCCACTTATTACAAAGCCACTACCAATCCTATCTATGTGGAACTGCCGGTAAATGCCGTCATTAAATTCCCCTTGGCCGGCGGGTCAAGCCTTTATGCCGGGGCCGGTGGTTATGTGGCCATGGGTATTGCCGGTAAAAGAAAAATTGAGGGAAAATTCCTGGGCACCAGCTTTAGCAGCAAGGAGAACATTGAGTTCAGCAATGATGACCCCACTACCTTTGATGAGGATGAAGGCGCGGGATTAGGCGTCATGAAACGGTTCGATTATGGCCTTAACTTCACGGGAGGGTTTCAGTTAGACAAAGTACTGCTTTCCGTAAACTATGGCCTGGGGTTGGCCAAATTGCAATCAGGCGCCGACAGTGAAGACAATAACAGGAATAAACACCGTGTACTAAGCCTTTCCATTGGCTTTAAACTATAAAACTACACAGGGGATTTAAACACAAATGGTGGGTCGCTTTAAAAACGACCCACCATTTGCATTATATAAAACATCTTTCTAAACAAGTTCCTTCACTGCATTCCATATCACTTTGGGCTTGCCCAGTGTATAATAATGCAATACGGGTACGTTTGCCGCCTTCAACTCCTTCGACTGCAGCAGTAACCACTCCGTCCCGATCTGCTCCACATCGGCATCTGTTTTAGCCTTCATGATCTCATTGCTCAGGTCGGTAGGAATATCCACGTGGAAAGTCCGTGGTATTACACTCAGTTGCTTCTTATTCGTGATCGGTTTCAGGCCCGGGATAATAGGGATCTCAATACCGGCTTCCCGGCAACGTTTTACAAACTCAAAATACTTCTGGTTATCAAAGAACATCTGGGTTACCACATACTCAGCGCCCGCATCCACCTTGGCTTTCAGGTACTGCAGGTCGCTCTGTAAATTGGGGGCTTCAAAATGCTTCTCGGGGTAGCCTGCCACGCCAATGCAGAACTTCGTGCGAAAGCCATCCCGGATATCTTCTTCCAGGTAAATGCCGTTATTCAGGTTAAGTACCTGTTTCAGCAGGTCCAGGGCATAGCGGTTTCCCGCTGGTTCCGGTTCAAATACTGTTTCATTCTTGGCGGCATCCCCCCGCAGTACCAGCACATTGTCCACGCCAATAAAATTCAGGTCAATCAGGGCATCCTCGGTTTCCCGTTTATTAAAGCCGCCGCAGATCAGGTGGGGTACCGCATCCACCTTATAATGGTTCATAATCGCTGCGCAAATACCTACCGTTCCCGGCCGTTTACGTACCTCTACCTTATCGAAAGTGCCGTCGGCTTTCTTCTTGAATACATGTTCACTACGGTGATAGGTAACATTAATAAACGACGGCTTGAACTCCATCAAGGGGTCCAGGTGGTCAAAAATCGAATTGATTGTCTTGCCCTTCAGCGGGGGTAATATTTCAAACGAGATGAGCGGCTTATTGGCCTGCCTGATATGATCAATTACTTTCATGAATACTTATTATCACTATATATCTTCAAAATAGCGTGCAAACATACTCAACGAATCCCGTATGGCAAATACCTGTCATACAGTCTCTTTAACATTATTTTGTTACTAATCCGGCTTTTCGGGCAACCCGAATCAATTACTTCCGGTATTTTTGTTCCAAACGTAACAACGCGTGATCAGTGAAATTCATACCCGGGACCTGGTTAAAATCTATCGTAACCGTACTGTTGTAAACCATGTATCTGTGAGCGTAAAGCAGGGTGAGATCGTGGGATTGCTGGGGCCCAATGGCGCCGGTAAAACGACCTCCTTCTACATGGTCGTAGGCCTCATCAAACCCGATGAGGGACAAGTATTTCTGGATCAGGAAGAGATCACCCGCCTCCCCATGTACAAAAGGGCGCAAATGGGCATTGGCTACCTGCCCCAGGAAGCCTCTGTATTCCGTAAGCTTACCGTGGAAGAGAACATCATGGCTGTACTGGAAATGACCAAACTCAAAAAGGCCCAGCAGAAAGAAAAGCTCGAAGCCCTGCTCGATGAATTTCGCCTGCACCACGTACGTAAAAACAATGGCGATAGCCTGAGCGGGGGAGAAAGGCGCAGAACAGAAATTGCCCGGGCATTGGCGGTAGACCCCAAATTCATCCTGCTCGATGAGCCTTTTGCCGGTGTGGACCCCATTGCGGTAGAAGACATTCAAACCGTCGTAGCCCGCCTCAAATACAGGAACATCGGTATCCTCATCACCGACCACAACGTAAACGAAACCCTTTCCATCTGCGACCGGGCCTACCTGCTCATAGATGGTAAAATATTCAAACATGGTACTGCCGAGGAGCTGGCAGCCGATGAACAGGTGCGGCGTTTATACCTCGGCCGTAACTTCGAGCTCAAACGCAAAGACTACCTCCATGAAGAAGCCATGAAGGGAGAACGAAGCATCTCAGCGCTGAGCGAAAGGGAAGGATTGGAATAAGTCATTTGCTTCCCTTAACTGTCATTATTATTCTTTATTTTGCTGCCGGTGAAACTACTCTCGCCTGCCATATCATCATTGGCCCGCATGCGGCTATGGCGCATTGAAGGTTGGAAAAACAATCCTGCCGATGCGCAGCGGGAGGTATTACAGGACCTCGTTACCTCTGCACAGAATACCGAATTTGGCCGCAAATACCACTTTTCAGAACTATTCAACATCCGGTCATTTAAGCAAACAGTGCCTATTCATGAATATGAGGACATGAAGCCTTATATCCAGCGCACCATGAAAGGCGAGCAGAACATAATATGGAATACCCCTGTCTATTGGTTTGCCAAAAGCAGCGGTACCACCAGTGATAAAAGCAAATTCATACCGGTTACCGACGAAAGCCTGGAAGACTGCCACTACAAAGCAGCCAAAGACGTGCTCACCTTCTACTATCAGTTCAATCCCGATTCCGACCTGCTCACGGGTAAGGGACTGGTATTGGGAGGCAGCCATACCATCAATCCCCTCAATCAGGAAGCGCAATACGGCGACCTCAGTGCTGTATTGCTGCAAAACTCTCCTTTCTGGGGGCATTGGCTGCGCACGCCCGACCTCAGCATAGCGCTCATGGATGAGTGGGAAAGTAAAATTGAATTGCTGGCCCAGAGCACCATCAAAGAAAACGTAACCTCCATATCTGGTGTGCCTACCTGGACACTCGTCCTCTTTCGCCGCATACTGGAGATCACCGGTAAAAGTTGTGTGGCCGAAGTATGGCCCCACCTGGAACTGTACATGCACGGCGGTGTATCCTTTACGCCTTACAAAGAACAGTTTCAGAAACTCATCGGCAAGCCCATTCATTACCTCGAAATGTACAATGCCAGCGAAGGGTTCTTTGCGGCGCAGGACGTACCCGGTGAAGAGGGCATGTTGCTGTTTGTAGATCATGGCATCTTCATGGAATTCATGCCCATTGAGGAATATGGCAAGCCACATCCGCAAACCATTGGCCTGGGTGAAGTGGAGCTGGGGAAAAACTATGCGCTCGTTATCAGCACCAATGGCGGTTTATGGCGGTACCTCGTGGGCGATACCATCCAGTTTACTTCCTTAACGCCTTTCAAAATAAAAGTAAGCGGCCGTCTCAAACATTACATCAATGCCTTTGGCGAGGAAGTCATCGTTGACAATACCGATAAGGCTGTAGCCATTGCCTGTGAAAAAACGGGGGCGGTAGTCAATGACTATACCGCGGCGCCTGTTTACTTTAGTGAAGGCAGCAATGGCGCCCATGAGTGGCTCGTGGAATTTGAGAAAGAGCCCGACAACATGGAGAACTTTATTGCTACCCTCGATACGGCCCTCAAAAACATCAACAGTGATTATGAGGCCAAGCGCCATAAAGACATTGCCCTGCGCATGCCCTTACTGCGTTCCCTCCGGAAGGGCATCTTCAACACCTGGCTCAAGAGCAAGGGCAAACTGGGCGGCCAGCACAAAGTGCCCCGCTTAAGCAATGACCGCAAACACCTCGAAGAAATACTGGCCATCGCCACGCAGTAATAATATTGTCACCCTGAGTCCCGCGAAGCGGGATAAACTTTGTCGAAGGGTACTGCCGAAGGCTGCTAACAGCTAAAGGCTAAAACCTAACAGCTATCTTCCCGGCATTCATAATTGCAGAAATTAGATGTTTTCAATACATTCGGGCCCTAATTATTATCATTATGAAATTACTGGAAGGAAAAGTAGCCATTGTAACAGGGGCAGCCCGCGGTATCGGGGAAGCCATCGCCGTTAAACTGGCCGAACAAGGCGCACACATCGCTTTTACCTATGTAAGCGACAGCAGTGCAGAAAAAGCTAAAACATTACAACAGAAAATAGAAGCACTGGGCGTAAAAGCAAAAGCATACCAAAGCAATGCCGGTGATTTTGCGGCCAGTGAAGCCTTCGTCAATGACGTGGTAAAAGAATTTGGTACCGTAGATGTATGCGTTAACAATGCCGGTATCTCCAAAGACAACCTGCTCCTGCGCATGAGCCCCGACCAGTGGGATGACGTCATGAACGTAAACCTCAAAAGTGTCTTCAACATGACCAAGCAGGTGATACGTCCGATGATGAAGGCTAAAAAAGGGTCCATCATCAACATGAGTTCCATCATTGGTATCCGTGGTAATGCCGGGCAAAGCAGCTATGCAGCTTCCAAAGCAGGCATCATTGGTTTCACCAAATCAGTTGCCCATGAGCTGGGTAGCCGCAACATCAGGTGCAATGCCATTGCGCCCGGCTTCATTGAAACCGACATGACCCATTACCTGAAAGATGGGGACGCCTCCAAAGCATTCCTGGAAAAAATTCCTTTAGGACGTTTCGGCAAAGCAGAAGAAGTGGCCGACACCACCTTATTCCTCGCTTCCGACCTCAGCTCCTACATCACCGGCCAGGTCATCAGCACCTGCGGCGGCTTAAATATTTAATAGCATAGTTGAAACAGTCGCCAGCCTCCGGCTGGTGACGGCTATTGACGAGCCTCCGGCTCGTATAAAAACTAAAAATGGTGAGCCGCCTTTGGAAAGTGGCTCACCATTTTGTATCGAAGCAAAAGCAAATCGAAGCAAATGTGCTAACAGCTAAGTCCTGACAGCTAATACCTTCCCCCTACGCCTTCTTCTTAAACGCCGCAATCGCATTCTTCGAAAACGTACTCAACACCAGCCTGCCACTGATCGCAGCACGCTCGGTCAGCAACTGGTCCCAATGTTCTGTGCCCTTCCACAACATATGCTTCATCTCCAGCATCGCGTCCGGACTGGAATGCGCCAGCGTATATGCAAGCCGCGCAACTGACTCATCCATGTCGGTGATATTATTATGAACCTCGGCATACAGGCCCTTTCGTTTGGCCCAGTCGGCACTGCGCCACATCGTAGCGTCAATGGCCAGGTGGCCAAAAGCGGCTGTCCCAATCTTGCGTTCTACAGCAGGACCTACCACAAAAGGCCCGATACCCACAGCTAACTCACTCAGCTTAATATCCGCGCCTTCTGTCGCGATCGCATAATCGGCCGCGGCAGCGATGCCTACGCCGCCGCCTACACATTTACCATGAATACGGGCAACAATAAACTTCGGGCACTTACGCATCGCATTGATCACAAGTGCAAACCCATTAAAAAATTGCAACCCTTCTTCTTTCGTGCTGATGGCGGCCAGTTCATCAAAAGAAGCGCCGGCGCAAAATGCCTTGTCGCCTTCTGAGCGTAATACAATAACCCGCGTATCACGTTCATTGCCGGCGCCATGAATAGCATGCGCCAGTTCTTCCAGCAACCGGTGCGGCAATGAATTGCTTTGCGGGTGGTGGAACTCTATTGTAGTAACTGCATTATGCGTTTCTGTCTTTACATAGCCGCTTTTAATTTCTTGTATCATAGCCAACGGGTTTAAACATTATTGATTTTTTAGCTTTACCATCGTTAAAATAGTAGCTATAGCCACAGGCTCACCTGTTTGGTCCGTAACCTCTACCAGCCATTTTACAATACCCTTCTTCACCGGGTCACCTTCTTTCTGTTCCTGCTCCGTCTTCTCCTTGCAGGTAAGCTGCACGCCGATAGTGGTGCCTGCATACACAGGTTTCAGGAAACGGCATTCTTCCAGGCCATAATTCAACAATACCGGTCCTTTCTTTGCGTCTACAAACAAACCGGCGGCAGCGCTCAGGATAAAATAGCCATGTGCTACCGGTTTCTCAAAAATCGTCCCCTCCAGCGAAGTATGGTCTGTATGCGCATAAAAATGGTCCCAGCTTACATTGGCAAAATTCACAATATCGGCTTCTGTTACCGTACGCTTATGGGTGATCACGGTGTCGCCAATGGCCAGCTCTTCAAAATACTTACGGAAGGGATGTTTCTCTTCTTCTGTAACGGCAGCGCCACGCTGGTATACATGCGTGATGGCAGTAATCACCGAGGGCGAACCCTGTACTGCCACCCGCTGCATATAGTGTTTTACACCACGTACGCCACCCATCTCTTCGCCACCACCTGCACGTCCCGGGCCTCCATGCACCAACATGGGCAGGGGAGAGCCGTGACCTGTACTTTCTTTGGCACATGCCTCATTCAATACGAGGATACGGCCATGGTGAGATGCCGCCCCCAGCACAAAATGCCTGGCAATAGAATGGTCGGCTGTCACAATCGAGCATACCAGGGAACCCTTGCCTTTTTTGGCCAGCTCAGTAGCTTCGGATAATAACTTATACGGCATAATCGTACTTACCGGGCCAAAAGCCTCCACCTCATGTACTTCGTGACTATCAAAAGGTTGCTCATTCATCAGTAATAAGGGGCTCATAAACGCGCCTTTGGCAGCATCAGCGTCTACGACCTGCACACTGTCCAGCGATCCAAAAACGATCTGCGAGGAAGCCAGCAGCTTCTGTACCTGGTGCTTCACCTCTTCACGCTGGCTTTGACCGGCCAGGGCACCCATGCGCACCTTTTCATTCAGGGGATTGCCGATCACCGTTTGTTCCAGCGCCTTCCCCAATCCTTTCCATACATCATCCAGTTTATTGTCCGGCACAAAAATGCGGCGTATCGCGGTGCACTTCTGCCCTGCCTTCACCGTCATCTCCTTCCGCACCTCCTTAATAAAAATATCCCACTCCGGCATGCCGGGTACTATATCGTTGCCCAGTACAATACAATTCAGCGAATCGGCTTCCATATTAAAAGGCACACTTTCCGACAACACCCGGGGATGTGATTTCAGCTTTAGTCCGGTAGAGGCAGAACCTGTGAAAGTGATCACATCCTGGGCCGTAACATGGTCCAACAGGTCACCGGCTGATCCGCACAGCAATTGCAGCGATCCTTCCGGTAAAATGCCTGAAGCAACAATCTCTTTTACAACGGCCTCAGTAAGGTAGGAAGTCACGGTAGCTGGTTTTACCACAGCAGGCATGCCGGCCAGTAAATTAACCGCGATCTTTTCCAGCATACCCCATACCGGGAAATTAAAAGCATTAATATGGATAGCAACCCCTTCTTTGGGTACCAGTATATGTTGGCCGGTGAAAGAACCCTGCTTGCTCAGGGCGATCGCCTCTCCATCCACGCAAAACGGTTCATCAGGAAACTGCCGGCGCAGGGAAGCATAAGAAAACAAATTGCCGATGCCGCCCTCAATATCAATCCAGCTATCGGCCTTTGTAGCGCCTGTCTGGTAGCTGATCGTATAAAACTTTTCCAGGTGATTGCGCAGGTGAAGTGCCAGTGCCCGCAGCATCCGGCCCCGCTCATGAAACGTAAGTTTGCGTAAGGCAGGGCCGCCTGTAGCACGGCCATACGCAAGGATGGCCGCAAAATCAAGTCCTGCAGTAGAAGCATGTCCGATCAATGACCCGTTTACCGCATCATACAGGGGTTGCCCTGTACCATCGCCGGTAATCCATTGTCCTGTTACATAATTAGCAAGTTTATTCATATAGCAATCAATTAATAATAATAGAGGCCGCTAAAGTAGCATATCCTCTTTGAACCCCATCATTCCCAAAATACGTATAGCCGGCCTGCACATTCACCCGGTTAAACTTTTTAGGCAGGTTAATGCCACCGGCAATACCGGCAGCCGGACGGAAAGCTGCGGCATTCATATCATTCACTACAAACCAGACAAACCCCGCCCGCAGCGACGCATATACCTGAGGTGTCATATAGGCTTTAATACCCGCTAGTACCGGCAGGGTAAAAGCATTATTCTTGCCCGACTCATAATAAGTCTTATCGCCCGTAAAATAAATATAGCTGGCTTCGGCCTCTGCTGCAAAGTTCCTGGAAAATTGCCGTTCTGCACCGGCCAGTCCGCCAATACCTACCGTATTATGGCTGATATTTGACAGGCCAAAGGCCACCTGGGCACCAATCCGGAAACGATAAGGAAGCTTATTTTGTGCAGCAGTGGTTGCTGACAGCAGGAGGAAGAAAACGAAACCCACACAGCACTTTTGCATAATTTTACAGGTATTGGTGTTAACGGTACTAAAATAGGGTAAAGGTCCATTAATAGGGAGGGTATTTTTGTTATCCTTTTACAAAACACTCATTAAAAGCAAAGTATTATGCATAATCATATAAAATCATTCGTAGTAATAGCCGCTATGGCCGCACTGGCTTGTAACAATGCCCCCACAGACCCCGCCCGCAAAGACGGATTCAGCACAATCCCTGCCACCAAAGAAGATTCCCTGTACCACCAGGTAATGGAGGGGCACGACGTGGGAATGGCCAAAATGGGCCGTATCAGGAAATACCTGGTACAAATACAGCAGACAACTGATAGCATCAGCAAGCTGCCTGTGAAACAACAGGATAAACAATACCTGCAGGCCTTGTCAACCCTTCAGCAGGAGCTGAAAAAGGCAGAAGAAGAAATGAATACCTGGATGGAGCAATTTAATGGGGATTCTGCCAAAGACAACCAGGCCCTGCGCATGCAGTACCTCGAAGCAGAAAAAGAGAAAGTCAATGGTGTAAAAGACCAGATACTGGGAAGCCTGCAACGGGCCGATTCCCTGTTAAAACCCCGTTAACGCCAGCCATCCTGTCAGGAAATAGAATTGGTAACAAGTTTGACGGGTAACCGTATGGAAAACTCAACACCTATTCAGCAGGTGCAGCATACCGACGCAGCCCTCCTGGATGCTTATTCACAAACGATTACCGGCGTTGTCAATACCATTGCAGAAGCCGTAGTACACATACAGGTCACCAAAAAGGCCTATGACCGGCAAACAAGGCAGGAACGGTTAACCCCGGGCAGCGGCTCAGGGTTCATCATCTCTTCGGACGGGTTCATTATTACCAATCACCATGTCATTGAAAATGCCACCAGTATAAAAGCCTCCCTGGCCGATGGCCGGTTGGTAACAGCAGAGCTCAAAGGCACGGACCCTTCTACCGACATTGCGGTATTAAAGATCTATGAAACCAACCTCCGGGCCCTGTCCTTTGCCGATTCGGCGCAGTTGCAACCGGGCCAGATTGCCATTGCCATCGGTAATCCGTTGGGATTGCAACACACCGTCACAGCCGGCGTGGTAAGTGCGCTGGGAAGAACATTAAGGGCTTCCAATGGCCGCCTGATAGACGACATCATTCAAACCGACGCCTCCCTCAATCCCGGTAACTCAGGAGGCCCCCTCGTTAACTCCCTCGGTCAGGTCATTGGCGTCAATACCGCCATGATACCCACTGCCCATGGGATCTGTTTTGCAGTATCCTCCAACCTGACGGCTTATGTGGCAGGGAAACTGATCATCCACGGCATCGTGAAGCGTGCCTGGCTAGGTATTGCCGGTCAATCCGTCAACCTTACCGAGCGCATGCGGGCAGCCAACAAACTCACCGCAAAAACAGGAGTATACATATTTGAGATCGTGGCCGATGGTCCGGTATACAACAACGAACTACGTACCGGTGACATCATCGTAGGCTTTGGCCAAAAGGAAGTAGCTTCTGTAGATGACCTGCACAAACAACTAAACGACCAGGTCATTGGCCAACGCACACAGCTACACGTATTGCGCGGCGGTCACAAACTGTCGCTCACCGTCATTCCCGGAGAAATGAAATAAAAGGGAGGAGATGAAATAGAAAAAGGGTGGGTCGCCTTCCAAAGGCGGCTCACCCTTTTTCTTAGTAACGAAGCAAGCGGCTCGCAGCTCGTAGCTCAAAGCCCGCAGCTCTCTTACCGCACAATCAGCTTCTTCAGATAGCTCTTATTATCATGCTGCACCTGCAGCAGGTAAATGCCGGCCGACAGTTTGCCTGCTTCCACCGGCTGTACATAATGACCAATAAAGCCTGGTGTGCGGCTATTGAAAACCTTCTGTCCTACTGCATTGTAAATAATAATATCCAGGTCGGCTTTCTTATTCACCGTAAAGTCGAGCATAAAGCGGCCATTATTGGGGTTAGGCATCACCTTCAGGCCGATCTCCGACGGATCAACATCCGGAATGCCGGTAACACCAAACGTGACCTCATTGGAAGTACTGGAGCAGCCCATCGGGGTCGTCACCACCGATTGATAAACACCACTTGCTGTAGCGGTATAAGTTTGATTGGTAGCACCTGCGATCGGGTTGCTGTTCAGGTACCACTGGTTGCCCGTAGCCACACTGCTGGTGAGCGTGCTGCCATTCAGGGTAACCACCGGTGTAACCGATGTGCCGGCTACCACAGATACCCGGCTGCTGGGACAGCCGCTGACCTTAATATTCATATCATAGAAGAAATAATAGAACCGCTGGAAATAATTGGGATCGGGGTTTGTTGTGGCAGGATCAGCAGCACTATTGCCGGTAATGGAGAAAACGCCGGGAATAGCGAACGGATAAGGATTACCGGTCACCCCATTATTTCTATAGATCGTTGCGCCTTCCAGGCAACGGATAACAATAATATAATCACCGGGATCAGTCAACGCAAAATTCAGGGCAAAAACAGCGCCCGGATCATCCCCGCCTGTACTGGTGGGATACACATTCAGGGTGGTGGTGGCCAGCGGATAATAAGTATTAACCTGGTTGCCGTTAACCGTAGCTACTTCTCCTAAAGTAAGTTCAACCTTGCCGGCAGCGCCAATATACAGCTTCACGGTTTCAATGGTCAGCGGTACCTGGTTTGTGAACCTCATATAATTACCCGTAAACGAACCATAACTACCTACACCCAATACTGCTTTATTGGCAGGGCCTGCCTTCGCATTCACCAGGTCATTGCGCCCTACATAATAGGTTTTGTCTGCTTTGATCACGCTGGTAAAAGTATTGGCGCCCGCGGCCAAAGGAGTTGTGGCGGCAGCAGTCTCATACCACAGCATAAGATCAGGGCCTGCATTCGTAGCTTTTAACAATACACTCGTATTATTACATACCTCAGCCTGTGCCACAGGGGCCGTTGTCTCACCGCCTACGGTCATCGTCATGGTCTGCTCATCATTCGAAGTCCGCTGATCACCAGCAATAGTCGTTTTAACGGTAACTGTATACGTTTTACCGGCAACAGGATTGAAAGGTGTTTGGAAAGTATACAATATTTCAGTCGAGTCGGGTACAGAGGGAACATAAGTGCCGGTTAAAGTGGCTACCGTAGTTGCTCCATCTTTTACCGTGCCCGACAAAGCAATATTATCCCTGGCAGTAGCCCCATAATTCCGGAACCGGATAGTTACATACTGTGCGCCGCTGGCGCAGCCCGAGCTCAGGGGCGATACAATGCTGGCGATGCCCACATCATTGGAGGGGATACCAAAGCGTATACGGTAATCCTGTGTTTCTCCTTTTCCATAAGTGCCGCAGGGGGCTACATCGTTGGCATTGGAAGTTTCCTGTACAATAACACGCAGCAACACGTAATTGCCGGGTGCAATACCGGCCGGGATGGTTACATTAGTAGCGAGTGCGCCATCTCCGTTAATGGCATTGCTGACGGCTATCAGTTCTCCCGCATCCAGGAAATCACCGTCTCCATTAAAATCAATCCAGGCTTTAACGATCTTATCCACAGCCCCGCCATTGCAGGCATTCACCTTTATATAAAGCGGTAAAGCACTGTTAGGTTCCACAGTGCCAGTAACATTTGTGAAATTGCTGTAGCCTGTACAGCCGGCAACATTTTGTTTTTGAATGCCGCCAAAAGAAACACTGTCAATGCGGGCGCCATCTGTAGAGCCGGGAGCAGAAGTACAACGGGCCACACCACCCGCGCCGGTTACAATCAATGAAAAAGCTTGTGAACCCCTGGCCAGTGTATTCTTATGGGTGATCTCAATCGTATAAGTTTCTCCAGGCACTGCATCTGTTACGGCTATCTTTTCTACATTATCCCGGAAATTATCGCCCGTAGTGGCTGCGGCAGCGGGTACAGCCGGGTTCAGTATCCAGGGCATGTAAGTAGTGGCTCCTTTCTTGATCCGGATATCCAGGTCATTGATCAGCTTCAGGGAACTATTGTCAACCTCTTGCGCGTGGGGCTCGCCTTTTACATCAGTCCAGCAAAGCGTAACAGTTAGTGATCCGTTGCCGGAAGCAACGACATTAGTCGTATAAGTTGGAGTTGCGGTACTAAGCGTATTCTCAACAATAAGATTACTATTGTTATTATTAGCAGTGGTGATCACACCGGCAGCCTTGGCGGTGTTGATAAGCCCCCAGCCATATATATAATCGGGACCGGGTGAAGTACCGGCTTCATCAGCCGTATGGATCACCAGGGCTTTCAAAGTAGCAGAACGCATAAAGGCGCCGCTATGTAGTTTGGAGTAATATTCCTGCAATAACAACAAGGAACCTGCAGCCGCAGGAGAGGCCATGGAAGTACCGCTATACGAAGCATAAGAATTATCGGTAGTGCCAATAGAAGACAACACATCTACCCCATCAGTTACCACATCCGGCTTAATACGTCCGTCATCGGTAGGCCCCCAACTGCTGAAAGTAGAGATGACCACATCCTGCGGAAGGTTATAGCCCGAAGCGATCGGCTCAATGGCGCCGACCGTGAGAATATTCTTAGCCGTACCATACGTAGGGATAATATCATAACCATCATTACTGCTGATGCCGGCAGGCCGGGCGCCTGCATTGATCATTGTGATAGCGCCAGTATTGGGGTCGGGAGCACTATACCGCCAGTAAGTGCTGCCTACCGTAGGTCCGTTCACATTACGGTTATTCCCGGCCGATTTAACAATAAGATAGTAAGGGGCATTATAAGCGATTGAGTCCCACAGTCGCGCCTCATCTGAATAATAGCCAAACTTATAATCCTCATTAGCGCCCCACTGCCCCCTGAACTCCCACCGGTTGGCTGTCTCATTGCGAACCCAGCCGGAAACAATGCCATAGGAGTGATTCGATACCAGCATATTATTGGCCGATTCATTCAGCATCTCGGATTCATCGTTTGCAAAATCGTATACAATCAACTCCTGCAGGCCAAATGACATGCCCTTGGCCAGGGGATTTACACCCGTAGCCATCAGCGTACCGGCTACGTGGGTAGAGTGGTCATTAATGGCAACGGTACCGGCTTCTTTATTGGTAATGCGGCCGGTCAGTTCCACATGGGTGGGCCGTACACGGCCACCATCCCAAACACCCAGTTTGCCCTTTACATTGGCCGAAGAGCCGGAAAGATTAAGGCCGGTGCTGCCGCCGGGCCACAGCTTATTCGTGCCCATAGTGGCTGCCGCCAGGATATTATTTTCGGTGCTCGTATAAAGGGGGTAGCCCTGGGCGTCAATCCCCGTCAGCAGGGTCAGTCCACCCAGCTTATTGGTATAGGCCAGTGGCCAGTTATTTGCTTTGGCTATCTTCTTCAGTTCTGTGGCGAAGTTCTTTTCCTTTGCAGCCTGTTCGGTAGCGGCCCGCCGCAAAGTAGCGGTTTGGGTAACCGTTTGGGCAAGTGTATTGGCATACAATCCTGTAAGAACAATAAAGAGGGGTACAATTTTCTGTTTAGGCATAAAGTTTTTGCAGTTAATTAAAAAACGATATATTGGAAATCCCGGTTGCTAATCAACCCTTAAATTTAATCATAAACGGCCCGAAAATGATAAAAAAGCTTGTAAAACCACTGTTATTACTGCCTCTCATAATATTGCTTAGTTCATATACGTGCATTTTCTGCAAAAGGGAGGGAATAAAAGGAAAAATTTACCGGGTCCAGGGCAATCAGATGCCTTCTCCCGATGAACCACCCCCCGCCCCGCAACCCCTCCAAACCACCCTTTATATTTATGAATTAACCAATATCAGCCAGGTGAAAAAAGCCCGGGAAGGGTCCTTTTATACTACCATCAATACAAAACTCATCAAAGAGGTCCAGTCCGATAAAAAAGGGGCATTCAAAATAAAACTGCCTCCGGGCCAATACTCCCTCTTCGTCAAAAAAGACAGCCTTTTCTATGCCAACCTCTTCGATGACAAAAATAACATTGCCCCCGTTACCGTAGAAAAAGGCAAATACACCACCGTCGACGTTAAAGCCGATTACGATGCCGTATACTAAGCTCTGCGAGGGCTTGTAGCCTCGCAGTTTTATTTCGTTGCTTGTAGCAACAAAAAAGCCCTCCATTGCTGGAAGGCTTTTGGTTCTATCAAATTCCTTATTCGCTTACCACCTGCGGTCATCATCCCGGCGGCCATAATCACGGTCACGGTCATGATCATGATTCCTGTCATTGCCCCACCTGTCATCACGGCCATCACGATCATAACGGTCCAGGTCTGATTTTCTTACCACCACATTACCGTTACGGTTCACATTCAGGCTCACCAATTGGTCGGGAGCTACAAACACATAGTCACTGTAAATAATCCTTGTTCTCATCGAGCCCCAAAAGCCACCGCGTTCCATACGGTAAATTTCCACCCGGTGATTACCCGGCCTGATGCTGTTCAATACAAAATCCTTGCGGTCCAGGTTATATCGCTGGCCATCGATCTTAACAAAGATCGTGGCAGGGCTATTGCTTGTCACTGAAATCTTTCCTTTCTTCGGACGATCAGCAGCCAATGATGCAACACTAAGACCAATCAGGATCGCAGCGAGTGTAAAGATCTTTTTCATAACTTGTTTCCTCCGTTTTGTTTTATACAGTAATAGATCAAAAACAAGCTCCACCGTTTACAAAAGCAATGTTAAAGCCTGTAGCTGCCTAGAAACAGCCTTCCTGTTGGTTCATGCTTTCAATCCTGCAACTGGTGCATCTTATAGTAGTAAGTCAATATAAACTTCAATAATCTTGTAATTCCTAAGTGCTCTGATTATCTAAGGATTGGGTACAAGCATTTAGACATACGATCCGGGAGGGGTTTTCACCCCTCCCTTTACTTTCCTGTGAGCATTGAAAATTGAGCATTGCGCGTTGAACATTACTTTGATTTTATTCCTATCTTATAGCAGCTAAAACCAACCTGCTATGAGATACCTTATCATCCTTGCGTTCCTTTTCAACACATACCTCCTTTCTGCACAACAACCTGTTCTCATCACCTGGTCCGCAAAACACAGCAGTCAGCCACTGGATGGTCGTTTATTACTGCTATTGTCCAATAACAACCGCGCAGAACCCCGCTTTCAAATAATAGATGGTCCGCAAACCCAACTCGTATTTGGTACAAACGTAGAGAACTGGAAAGCCGGCGAATCAAAAACAATCACCGGCAGGGCATTTGGTTATCCCATTCAAAGCATCGCCAATGTGCCGCCGGGAGAATACTATGTACAGGCTTTGCTGCATCGCTATGAAACCTTCCATCGCAAAGACGGCCATACCGTAAAGCTGCCCATGGATCGTGGCGAAGGACAACAATGGAACCAGGCGCCCGGCAACCTCTATTCTAAACCGGTCAAAATACGTATTGATGCAAAACTGAAAAATATCATACGCATAGAACTAACAGAGAGCATACCACCGGTAAAAGAACCGGAAGACACCAGATACATCAAACACATCAAAATACAAAGCAGGCTGCTCACCGAATTCTGGGGAAGGCCCATGTACCTCAGCGCCCATATCCTCTTGCCCGAAGGATGGGATACCCATCCTGATGTAAAATATCCGCTCGCCATCTTTCATGGTCACTTTCCGGCCAACTTCAGCGGCTTCAGGACCATGCCACCCGACTCTGCCCTCAAACCCGATTACATAGAGCGTTTCAAACTAACAGGCTACAATAAGATCGTGCAGCAGGAAGCCTATAACTTTTATAAACAGTGGACCGGCCCTGCCTTCCCGCGCGTCATCGCCATCGAAATACAACATGCCAATCCTTACTATGATGATTCCTATGCGGTGAATAGTGCCAACCTCGGCCCCTATGGCGACGCCATCACCTATGAACTCATTCCGGAAATTGAAAAACGCTTTCGTGGTATCGGGCAGGGATGGGCGCGCTTTATGTATGGCGGCAGCACAGGCGGCTGGGAGGTGTTGGCGGCCCAGGTATTCTATCCCGATCAATACAATGGTTGCTATGCAGCCTGCCCCGATCCTATAGACTTCAGGGCGTATACCGTGGTAGACCTGTACAAAGACAAAAACGCTTACTTCCTGGAAAGCGACTTCAAAAAAACACCCCGTCCCGGTATGCGCAACTACCTGGGCCACGTAAGCACTACCCTACAGGAAATGAATTACCGGGAACTGGCCCTGGGTACCCAAAGCAGGAGCGGACAACAGTTCGACATCTGGGAGGCGGTCTATTCACCAGTTGGCGCCGATGGCTATCCCCAACCCATCTGGAATAAATTGACCGGCGTTATTGACAGCAGTGTGGCGGCCTATTGGAAAGAGAACTATGATCTCTCCTACATCATGAAAAGGGACTGGGCAAAGATCGGTCGCCAACTAAAAGGCAAAGTGCACATCTATTGCGGCGACATGGACAACTATTACCTCAACAATGCCGTGTACCTCACCGAAGAAATGTTAAAAGCATTGGACAATCCTACCTATGAAGGGGAAGTAGACTATGGCGATCGCGCCGAACATTGCTGGAATGGCGATCATACGCAGCCCAACTACATTTCGCGGCTTCGCTATCATTCCATGTTCATCACCAAATGGGCAGAAGAAGTAAAGAAACGGGCGCCTGCAGGTGCAGACCTCACAGGCTGGAGGTATTAATCAACTAAACGATATCAGGCTGAGCTTGTCGAAGTCGTCTTCGATAAACTCAGCCTGACATCATGGAATAACTATATTATACCAACTGGCGGGCTTCAATCTGCCTGCACAGGGAATGGAAAATATCGTCAATGCTGCCTACGCCTTTCACATACACCACCTTGCCGCTTTGCGCATAATAATTGGCCACAGGAGCGGTCTTATTTTCATATTCCACCAGCCTGGCGCGGATAATATCCTCATTCGTGTCATCGCTGCGGCCGGAGCTCTTACCGCGGTTCAGCAGGCGTTTTACCAGCTCTTCACGGTCTACTTCCAGCGCCAGTACAATGGCTATTTCAGAAGCTTTCCCGGCCAGCAGGTTGTCCAGGGCTTCGGCCTGGGCTACCGTACGGGGAAAACCATCAAACAAAAATCCCTTCGCCTGGGGGTTGGCATCCAGTGCAGAGCCGATCATGCCGATCACTACTGCATCCGGCACCAGTTGGCCCTTGTCCATAAAACTTTTCGCCTCCAAACCCAGTTTCGTCTGATTAGCAATCTCTTCCCGCAGCAGGTTGCCGGTGGAAAGATGGATCAGGCCATACTTCTCAATAAGCTTTTCAGACTGGGTTCCCTTGCCGCTTCCGGGAGGGCCAAATAAAATCAGGTTAAACATGGTACTTACGTCACTTGATGAAGGGCAAAAATAAAGGAACACCCTTAAAAATCCTTTAACATTCCCCGGTTTCTGATTAAAAAACCATGGGAAAACTCCTAAATCCTTAATACAAAAGAAAATGTTAAGTTGCGCCTGTTGTCGCCTGCCCGACAACCGGAACGAACCCTCACTACGTAAGTTTGTTATAAATACATGCACATGAAACGAATAGCACAATGCCTGGCCATTCTCCTGCTGGCAACCCTGTTGCAGCAGTGCAGCTATTCCCAGTCAACAGACAACCAGAAAAAAACAACTATGAATACCTCCAAAAAAGACAGTACCAACCCCGTTTATTCCCGTACCGACACTTCCAAAGTGAACCTTTCCGAGGAAGAATGGAAAAAAGTGCTGCCGGCCGACGTCTACTTCATAGCCCGTCAGAAAGGCACGGAGCGGCCTGGCACCAGCATTTTTGAGCATTCTAAAGAAGTGGGCACCTACTATTGTGCTGCCTGCGGCAACTCCCTCTTTAAAAGTGACACCAAGTTTGAAAGCGGTTGCGGCTGGCCCAGTTTCTATGCCCCCATCAGCAAAACCAGCATCATCTACCTGCCCGACCATTCGCATGGCATGAGCCGTACGGAAGTGGAATGCGGCCGCTGTAAAGCCCACCTGGGCCACGTATTTGAAGATGGACCTCCCCCTACAGGGTTAAGGTACTGCATCAATGGCGTAGTATTGGACTTCGAAAAAGCCAAAGAGGCCGAAACCAAATACAACCAGGAAAAAACGAAGAAAAGCGAATAAACTGGTGTCAGGCTGAGCCTGTCGAAGCCTTTCCACCAGGTACTTTCTGACTAAGCAATAAACAACAGAAAACAAAAAGGAGCAAAGATGGCAGCAGCCGGTTTGCTCCTTTTCTTTTTCCAGGTATCTATTGTACCGAAAGCCTGGTGGAATGCTCAGGGAGTGGTAGGGGACAGCTCTAAGCATGGTACAGGATAGCTCAGGGAATACTACAGGACTCCTCTGCCAGATACTATTTTAGAGCTATCTCAGAGCATTCTCTGACCATTCCCAGACAAGCCTTAGAACATTCCACCACAACTCCCCGCCCAAACCTTCCCTACACAAGGTTCTTGCCCTCCTCCCAATCCCCAAAATCCCCTCCCCCTGGTTAGTGTCTCCCTCCGCCCTGGTTCGTGTCCCCACGAACCAGCTTGTCCTGTCAAAAAAATATTAGGTTATGTGTACCAATTACACATTATATTTGCGTAGCAGATACACATTATTTACATACCTAAACGAAAGCTTGTTTTTATGATGCCGAAACGACCGCTTGTGGGAGTTCTTATGCTCCTCCTGTGTCTACCTGTATTTTCATGGGCACAAAGCAAAACCGTTACCGGTAAAATTACCGATGCCAGCAATGGCACACCGGTAGCCGGGGCTTCGGTCACTGCCAAAGGTTCTAAACAGGGAACCTCCTCCAAATCAGATGGCAGCTTTTCGCTGACCATTCCTGCAGCAACAGCCACTTTAACCATTTCCGGCGTAGGCTTCGAAACACAGGACGTGCCTGTGGCGGCGGATGTTATCCTGGTATCCCTCAAAGGGGCTGCCTCCAACCTCAATGAAGTAGTGGTCATTGGCTATGGCACCCAGCGCCGCCGTGATGTTACCGGCGCCATTACCAAAGTAAGCGCCGAAAAGCTCACCTCTATTGCAGCGCCCAGCTTTGAAGCCGCACTGCAGGGTAAAGCGCCCGGTGTGCAGGTAATACAGGGTAGTGGGCTGGCCGGCTCAGGCTCTGTCATCCGCATCCGGGGTATTGCTTCCATTGGCGCCGGCGCCGATCCGCTTTACGTAGTGGATGGCATTCCCATCATTGCCGATGCATTCCTGCGGGGCAACAGTGGCGCCATGAACCAGAACCCGCTGGCTTCCATCAACCCCAATGACATTGAGTCTATCGAAATACTAAAAGATGCGGCCGCTGCCGGTATCTATGGCAGCCGCGGTTCCAATGGTGTGATCCTCATCACCACCAAACGCGGTAAAAGCGGTAAGCCTTCCTATAACTACAACAATAAGATCGGAATATCCACCTATGCCAACAAGCCCGATTTCGTGAGCGGCCCTGAATGGCTGCAATTGCGCCAGGAGGCATGGGAAAATGATGGCAATACCGGCAAAGCGCCTCTGCCGGGCGGACTTACCTGGGAGCAGGCGGAAAAAAACAATACCGACTGGTGGGACCAGCTCACCCGTACCGGCTTCATCAATGAGCACAGCCTTAGCATGACGCAGGGCAACAAGCTGGTGAAAAGCTTCGTGGGCGCTACCTACAGCGAAAACCAAAGTTATCTGAAGAACAATAGTTACACACGCCTCGGCTTGCGTACCAACTTCGATTTTACCATCACACCCAAATTCAAGGCTACGCTGAGCGCCGCTTACAACCGCGGTATCAACAAACGTGTACCAGCCGCCTGGGCAGGTGGTTTGGGCGATGCCATGAGTACAGCACTGCCGATCTATCCTATTTATAATGATGACAAGACCTGGTTTACCGGTGGCGCCAATCCGGTACGCCGCCTCAATGAAACACTCTGGAGAAATACTGACCATCGTCTTATAGGCGGGTTGATGCTCGATTATGAGGTTATCAAAAACCTAAACCTGCGTGTCAATGGTTCTTATGATTACCTGAGTGGCATTGATGATCAGTGGGAATCTTCCAACTGGATCAACGACACACAAAAACCCGGCATTGCCAAACGTTCCCCTTACCGGGGCAAAAACTGGGTGGCTTCTGGAACCGCTACTTACAACTGGACTTATAAAGATGACCACCGCTTCACCTTCCTGGCTGGTATCGAATTCCAGGAAAAGAGCTTTGTGAACAGGGTATATGTAGAAAAGAACAGCGACAAACCATTTTATAAAAACAAGTCACTGTACAAGCACGCGCTCGATTCCATCAAGGCCACAGGTACCCCGCTCAATTCACCGGCTTTTAATGCAGAAACCTTTGCCAGTGTATTTGGCCGGATAAACTATGTGTACAAAGAGCGCTATGCCTTACAGGCTTCTGTGCGCCGTGATGGTTCTTCCAAATTTGGTCCCAACAAAAAATATGGCGTCTTCCCCACCATTTCAGCCGGCTGGACCATCAGCCAGGAAGATTTCATGCAGGACTTCAAATTCATCAACTTCCTGAAGCTGCGTGCCAGCTATGGCCTCACTGGTAATTCAAACATTCCTTCCGGGCGATATTACTATACTTACTACGCGGGAAGTCAGTACAACACCCAGCCTACCCTCTATCCCGGCAACATAGGCAATCCCGATCTGCACTGGGAAGAAACAGCCAACATGGACCTTGCCATAGAGTTTGCGGCTGTTAATAACCGTATTACCGGCGAACTGGCCTACTATCATAAGAAAACGACCGATCTCTTATTAAATACTGCTGTATCCCCTTCCAACAGTTTTGGTGACTTTTACCGTAATGTGGAAGGCAGTGAAATACTCAACCAGGGCATTGAGCTGAGCCTGAACCTGAAACTCATCAACCAAAAAGACCTCTCCTTCAGTGTCGGCGGCAACATTGCCAAAAACTATAATGAGCTCATTAGCCTGGGTGGATTAAGCGCCGATGCGGCCGGTGGGGGCAGCAATGATACCCGCGTGGTAGTAGGATACCCCGTAGGTACCAACTACCTCGTACGTTACTATGGCGTAGATCCTGATGACGGACTGCCCATCTGGTACGATAAGAGCGGCAAGCTCACCAAAACCTTCAGCCTCGATAACCGGATGCCGGTAGGCTCTGTAGTGCCCGACTTCATTGGTGGCCTGAACCATAACCTCAGCTACAAAGGTTTTGAATTTACCAGCTTATGGACCTTCACCATTGGCGGCAACATCTATGATGGTTCCGGCAAAAGACAGGCGGGTATCATCACGGATTGGGTCATCCGTCGCGACCTGCTCGACAGGTGGAGGCAGCCCGGCGATGTAACCAAATTCCCCCGCCTCACTATGAACACAGGCACCTATGCCGGCCTGAGCAGTGAATGGCAATACAACAGCACCATGTTTCTCTATGATGCTTCTTTCCTGCGGTTACGGGAAATATCACTGGGTTACCGTTTCGATCCCAAACTGCTTACCAGGTTACACGTGAAGGGAGCCCGCGTATTTGTTACCGGTATGAACCTGCTCACCTTTACCAAATACCCCGGTGGCGATCCGGAGATAGCGCGTGATTTTGAAAACCCGACAGACCGTAACCTCAGTCCCAACATTACCTACCTCACCCCACCCCAACAGAAATCATGGGTGATAGGACTAAATGTTACTTTCTAAACCATCAAATGCATCTACAATGAAAAAAGCGATCTATATATTGTTGCTGGGATCTGTGGCTGTATATGCTCCATCCTGTAGCAAATTCCTCGAACGAAAACCAGCGGGGGCGCTTACCGAAGAGCAAGCCATTAAAAATGATGCCGACCTGCAGACACTCTTAAACAGCGCTTACTCAGATTACTGTAACAAAGTGTACAATGGTAAACTGCAATGGATAGAAGACCTGCTGGGGGATCAGGCCATAGGTACTTTATACACCGGTGACGACGGAGAGATCTTTAAACGCAAGACCTCCATCTTCGGCGATTATAAAAACGGCTTATATACAGATATGTATCGTCCGGCCTACATAGGCAACAAAGTGCTGCAAAACATTGACAAGGCAGGCACCGCAAAAAATGATATTGAAGGGCAGGCTTACTTCCTCCGGGCGCTTACCCATTTTGATGCAGTACGCTTGTGGGCGCAACCCTGGGGTTTCACCAGCGATAATACACACAATGGTATTGTATTACGCCTGAGCGCAGAAGTGACGCCCGGTGAGCGCAGCACCGTTAAAGCAGTATATGAATCCATCATTGCCGACCTGAAGAAAGCTGAGAACCTGCTGGGCGACCAGGTAACCCTTGGCTTTGCCAACAAATGGGCGGCCAAAGCGTTCCTGGCCAGGGTATACTTCCTGCAAAATGATTTTGCCAATGCCTATTCCTATGCCGGTCAGGTTATCGAAAGCAACAAATTCCAATTGGACGCCTCCTATGCCAACCGTTTTTCAATTGGGCTTTCCAAAGAGATCATCTTTGGGTTCAAATTCATAGATAATAACCTGTATCCCGGTGGCGAGCTCAGGAACCGTTACCGCAGCGATGTGGGCTTCAGCGCGCAGGGCAGGTTCCATGTCACAGATATATTTTATACTGCGGCCACCACAGCCGGAGATGTGCGCGGCACTGCCTGGTACAGCAATACCCTGGTGCCGGGTTACAATGTCATCACCAAATACAATAAGAACAACTTTGATGTGCCGGTAATGGGTTATACGGAAATAAAACTCATTCGTGCTGAAGCAGGGGCCGAAACAGGCGCTGCCAACCTCGGCACCGCCATTAAGGATATCAATGATATACTCACCCGTGCTTATGGTGGCACTGGCAAAAACCTCGCTGATAATGCGCTTGCTGCTACAGTGATCGCTGCTGCCCGCCGCGAAAGAGAGTTGGAACTCGTGGGAGAAGGCAACCGCATACAGGAGATCAAACGCATAGGTGTTCGCAACGGTACCAGCATTGATCGCCGCGGCGGCCAGTGGAACTGTCCCGGGCTGGCATTACAATTCCCCATTAGTGAACAGGCTGCCAATGCTTCCTTCAAGATGAACCAGGAAGGCGGTTGTGATTAATAACCCATACAACTAAGCAAAATGAAAGCAATACATTTCCTCACAATATTATTGGTAGCCGGCTTACTATTCGCCGGTTGCCGGCCCGATAGCTATGAGCCGATAGGCGATCCCAATGATAACATGACTGCTATTTCGGGCGTATGGAAACTGACAAAGGTTATACAAACAGATGCTGAGTCACAGCGCAAAGGGTTTCCCTATGCAGTGGAAGACATTACCACCTTGTTCAACTATGCTTCCCTGCAGCTCACCTTCAACCTGAGCAGTGGCGCCCCTTCCACCTTTGCCATCAACAATGGTTCAGCGCCCCCCATTACCGGTATTACTTCCGGTACCTGGACGGTGGACGACGTGAAAGCGCCTAAGAACATTACACTGAAAAGTGGTGCTGTAACAGAAATCATGACATTGGGCGGTTATCCCAATTCAGTGAACGGCAAACTCAAAGTAAAGGTTACGCGCACCGACGCAGCGACCAACAAATTGCTCATCGTGTATGATTATGAATTTTCACGCTAACCCTCCAACAAAGCAATTATGAAAAAGCTATTGATATTTTCACTCCTGTTACTGGGTAGCCGACTGGCCATGGCCCAGTGTATTCCGTTCGAGAACTTCAGCATCAACCCGGCTACTTTTAGTGCAGAAGATGAGATCACCATCTCCTTCGATTTTACCGGTACCGGCATGGCAGGAGAAGCTGAACTCTACATCTGGACCTGGGCCAATAAAGGGGCGTCGGGCTTCAGTGAAAAAAACGGCATCACCAATGCCAACCCCTCTGTTGACTGGGGCAATTCACCTGCCATAGCGAAAATGACACCGGTAAACGGCGCACCCAACAAATTCACCTATAAACTCACCGGTACTACCTTGTTTGAGCTGACGCCGGGCGGCCTGAAACATTTTCAGTTCCTGGTCAAAACAAAGAACGGTAGCAAACAAACCTGCGATAGTAAAGTCAATGCTTTTGACCCGCTGGTGTTTGTGCCCAGTATGCTGCGCCTATTCCCGGCGCGGGTAGGACAAAATGATGTAGTATCGCTCTACTTCCACCAGGACCTCGCCACTACCATTGATGAGCAGCGCATGGAGCCGGTTTCTGTTACCGTGGAAGTATTTGACAATACCAATACTTCTGCCGGTCAGCCATTGACACTGCCGGTGAAAAATGCAGGCACCAAATTGTGGAAAGCTTTCTTTGTGCCCACCCGTTCTTATACACCCGGTGCAGGAAAGAAATTCACCCGCTTCACCTACAAATTCAATGGAACGGTGCGTGATGCCAACAATCAACCGGTAAATGTCAGCACGGCTGCTGTGGAAGTGACTTTAGCCGATATGAAATAACATCCCTCTAAACATTAATAATGATGTTGCATATGAAAAAGATTCTTTGGTTTGCTGTCCTGTCCGCCGCACTCTTCGCCGGCTGCCAGAAACCAGATTTCGATAGCACGGTCACCGGAGAGGCGCTGGGAACCTTCACCCTTAGTGCCCCTGCTACCAATACGGCCATCGCTTTAAATGCCGCTACACCTACTGCCAAAGTGGAAATAAGCTGGACGGCCTCCAAGCCTGGTGTGGATGCAGTACCCGCCTATAAATGGATCGCGGCCTTAAAAACCAATGGCAGTCTCGAAGCTCCCTTATTGGAGATCGCGTCAGACAATGCTGGGAAAGACGCCCGGCTAACCATCACCCATAAACAACTGGATGATGCGCTCAAAGCAAAAGGCATTGCCGATGGCGCCAAAACGGATCTTATCTGGAGCGTAAAAGCCGATAATGGTTCTACACAGTTGATCTCATCCGATATCAGGAACATCAGCATCACCCGCATGAAGGACGGCGTTACAGCCTTCATCCTGCTGGGCCCGGCTTCTTCTGCTTCGGCCATCACACTCAACCCGGTATCTACCGCCGACAGCGTTAAATTCAACTGGACAAAATCATTGCCGGCAACAGGAGGCCCCGCCATTACCTACCAGGTAGCCTTTAGCAAAGACGGCGCCTTTACTACACCCCTGTTTGCAATAGCGGCTGCCAATAGCGGTAAGGATACCGTACTGAGCGTCGCCATGAAACAGCTCAATGATTCACTGGTAAAATATGGCTTCACCGATCTCTCACAAACAGTGAGCCTCAAGTGGACCGTCATCGCTACTTCAGGTACCTGGAAACAACCCGCCGACTACATCAACGATATCGCTTTCCTGCGCGAGGTGAATTTCTATCTCGTAGGCAGCGTAAACGGCTGGAGCATTGACAATCCGTTGAAAATGGTAGTAGACCAGAAAGCAGATCGCTATAGCACTGTTTTCTATACCTACATCAAACTGGCCGACAATGACGAATTCAAATTCTTCAAAATCAAAGGCGATTGGGGATCCGGTTATGGCGACAATGGCGCAGGCACTACGCCCGGTAGTTACAAGACCGGCTTCAATGTAGGTGGCAATTTTAAAGTCGCCACCGGCGGCATCTACCGGCTGACCATTGATACAAAAAATGACCTGGCCTACATTCAGCAAAAGCAGGTGGGCGTGGTAGGCAACATGCAGGGATGGAATGCTACTGCTCCTTTATTGGGTGCATACCTCCAGCGTGATAAATTCCTCATTATCGTTCCTTCCTCCGGCACCGATGAATTTAAATTCCACGATGGCTCACTCGGCAGTCCCTGGAACTTTGGTATTGGTGATGATCGCTGGTGGGGTGGTGCGGATGGCAAATTGGTCCATGACGGCGGCGATCCCAATATAAAAGCAGCTTATTCACCCTACACAAGATTAATATGGGATGCCACCAATGTACAGCAGTTGAAATACAACATGTACCAGGGTAAGCTGCGCATGGTAGGCGGCGCACCGGTGGTAGGCGACTGGACACCTGCCAATGCGCCCGACATGGATTACCAGGGCAATGGTGTTTGGAAAAAGACCATCACTTTTACCGGGACCACTGAATTCAAATTTGTTAGTGCAGAAGGCTGGGACCTGAACTATGGCGCAGATGGGGCCGGTAAGATCAGGGAAGGAGGAGATAATATCACCCTTACTGCCGGTACCTACACTATTACTGTAGACGAATATAATAGAACCTATACCATTTTGTAAACTGGTTTAGTGCTTTACAGGTGACACCTTTCTAAAAAGGTGTCACCTGTAAAGTAAAACGATTGCCGAATGAAATCATTTATCCTTACCATGTGTTGTGCAGTATGGTGGGCAATAACCACCTCCGCCCAATTGCTCACCACCACACCGGAATTTCCGGCCGATAATTCATCGCTGACCATTACGGTAGATTGTACCAAAGGCAATCAGGGACTGCTGAACTATGCCAATACCAATGATGTGTATGTACACATCGGCGTTATCACCAACCTCAGCAGCAACAATACCGACTGGAAATATTCAAAATTCGGCTGGGGCACTACCGACCCTGCTGCAAAAGCTACCTGGATAGCCGCCAACAAGTACCAGTATACCATCCCCAACATCCGGTCTTTCTTTGGAGTACCTGCCGGCGAGACCATCCGGAAAGTGGCCCTGTTATTCCGCAATGGAACAGGCGCACAGGTGCAGCGCATTGCCGACCCCTCCGTTGATATGGGCAATATGTATTTAACAGTATATGACAACAACCTGGCCGGCAAGTTCATCACGCCACCTTTTGAGTCCCGGTTCATACCTGTTCCGGAACCCATCACCAAAGCAGTGGGCGAATCTATTGCGGTCTCCTATACTGCCAGCAATACCGCCAATCTGCAACTCTTTTTCAATGGTGCCCTCATCAACAGCGTTGCCGGTAATACCAATATTCAATCAACGCCTGCCATCACAGTGGCCGGTAACCAACAGATCGTAGGCAGGGTTACAGATGGCGTAACTACTCATTCAGACACTATTAACTTTTTTGCTGCCCCGGCAGTCCACATCGAGCCCTTGCCTGCCGGTGTAAGGGATGGGATCAACTACGAGCAGGGCGATACATCGGCCATCCTCGTATTATATGCGCCCAATAAAAACAAAGTAGCCATCATAGGTGAGTTTAACAACTGGACAGAGTCGGTCAACTATCAGTGCAACAAAACACCGGATGGCGGGCGCTTCTGGAAGCGCATCACCGGCCTTACGCCCGGAACGGAATATGCCTATCAGTACGTAGTAGACAATACCCTGAAAATAGCAGATGCCTATGCACAAAAAGTATTGGACCCGGCCAATGATCCCTTCATCACAGCGGCCACCTATCCCAACCTTAAAGTCTACCCAACCGGGAAAACAACCGGCATGGTGAGCCTGTTGCAAACAGCCAAACCGGCTTATACCTGGCAGGTCAACAACTTCAGTCGCCCGGATAAACGCAACCTGCTCATCTATGAACTGCTGCTGCGCGACTTCATCGGCAACCATGACTGGAAAACCTTAAAAGATACCTTAACCTACCTGAAGCGGCTGGGGATTAATGCCATTGAGCTTATGCCTTTCAATGAGTTCGAAGGCAACCTCAGTTGGGGTTACAATCCTTCCTTTTACTTTGCGCCCGATAAATACTATGGCCCGGAAACCGGCCTCAAAGCATTCATTGATGAATGCCATAAGCAGGGCATAGCCGTCATCATGGACATGGTGCTCAACCATTCCTTTGGCCAATCGCCCATGGTCCAGCTATACTTTGATGCCGGTAAAGGCCAGCCTTCGGCAGAAAGTCCCTGGTTCAATACGGCTGCCAAACACCCTTTCAATGTAGGGTACGACTTCAACCATGAAAGCGCGGCCACGCAATACTTCGTGAGCCGGGTAGTGGAATTCTGGCTGAAGGAATACAAACTGGATGGTTTTCGCTTCGATCTCTCCAAAGGATTTACCCAGAAAGCCTCCTGTGATGCCGATGGCAACAATTGCAACCAGGCCAACTGGGATGCCTATGATGCCAGCCGTATCGCTATCTGGAAAAAATACTACGATACCATCCAGCTAAAATCCAATGGCAGCTATGTCATCCTCGAACACCTCGGCGTCAATGACGAAGAAAAGGAACTGGCTGCCTACGGTATGCTATTATGGGGTAATATGAACCATGCCTTTAATCAGGCTACCATGGGATATCCTGATGGCTGGGATTTCAGGAATGCCATCCATACGGAAAGAGGCTGGAGCCAGCCCAACCTCGTGGCTTACATGGAAAGCCATGACGAGGAAAGGCTTATGTACAAAAACATACAATATGGCAATGCCGCTGCCGGGTACAATGTAAAGGATCTTGTAACCGGCCTGCGCCGCAATGAAATGGCAGCAGCATTCTACTTCGCCATGCCCGGCCCTAAAATGATCTGGCAGTTTGGAGAGCTGGGGTATGATTACTCTATCAACTATTGCGAGAACGGGACCATTGATAATGCCTGCCGCACCAATCCCAAACCTTTCAAATGGGATTATCAGCAAAATGCCGGCAGGAAAAAACTATACGATATCTACAGTGTGCTGCTGGCTTTACGCAGCCACCCGGCTTATAAGAACGGCTTCACTACCGACCGCATCACCTCAAATCTTGCCGGGGCTTTCAAATGGTTGAAACTGACCACTGATACGTCTGATATAGTGGTCGTGGGAAATTTTGATGTGACGGCTGTAACGGGTTCAGTTACCTTTCAGCATGCGGGCACCTGGTATGATTACTTAACAGGTCAAACCATTACTGCCACCGGCAATTCGCAAAGCATTTCCTTGCAACCCGGCGAGTATCACGTATATTTGAACCGGAACATAACCAACATGCTGACCCCGGTCACCGGTCCTGAGAATCCGGGTTCAAATACAAGGTTAAGCATCTATCCCAACCCGGTCACATCGAACTCTACCATTGAATATGAACTACCGCTCAATACGGGCGTAACGTTGTCACTGTTGCATGCTAGTGGTCAACGGATCGCAGAACTATATGCTGGTTTTAAAGCTAAAGGAGTTCATCAATTACCTTTGCATAAGCTCAGTAATGGCAAACTTCGGACAGGATTATATTTCCTCCGTCTGCAGTTTGGCAATAACAACGTGGTCAGAAAACTAATAATCAATTAAGCCTTTTACTACTATAACACCAACAATATGGGAACAGCATTACAGAAAACAATTCACCAGCTACGGTCTGAGAACAGGGAATACTTTCAGATTGCCCTTTCTGTAGACTGCGTGATCTTTGGATTCGATGAGAATGAATTGAAAGTGTTGCTCATCAAGTCAGACCTGGAGGAATTTAATGATCAGTGGTCTTTACTGGGTGATCTCGTAAGGCCCGATGAGAACCTGGACAATGCTTCCTACCGGGTTTTGAAAGAGCGTACCGGTCTGGATGATGTATACCTGGAGCAGGTGTATACCTTTGGGGATGTAAACCGCCACCCGGCCGGCCGGGTAATTACCACCGCCTGGTATTCCCTCATCAATGTCAAGGATCACCAGTTGGATTTGGCACACAATGAATTACACTGGCATCCGGTGAGCGAGATAACCACTCTTGCATTCGACCATAAAAAAATACTGGATACCTGCTTAAAGCAGTTACAATCAAAGATCGACGAGCACCCGATCGTGTTCAACCTGCTGCCGGAGAAATTTTCCCTCCGGGAGCTGCAGAGCCTCTATGAGTCCATCCATGGCACCAAGCTGGACCGCCGCAACTTCCGCAAGAAATTCTTCCTCATGGACTGGCTCATTGATGTCAATGAGCTGGAGCAGGATGTGCCCCACAGGCCGGGTAAACTCTATCGTTTCAATGCCGCCAAATTCTCCGACGGCAAAGTAAGACTGGAAGAAGCCGTGCATTAACCCCACGCATCATATTATTACCACCCTGCGAGGCTGCTCTGCGAAGGCTTGCAGCCTCGCAGTTTTATTATATGGCTTTAAGCCATTACTCTCACCATTCTGCAACCCTACTGCCGGCAGTTCACTTGTCAATTTCTTATCATATTGACAATGATATTCTTATCAAGATTTCGCCCTCTCAGGCCAATTATCAAAACCGCATCATGTACTGTCCTGAGATAAATGTTAAATTTTTTTGAAAAATAGGTAGGAAAATGTTAAATTGTGTATAAGCTACACGTTACATTCCGCCATTTTATAACTACCTAACTGATTGCTATGACATCAAAACGATTGTTTACAGCAGCTGTTTTGCTATTGCTGGCATTGTCTATCAGCCTCGCCAGTCTCGCCCAGGACAAGATCATCACAGGAAAGGTTACAGATTCAAAAGATGGTGCACCGGTTATCGGTGCTTCTGTAGTTCCCAAAGGGTCTACCCAAGGCACATCTACCGGTACAGATGGTTCCTTTCGCATCAATGTAAGTGAAGGCGTCACCACCTTAGTAGTTTCTTCTGTAGGGTACACTACCCTTGAGGTCGATATCACCGGGAAAACAGTTGCCAATGTTGCCCTGGAAGCCAGCAACCTCAACCTGAACGAAGTCGTGGTAGTGGGATATGGTACCGCCCGCCGCAAGGATCTTACGGGGGCAGTAGCATCCATAAAATCCAAAGACTTTAACCAGGGTATCCTTACTTCTCCGGATCAATTGATCCAGGGTAAAGTAGCCGGTGTACAAATGATTAATAACAGTGGTGCGCCGGGCGGCGCAGCTACCATCCGCATCCGGGGTAATGCCTCTGTACGTTCGGGTAACCAACCTTTATTTGTGGTAGATGGTTTCCCGCTCGACGGCCGTACAGCCCGTCCCGGTGTAAACATTGGTGGTGTGGGGCAAACGCCTGATGCCAACCCGCTCAACTTTATCAATCCCAATGACATTGCCTCTATCGACATCCTGAAAGACGCTTCTGCTACTGCCATTTACGGCTCCAGGGGCGCTAATGGGGTGGTGATTATTACCACCAAACGGGGACAAACCGGCCAGCCCAGGATTGATGTGAGTGCAAATGCAGGTATCAGCAGGATACTTAAACGGTTTGATGTGCTGGATGGCAATGCATACAGGGCTGCACAAACCGAATATGGCCTTACCGGCAATGATAAGGGCGGAAACGTAGATGCCCTTGATGAAATCACCCGCACTGCCGTCACCCAAAACTATTATGTATCTATCGGTGGTGGTAATGAAAATGGCCGGTATCGTATCTCATTGGGTGTTCTTGATCAGGATGGTATTGTTAGAAAGACCAGCTTTAAAAAATATACCGCCAATATCAATGGCGCTTATAAATTCCTGGAAAGCAAAAAGCTGGGGATTGATTTCAACCTCCTCGCTTCACACAATACTGAACACATAGCGCCTATTTCCAACGATGCCGGATTTACAGGCAGCCTTATCAACCAGGCATTGCAATGGAACCCTACCAGGCCCCTGCGCAAAGCCAGTGATTCATTGGATATAGAATATGGTTCCACAACCGTTAATCCGCTGGCGATGTCAGAAGCTTATGATGATGTCTCCAACATCACCTCTGTACTTGCCAGCATTTCACCCTCCTATAAATTTACTGACTGGTTAGAGTATAAGATCCTGTTCAGTATAAACCGCAGCGTGGGCACCCGTAAAGCGCAGATAGCTTCCTTCATCAACCTGGAGCAGGTAGTCAACAGGGGGATCGCTTTTTCAGGTACCAATGAATTGACCACCCAGCAGCTTACGCATACACTGTCTTTTAACAAGGCAATAGCCGCTAAGCTCAACTTGAATGCGGTAGCAGGCTATGAGTACCAGAAATTTGATAACAAAGGTTCATGGATGGTGGGCAGGGACTTCCTGAGCAGCTTCATCAACTATACCAATTACTTCCAGAATACCTCCCAGAGTACCCGGGACATAGGCTCTTTTGCCGATCCCATCTCTGAATTACAATCTTTCTTCGGACGGGCGGCATTTAATTATGACGACCGTTTTCGCCTCATGGCTACTTTCAGGGCGGATGGTTCCAGTAAATTCGGGAAAAACAACCGCTACGGTTACTTCCCTTCCATTGGGGCATCATGGACCATTACCAATGAAGAGTTCATGAGCAATTCCAACATCTTTAACAACCTTAACTTCCGGGTAAGCTGGGGCAAAACCGGTAACCAGGAATTCCCCGCCGGGTCTGCCCAGGAAAGATTTGGTTTTTCACAAGGCGCATTCCAGCAGGTAAACGTGGCCAACCCCGACCTTAAATGGGAAACATCGACAGCCGTTAACGTAGGTCTTGATTTTTCTATTCTTGGAGACCGCCTCTTTGGTTCATTGGATTATTTTAATAAAAAGACCACCGACCTGCTGTTCAACTTTGACGCCATTCAGCCTGCGCCGGCTACCAAATATTGGATTAACCTCGATGGAGAAGTGGTGAACAAAGGATTTGAAGCAGGTATTACAGGCGTATTAATACAGAAAAGAGACCTTCGCTGGAACCTGGGCTTTAATGCCACCTTCCTGAAAAACGAATTGAATGGCTACAATGGGCCGGCTGTATTGACCGGCGCCATTCACGGTCAGGGTGTTTCAGGGGCCACCGTACAAAGGCTTGCCAATGGTCGTCCGCTCAATTCATTCTTTGTACGTGAATTCCTCGGTATAGATAAGGCTACCGGTTTTAGTACCTATACCGATGATGGCAACACTTTCTTTTATATCGGTGATCCTAACCCCACTAGCATATTGGGCATCAGTACGGATCTGACCTGGAAAAATTGGCTGCTCATTGTCAACATGAATGGGTCATTTGGCCATGAGATCTATAACAATACATTGAATTCGGTATTGCCTATTGGCAACCTCATTGGTGGCCGTAATATCGCTTCTTCCCTGGTAGCGGGCGATGTACAGGAAAATCTCTCCAATGCCCTTACTACCTCTTCCCGTTACCTCGAGAAAGGGGATTACATGAAGCTTACCAATGCAACCATCAGTTATAGAATAGGCAATCTGGGCAAAGTGATCAGGGATGCCAATGTATTCGTTACCGGACAAAACCTCTTCATCATTACCGATTTCAGTGGATTTGATCCTGAAGTGAATACAGACAAACAGGTTAATGGAGTGCCCTCTTTTGGTATTGAATATTCACCTTATCCAACACCAAGATCATTTATCCTTGGCGTCAGATTTACTCTTTAACAGCTAAAAAAAGATTGTATGAGCCATAAGAAAATTATAATACTACTGATGATGCCGGTCCTGCTTGTGCTCAGTTGTACAAAGCTGGAAGAGGATTTGAGAGGCGATATTCCCCGCGCCGAAGCAGAAAGAATATCCAACGTAAATGCCTTGCTCAAAGCAACCTATGATGGGCTGCAATTACCTTTCCAGGACCAGGCCAATGTTTGGGCTTTACAGGAGCATAGTACCGATGAAGCCCTGCCACCCACACGGGCCGGCGACTGGGATGACAACGGCGTATGGAGGGTGTTGCATACGCATACCTGGAATGCCGATCACACCTATGTACGCGATGTATTCAACAATCTGTTGGGCGTTGTTTTTAATGCCACCAACGTATTAAGTTTTAATCCCAACGCTCAACAGGCCGCTGAAGCAAAATTCCTGCGTGCCTTTGCTATGTTTACGGTGCTTGATCTTTATGGACAGGTCCCCTTCCGTGAGCCGGGCGAAAACCTGCTCAATCCACCCAAAGTATTGAAAGGCATAGAGGCACTGGACTTTATTGTAGAAGATCTAAATGCAATCCTTAATGATCTTCCTGCTACTTCTGACGATTTTGTGGCCAACAGGGATGCAGCAAGGGTATTACTAATGAAATGCTATCTCAACAAAGGTGTTTTTGCCAATCGTGAAACGCCAACTTTCGACGCTGCTGATATGAACCAGGTAATTACCCTGGCCGATCAGATCACCGCTACCGGCAAATACAGCCTGGAGGATAACTTCTATGATAATTTTGCGCCGAACAATCATACGGCATCATCCGAAAACATCTTTACCCAGCAAAACGGGCCCGGTATCAATAGAAATGGCAATGGCGCCCGTAGCAGGTACTATTCTTCCCTGCATTACAATTCTCCCATACCCGGTGGCGGGTGGAATGGATTTACCACGCTGTCCGACTTTTATGACAAATTTGAAGCTGCCGATAAGCGGCGGGGTGATGCTTATCCCGGCGTTACAGATTCATCTGGATTGCGGGTAGGCTTATTGTTGGGTCAGCAGGTGAATAAAAGCGGCGCTAATTTAACAGACCGCAGCGGTTCACGCCTGCTGTCCTTTACACGGGAAGTAAAATTAATAGAAACAGGCGCCAACCTGGAAGTCACCGGTATACGGGTAGTGAAATATCCGCCTGATCTTTTCAATGGTGATAATGCCAACAATGACTATGTCTTTTTCCGTTATGCTGATGTTTTACTCATGAAAGCAGAAGCGTTATTGCGTACCAGTAATGCGCCTGCAGGCCTCATTATTGTCAACAGCATTCGGGCAAAACGCCAGGCATCGGCACTGGCTACCCTTACTGCCGACAATCTCCTCGATGAAAGAGGAAGGGAAATGTATTGGGAAAGCTGGAGAAGGCAGGACCTGATCCGGTTTGGTAAATTCCTGCAGCCCTTCCAGGAAAAACCAGGCACTTCCGGTAAGGAAAGGCTATTGTATCCAATACCCAATGCTGCACTCGCAGTAAACCCAAATCTTGAACAAAATCCCGGATATACTCAATAAGTTTTCTAATTTACAGGAAGTCATTTTAGCAAAATGACTTCCTGTTCTTATGACACACCGCCATACATTTGCCTGCCTGTCGCTTGCCTGTTCTCTCTTATGGTCCTGCTCTCAAAAGAAGGCCCCGCCTGCTTTGTTTGAGCAAATGGAGCATACGGGTATTGACTTTACCAATAAGGTAGAGGATTCGCCCGACTTCAATATTTTCTCTTATCGCAACTTTTACAATGGCGGCGGTGTAGCCATCGGCGATATTAACAATGATGGATTAAGTGATATCTTCTTTACCGCCAATTCGGGCGGTAACAAATTATACCTCAATAAAGGCAACTGGCAGTTTGAGGACATCTCCGGAAAAGCAGGGATCGCCAACACAAAAAAGTGGAGCACAGGTGTGGTCATGGCCGATGTGAACCATGATGGCTGGCTCGACATTTACGTATGCAATGCCGGTTATCAGAAAGGCGTAGACCAGCAGGATGAGCTCTTCATCAACAACCACCGGCTTGGGTTTACAGATTCTGCCGTTGCTTACGGCTTAACCGAAAACGATTATACTACCCATGCCGCCTTCTTCGATTATGACCTCGATGGCGACCTTGATCTGTACTTGCTCAACAATAGTTTTATTCCTGTTAATACACTTAACTACGCCAATAACCGCGATCTCCGGGCAAAAGACTGGCCGGTAGCCGATTTCCTCAAAGGCGGTGGTGACCGCCTCATGCGGAACGACAAGGGGAAATTTACAGATGTAAGCAAAGAGGCCGGCATCTATGGTAGCCTCATTGGATTTGGATTAGGGGTCACCGTAGGGGACGTGAACAATGATCACTACCCGGACATCTATATCTCGAATGACTTTTTTGAACGCGATTATCTTTACATCAACCAGCACAATGGCGCCTTTACAGAAGAACTGGAAAAATGGACACAGCACATCAGTTTGTCTTCTATGGGCGCCGACATGGCCGATATCAACAATGACGGTTATCCGGACATCTTTACAACAGATATGCTGCCGGATGATGAATACCGGTTAAAAACAACCGCCTCTTTCGAAACCATTGATGTTAACCGCCTCACCATTAAAAAAGGCTTCTACCACCAGTACATGCAAAATACCTTGCAGGTCAACAATGGGAATGGCCGTTTCCTGGAAACAGCTCATTACAGCGGCGTGGCAGCTTCCGATTGGAGTTGGGGCGCCCTCATTTTCGATGCAGATAACGATGGCCTCTCCGACATCTATGTATGCAATGGTATTTACCACGACGTAACAGACCAGGATTTCATAGATTTCTTTGCCAATGAAGTGGTGCGTAAAATGGCGCTTACCGGTAAAAAAGAACAGGTAGACGGGATCATTGCAAAAATGCCTTCGCGGCCTATTGTCAACAAAGCCTTCCGGAACCTGGGCAATCTGCAGTTTGCAGATGCAGGCGCTTCCTGGGGTATTACGCAACCTTCCTTTTCCAATGGTGCTGCTTATGGCGACCTGGACAATGATGGTGACCTGGACCTGGTGGTCAACAATGTAAATGAAAAAGCATTCATATACCGCAACAACAACCGGGAAACAGCCGGCAATCATTACATAGGGGTTAGCCTCAAAGGCAAAGGCCTCAACACCTTTGCAGTAGGCAGTACCGTGAAAGTATACCAGGGCAATCAGATCATGAGCCGCGAGATCATTCCGGGCCGCGGCTTTCAGTCGTCCGTAGACTATAAAGCCATCATTGGCCTCGGTAACAAACCGGTTGATTCTATGATCATCATCTGGCCCGATCTTACGGCTTCACGCTTCGATCGTCCGGTAGCCGATTCAGTATACGCTATTCAGCAACCAGATGCCGGAAAACCAATTGCCGCACCTCCTGCCGCTACCGTTCAGCCACTGCTGGAAACAGTGAGCAGCCCGTTTGATAAGCAT
The DNA here is from genome assembly GCF_011759375.1 of Paraflavitalea devenefica. Taxonomy (NCBI): domain Bacteria; kingdom Pseudomonadati; phylum Bacteroidota; class Chitinophagia; order Chitinophagales; family Chitinophagaceae; genus Paraflavitalea; species Paraflavitalea devenefica. The sequence goes on along the minus strand of NZ_JAARML010000001.1, from coordinate 995,398 downwards.
GTGGAAGATGATTATGTTGACTTCTATTATGAGCGTAACATTCCCATGATGCTTTCCCGGGAAGGCCCCAAAGCTGCTTTGGGAGATGTGAATGGTGATGGACTGTCTGATGTATATATCTGCGGTGCAGCCGGCACTGCCGGGCAACTCTACCTCCAAACAAACAATGGCTTTATAAAGAAACCCTCAACAACATTTGAGCAGTTTGCCAACTTTGAAGATGTAGCCGCTTTATTCTTTGATGCAGATAAAGATGGCGATGCTGATCTCTTTGTAGGCTCAGGCGGTAACAATCATCCCATGGGCAGCCGGGAAATGCAGAACAGGCTTTACATCAATGATGGTAAAGGGAACTTTGCCATCAATACGGCTGCCTTGCCGCCCAATGATGGCAATACCGCTGTGGTACTGGCCCATGATTTCGAGGGCGATGGCGACCTGGACCTCTTTGTCGGCAGCCGCAGCATCCCCGGTAACTACGGCGTTTCGCCTGCCAGCTACCTGCTCCTGAATGATGGGCGGGGCAAATTCAACGACATCGCCAAAACGAAAAATCCGGATATCGCGCAGGTTGGCCTGGTAACGGGAGCCGTGTTTGCCGACCTTACCGGCGACCGCCATCCCGAACTCATCATTGCCGGTGAATGGATGGCGCCCGGTATCTTTTCCTGGCAGGGCGATCACTTCGTGCCCCTGAAAAACAACCTCGATCAGTTATATGGCTGCTGGCAATCCATGGCCGCCACAGATATTGACCAGGATGGCGACCAGGACCTCCTACTGGGCAACATGGGCGAAAACTTCTACCTGCGCCCCACACAGGAGGCGCCGCAGAAAATATGGATCAATGACTATGACGGCAACGGGGTGACCGATAAGATCATGACCCGCACCGTAAAGGGACACGATGTAACAGTTTTTATGAAACGCGACCTGACCGATCAGTTGCCCTCTGTGAAAAAGCTGACGCTCAAACATGAAGACTTTGCCCAAAAAACCATACAGGACCTCTTTCCTGCCGACCTGCTGGAGAAAAGCCTGGTCAAAACCATCAACTATGCTGCCTCCTGTATAGCCGTGAATGAGGGGAACGGAAAATTTACCGTACACAAACTACCCCTGATGACCCAGCTTTCCTGTATCAACAGCATTCTCTGCACCGATATGAACCGGGACGGCTTTACCGACCTGGTCATGGGAGGTAACTGCTTTGGTTTCCTGCCCCAGTTTGCCCGCATGGATGCCTCTTTTGGTCATGTACTATTGAACAACGGGAAAGGAGGTTTTACCGGCCTGGCAGGCAGGCAATCCGGCCTGGAATTGACCGGCGTAATAAGGGATATAAAAGAAATACCCGCTAAAAATGGCCGTTACCTGCTGGTGTTGCAGAACAATGAACTGCCGGTACTGCTCAGGATGAAGCTTTAACATCTCCCCTGGTACCTCCAATTCGAAAAACTGTATCTTTGGCGCCTATGAAAAGATTCTTCTTCGCTGCCATTTTGTGTTTATCAGCAGGCGTTGCCGGTGCCCAGGATCAGGATTGGAAAGCTTTACAGGAAAAAGCCAAAGCCTTTACCCGGCAGGGCGACTATCCCAATGCCATCCTCGTGCTGAACCGGGCCATAGAAAAAGAGACCACTAACCTGGAACTTAAAAAAGACCTGGCTTTTGCCTACTACCTGAACCGCGATTATGTCCATGCACTGGAAGTAGCTAAGCCTTTCCCCGAATTGCAGGATGCTGATGTACAAAGCTTCCAGATATTGGGAATGGTATACAAGGCCATTGAAGAGGCAAAAGATGCCGAAAAAATGTACCGGGCAGCGCTTAAGAAATTTCCCAACAGCGGTGTATTATACAGTGAGTACGGGGAAATGCTGTGGAGCAAAAAGAATTATTCCGATGCCGTCAAGCAATGGGAAAAAGGCATAGAAGTAGATCCCAACCACTCCGGCAACTACTACAATGCCGCCAAATACTACTTCTTCACAAAAGATAAAGTATGGGCATTGATCTATGGCGAGATCTTCGTCAACCTGGAGAGCTATTCAAAGCGCACCCCCGAGATCAAGAACATCCTGCTGGACTCTTATAAAAAACTATTTACAGACAGTGACCTTACCAAAAACCAGGATACTAAAAACAACTTTATACGGGCTTTCCTGGACATCATGAAAACCCAGTCGGGCTATGTAGCCGCCAATGGCGTTACGCCGGAAACCCTATCGGCCATCAGGACCAAATTTGTGACCACCTGGTTTGAGAAATATGCCAAAGGACAGCCTTCCCGTTTATTCGAATACCAGCAGCAATTGCTGAAATCAGGCATATTTGAGGCCTATAACCAGTGGATCTTTGGGGCGGCCAGCAACCTGGCGGCGTATGAGAACTGGACCAAAGCAAATACGGAAGCCTATAACCAGTTCAATACCTTCCAGCGCAACCGGGTGTTTAAACTGCCGGGCGGTCAGTATTACCAGACTGCTTCCAAATAACTATTCAGACCATCTGATTATCAATAAGGCTTCCCGCTTTGCGGGGAGCTTTTTTTATTACCACTTATTTGGTAATTTGATGGCCAATAGCCGGGAAAAAACAACAATAGGGAGCTTCCGGATGTTGCATCAATGTGCCCCTTGATTTATATATTGTAAACAACGATTGTTATGACTGAACCCAGGCGCCTTTTCGACTGTATTCAATACCATCTTGAACGTACGCCTTTACCGGATATGCTGGCCGGTAAGGAAAATGGTCAATGGTGTACCTATAGCACACAACAGGTTAAAGACACGGTAGATAAACTAAGTGCCGGGTTACTGAACCTCGGTATCAGTGCCGGTGATATGACGGCTGAAGGCCGTGATAAAATAGCCATCATCAGCAAGAACCGCCCCGAATGGTTAATGATTGACATGGCAGTGCAACGGATTGGCGCCATCCTCACGCCGGTTTACCCTACCATTAATGTGAATGAACTGGAATTCATCCTGCAGGACGCACAGGTCAAAATGATCTTTGTAAATGATGAAGAACTATTTCACAAAGTGCTCAGCGTGAAAGACCGTGTTCCCTCGCTTACAGACATCTTCACCTTTGAGCATGTTGCGAATGCCCGGTATTGGAAAGATGTAATAAGTCTGGCCGATGAAGCAGGGCTGGGGAAAGCTGCTGCCATTGCAGATTCGATCCGGTATGAAGATCTTGCTACCATCATCTATACTTCCGGTACTACGGGTACGCCCAAGGGTGTCATGCTGTCGCACCGGAACCTGCTCAGTAATGTACTCGATTCTATTCCCTGCTTTCCGCCAGGTGATAACATGCGTGCCCTGAGCTTCCTGCCATTGAACCACGTGTTCGAACGCATGGTAAGCTATGTGTACCTCTTCAAGGGCACCTCCATCTACTACGCAGAGAGCCTGGAAACCATTGGCGATAACCTCAAAGAGGTAAAGCCTACCATGTTTACCACCGTGCCCCGCCTGCTGGAAAAAGTGTATGACAAGATCATGGCCAAGGGAGCGGAGCTGACCGGTATCAAAAGGAAACTCTTTTTCTGGGCTCATGACCTGGCCACCCGGTTCGAGATCAACAAAAACATGGGCATCGGCTACAGGATGCAACTGGCGCTGGCCAACAAACTTATATTCAGTAAATGGCGCGAAGCCCTGGGCAATAGGTTGTTGTGTATTGTAACGGGCGGCGCTGCCTGCCAGGTAAGATTGATACGCATCTTTACGGCGGCGGGCATTCCCATTATGGAAGGGTATGGATTAACAGAAACCTCTCCTGTCATCAGTGTAAACCGTTACCAGGAAAAAGACAGGCTGTTTGGCTCTGTTGGGCCGCTGATCAACAACGTAGAAGTGAAAATTGCAGAAGATGGAGAAATACTCAGCAAAGGCCCCAATGTCATGATGGGTTACTACAAACGGCCCGATCTTACACAGGATGCCATTACCGATGGATGGTACCATACCGGCGACATTGGGATGATCGTGGAAAACAGGTTCCTGAAAATCACCGACCGCAAAAAAGAAATGTTTAAGACCAGTGGCGGTAAATACGTGGCGCCGCTCCCCATTGAAAATAAACTGAAAGAATCGCCCTTTGTAGAGCAGGTAATGGTCGTAGGCGCAGAAAGGAAATTTGTAGGCGCGCTCATTGTGCCGGCCATCAGTAACCTCAAAGACTGGGCAAGGCAGCAGGGTATAAAGGCAACCACTACAGAAGAACTCATCAACCAGCCACCCGTCATGCACCTCTATAAAGACCTCGTGGAGAACTTCAACAAATACTTCAACCATGTAGAGCAGATCAAGAAATTTGAGCTGCTGCCCCGGGAATGGAGCATAGAAACCGGCGAAATGACGCCCAAACTAAGCCTGAAGCGCAAAGTCATCATGGAGAAATTCCGCGATGCCATTGAGCGCATTTACCAGGATACCCGGCAGGAAACCGTCAGTTAAAAACTGTCTTCCGCCTTTCCCTCAGTCGCCAGCCTCTGGCTCGCGACGCCTATTTCAAAGCCTCCGGCTTTGATTTCCTTCGCAGTGTCTTCCGTAGAACTTGTCCCGCCCCAGCGGGAGGGCGCTGCGGAGAAAAGAATCCATCATTTCATACCTCCAAAACAACAGTTCAGGCATGCTGCTATTGCCCGCTGAGGTGATCTGGTAGACATTTGTCCCGTATCTGAATTTGCTTTTGTTTACCAGCCAACACCTTTGTATGAAAAAGATTGCCATCCTGTTGTGCATCATTGTCTCAATGGGATTTACAGTAGCCAGGGAAAACAATGCCGGCGGCATAGTCGCAAAGCCGGCTCGCCCAAAAATTGACCATGCCGGCGGGTACCTTGAAACTACCTCCCCGCAGGCATATACCATCACCTTGCAATAGAGGAATTGTAACCTGTTGCTGTACAGTAAAAACAGCGCCCTGATCCTTTCCCATTTGAAGTTTAAACGTTAAGGGGCCCATTGGGTCCGCCACCGGGCGGACCCAATGGGCCCCGGCTTTTTCTGTACTGCCACGGCAGGCAACTACTGTAACAGATGCTATCTGATATAGCTAAAATTGAAAAAACTGAATCTGTTTTTAATAAAAAAATCAAAGGAGATTTGTACTGTTAACAGCAAGTCGTTACACCTGCTATGCGAAAGGGCAAGAATCGGGTTGCTGCGCGCACATCGCTTTTACATCTTCGCATAGTCTTAACTTAAATCGTGTTGTATATGGAAAGAGTTCCGGAGTTACTCGAAGAAGAGACATTAGACCCTGCAGACTGGGCTTCCTTAAAAGAACTGGGTCACCGTATGTTGGATGACATGTTCGATTACTACCAGTCATCACGGCAAAGGCCAGCCTGGAAAAAGCCCTCCAAATATGCATTGAACAGCATGGAGCATCCGCTGCCCCAATTCCCCCAGGAGGCCACAGAAGTATACGAGCATTTCTTCACCCAGATATTACCCTACAATACAGAAAACGGGCATCCCCGCTTCTGGTCATGGGTGCAGGGCGGCGGCACACCGTTGGGCATGCTGGCCGATATGCTGGCTGCCGGTATGAACGCCAACGTGAGCATTGGTGATCACATGCCCATGTATGTGGAAAAGCAGGTAATAGAATGGTCAAAGGAAATGATGGGCTTCCCCAAAACAGCCAGTGGCCTATTGGTCAGCGGTGCTTCGCTCGCTAACATTACAGCCCTGGTAGTAGCCAGGAACCACTTCAACAAATCTATCCGGAAAAAAGGCTTACAGGCCGTTCCCGCACAGATGATCGTATATGGTTCTGCAGAAACACACAATTGTGTAGTGAAAGGGGTGGAAGTAATTGGTATAGGCAGTGATAACTTCCGGAAAGTACCGGTAGATGATCAGTACCGTATACGGGTAGACCTGTTAAGGCAGATGATCCGGGAAGACCGCGAGGCCGGCCACCTTCCGTTTTGCATCGTTGGTAATGCAGGTACGGTCAACACAGGAGCAATTGATCCCCTGGAAGAGCTGGCCGCCATCGCCCAACAGGAAAACCTGTGGTTCCACATTGATGGGGCATTTGGCGCTGTTCCCAAAATATTGCCTGAGTTTGATGATCGGTTGAAAGGGCTCGAGCTGGCAGACAGCCTTTCGTTTGATTTTCACAAATGGTTATATGTGAACTATGAAGTGGCCTGTGTGCTCATCCGTGATGCCGCCATTCACCGGGAAGCATTTGCCACCGCTGTTACCTATCTCGTACAACATGAGCGGGGCCTGTCGGGTGGACCTGATCCTTTCAGCAACTATGGAATGGAGTTATCCCGGGGATTCAAGGCATTGAAAGTATGGATGTCTTTAAAAGAGCATGGCATCCGGCGCTATCAATACATGATCCGGAAAAACCTGCGGCAGGCCCAATACCTCGCAGGATTGGTACAGGAAGAGCATAACCTGGAATTGCTGGCGGAAGTACCGTTGAACATTGTATGCTTCCGTTTTAATCCCGGTGGTTTGGACGACTCAGCGTTGAACATCATCAACAAGGAAATACTCATGCGGTTACAGGAACAGGGCATTGCCGCACCTTCCTACACGCTACTGAATGGTAAATATGCGATCCGCGCAGCCATTACCAATCACCGCAGCAGGTTGGAAGATTTTGACATATTAATAGCGCAAACCATGCGCATCGGAAAAGAGCTCATTGCATAAACTCCTTAAGGAAGGGAAAGTATAGCCAGTTAATCACTTAAAAAACTCAATATGGAACTCACACAGGCCTTCTCCATACGGCCGGCCAAACAGTCCCGGATACGGGAAGTGGATTTTGATCACCTGGAATTTGGCAAATATGTGGCCGATCACATGCTCGTTTGTGATTATGGAAAGGGAAAATGGAACACACCGGAGATCATTCCTTTTGGCGACCTGACCGTATCGCCTACCACCCTTGCCCTGCACTATGGGCAAACGGTATTTGAAGGCATGAAGGCCTTTCGCATGGAAGATGGCCGCATCAACATATTCCGCATCCATAAGCATTATGAGCGCCTGACCAGGTCACTGGACCGGATGTGCATGGCCATCGTTCCGGAGGAAGTCTTTATAGAAGGGCTGCGGCAGCTCATTGAGCTGGATAAAGCCTGGGTGCCTGCAGCGCCGGGCACGGCCTTATACATTCGTCCGTTTGCCTTTGCCAGTGAAGCGAAATTTGGTGTGAAAGTTTCTGATGAATACAAATTCATCATCTTCTCAGGCCCGGTAGCAGGCGCCTTCCAAAAGCCGCTGCGGGTAAAAGTGGAAACCGGCTATGCCAGGGCTGCCAGGGGTGGTACCGGCGCTGCCAAATGTGGCGGCAACTACGGAGGGGCTTACTATCCCACCCAAAAGGCCAAAGAAGCAGGATATGACCAGGTGCTATGGACCGACAGCCACGACCATCAATACATTGAAGAATCCGGTATGATGAATGCCCTCTTTGTTATAGACGGCAAGCTGGTAACGCCGCCTCTCAGCGATTCTATCCTGGATGGTATTACGCGCGATTCCCTGCTTACCCTGGCCGGCGACCTCGGCATCCCGGTGGAAACAAGGCCTGTCAGCCTGGACGAACTGGAAAAAGCCTTCCGCCAGCGCCTCATCACAGAAGCATTTGGAGCAGGCACGGCCGCTATTGTGGCGCCGATCGGCGTCATTCATAGCAGGGGCATTGATTACCAGTTGCCGGAATATACCCCCGGTGCTGTAATGTTCAGGTTGAAGGATAAACTGGAAGCCATACGTACAGGAAAAGAACAAGACAAACATAATTGGAATTATGTGTTTTAAAGGATCAACCGAGTTCATGTTGGTTAGAGCCGGCGTTTCCACGCCGGTTTTTTTACATTTGCACTTCAATCCTTTTAATCATGACCAGGACAATACTGATCACCGGCGCCAATGGAGGCCTGGGTACGGCTGTTGTGAAGAAATTCCTCGATGAGAACTATAAAGTCATTGCGGTTGACCATTCCGGCAGTCATCTCGGTTTCGCCAGTAACCATCCGCAATTTGAACTGCATGCGGTGAACTTGGCATCTGAACCCGAAAGCGACACCTTTGTAAAGGAAGCCATCAGCCTGTACAAGAAAATTGACAGTGCTCTCCTGCTGGTCGGAGGATTTGCCATGGGCGATATTGCCGCTACAGATGGGGAGGCCCTCAAAAAAATGTTTTCCGTAAACTTTGAGACAGCTTATTATATGGCCCGGCCGCTCTTTCAGCACATGATGGAGAATGGGTATGGCCGTATCGTACTGGTGGGTGCCAGGCCTGCCCTGCAGCCGGAAGCAGGAAAAAACATGATTGCCTATGCCCTGAGTAAATCATTGCTGATAAAACTGGCCGATCTGCTCAATGAGTCTGCTAAAGGAAAAAATGTAGTGGTATCTGTTATTGCTCCCAGCACCATTGATACCCCGCTGAACCGGAAAGAGATGCCCAAGGCGGATTTCAGTAAGTGGGTAAGTCCGGCGCAGATTGCCGACGTGCTGGAGTTCATTTGTTCCGGTAAAAGCGATCCGTTAAGAGGTCCCTTGTATAAAGTCTATGGAGATGCCTGAAATAAAAAAGGTGTAAAGAGATGCTGCATTTGATCAATCTCTTTACACCCATACTCTTTTTTTAAACTACACGGTGAGCACACTGTTCCAGCCGGTAACACCATCTGGTTCCCTAAGCTGGTTCTCAATGTCTTCCATCCACATGCGCCCGTCAATAAAGAATTTGTAATGATACTTTCCCTGCGGCAGCATGGGAATTTCAATGAGCCACATACCATTCTTGGCTGGCTGCATTTGTAATTCATCCTGTGCCCAATGATTGAATGTTCCTGCGAGCGTAATGTGATCTGCACAACTGTTGTGAATGTGGAACTCGATCGTCTTCTTCCGCTTGTTGATGTACGGTGATTGATGCGGTTTCATAGCTTCTCCTTTTTTGAATGTGACAGGAATGATGTTGGATACCATAGGGTATCTGGAATGCTTTCATAAGGCTGGGACAATGGGATTTGATTAAAACGGGCTGATAATAAAACAAGGCGGGCGGCAATCGGTGATGCTATGATAGGGCTATAGAGCTAAGCCATCCACATAAAGAATAATTCCTTTGCTTCCTAAAAGGTACGAAGTGTTTTTGGGATTAGGAGTCATTAAAAAGGAATTTTTTTATTAAAAAAGAGGCCGGGAAGTTGTTCGGAAAGCTGGGTTAACCGTAGGTTAATCCGGGTGGTGTTTAGGGGTCTGGAAACCGGGTTGCAAAAGAATGGATTGTGGATTTTATGGGGCAACATCAATTACGGGTACTGCTGATAGCGCCATTCTTTAATCGCAGGCTATCCAGCAGGCATTGCAGTTTTGATATCTCTTTGGAAAGCTGGAGGTTCACGGAAAGAATAGAGTCATTTTGCAGTGTCAATCTATTATTCCTGGTAACAAGTTTTGAGTTCCGCTGCCGGAGGGTAACCCCGGCAATGAGCACCAAAACGAGACACAATAAAGGAACCCAACGTAAAAATAAGGGGTGTTTCATACCTGCTTTCATGTATTATCAAATATGCTGTTTTGCTGTTAAACACTAATTAAACATGCATTAAAAGGCAATTAATTAAAAAGGCTTACTGGGCGGAAAAGGCTTTGACAGAAGGAAGCAGAATAGTAAAAATAGTACCATTTTGGGTATCGGATTCAACACGGATGGTGCCCCGGTGCAGGCTGATGATCCTTTGGGCCAGTGGCAGGCCAAGGCCAAACCCTTTAATGTGTGTGGCAGCGTTAGTACGGTAAAATGGCTGGAAAATATGTTCCCGCTCATCTTCAGCAATAACATTGCCCTCATTCTTAACCTGTATAATTACCTGGTCCTGGTCAAATGACAGGTCTACCCAGGAAATATGATCGGGAGAATACTTGCAGCCATTCTCTACAAAATTCTTGATAGAGCTGTACAGCAGGTCATTATTGCCAAATACCAGGAAGCGCTTTTCATCTTCCGGGAACTCTCCAAAATGTAATTCCACCTGGTAGGCAGGACTGATCTTCCGTACATCGCTCATTACCTTGAACAACACCTCATCAATCCGTACTTCATTCAGTTCGATCGTTCCCTGCGATCCTGTTTTGGCAATTTCCAGCAGGCTTTTCGTAAGCTGTTGCATTTGCTGCACATCTTCGCGGATAGATTGCATCACCTGCCGGTATTCTTCAATATTCCTTTCCTTGTGCAGGGTCACCTCCAACTGGCTGGAAATAGACGTGAGGGGCGTGGATAGCTCATGGGAGGCATTGGAAATAAAGCGCCGCTGGATCATAAAGGATTCCTGCAGGCGGTTGAGCAGCTCGTTAAACGTGTTGGCCAACTGATGCAATTCATCATGCCCGCTCCCTGCTTCTATCCGGTGGGAGAGGTTTTGAGAGGAAATATCATTTACTTCCTTAATAATCTGGGTAATAGGGCTGAGTAATTGCCGGGAAAACAGGTGCCCGATCAGTGCTGCGGTGGCAATGCCTATTAACAGGCCGGTGAGCAGGAACCTTTCCAGTTGCTGAAGCCGGTCCCATCCATCAGCATCATACGCCGCCACCACTACTACAATGCGGTTCACCGTGTCGGTATGGTGAAAGGCAAGGGCATCCCTGTTGTGTGCCGTAAAATAAACCTCGCCATTCAACCGGGCTTTTTCGAGCGTGGATACGTTGACGGGCGGCGGCTCTGTGCCTTCTGCATTGAATTCATACACAGGCTTATTGAGGTAGTTATAGATTATCACACTTTTATTCAGCAGCGTGTTGGTAGATCCGGCATCCAGGCGTTTGAGCATCACTACACTGCTATCGCCAAAATAGGTATACAACTGGGCATTATTATTGGCGCGGCCCTTCAACCGCTTTTTAAAAGCTTCCAGCCGCTCCAGGGAAGAGAAATAATAAATGAAAAAACTAAGCAGTAGCAGGATGGCTGTTACCAGCAGTGTGAAGAGGGCAGTTATTTTAAATTTGATCTTCACCTATTATGCATGCTCTTTTAAAATATAGCCCATCCCTACCTGCGTATGTATTAGCCTGGTATCAAAATCTTTATCAAGCTTTTTGCGTAAAAAATTTACGTACACGTCAATGACATTCGTTTTTGTATCGAAATCAATATCCCATACGTTCAGGGCTATATCGGCTCTGGATACTACACGGTTCTTATTACGTACCAGGAATTCAAGTAGTTGGAATTCTTTGGCGGTAAGCGAGATAGGCTTATCTGCACGGGTAACCTCTTTGCTGTCCAGGTTCATCACCAGATCGGCTACCTTCAGCATATTGCCGGTAGGTACATTCTGGTAAATGCGTTTGAGCAATGCCCGTATGCGTACCAGTAATTCCTTAAAATCAAAAGGTTTTACAATATAGTCGTCCGCGCCGGCATCGAATCCTTCAATCTTATCTTCGGTAGCGCTCAAAGCGGTCAGCATAACTACCGGTATGCGTTCATCCCGTTTTCGGATCTCCTTGCACAGCTCATACCCGTTCATCCCCGGCAGGTTGATATCCAGTATCACCAGGTCGAACGAATATGTTTCGATCATTTTCTTTCCGATAAGGCCATCATAGGCTACCTCCACATGATACTGCTGTTCCATTAATCCTTTCTTAAGGGCCTCAGCGATCTTCTTTTCATCCTCTACCAATAAGATTTTAACTTCTTCCATAAGTGAGTAGATGATTATGCCGACAAAAATCAGAAATAATGGGCCATCAACAGGTTATCTGCTATAAATATCGCATTAAAATGGAATTAAAATGACGTATAAGTACCAAAAACAGGGGGAGAGTGGGCAAATAAAAATCCGGATTACCGGTTTGCATGCCTTGCAGCAGTGGAGAGTCGCTGTTTAGCTGTAACCGGTAATCCGGATTAAAGACGATTAGCGTATGGAATGTCAGAAGACGGACAACAGGGAACGCTATCATCTAATAGGCTCAGGAGCAGTACAGGGTAAGTTGGGTTATGCTGCTGGTTGGTAAAAAGGATTAAAACAGAAGAGGGGATGCCATAAGGTCCAGGGAAGGCACGGGGATTTCACGCCTGGATATGGCATTTGCTCTTCCTTATTTGTGGTTTTTCAGTATTACCAATAAATAAAGAAATACGGTTACCCGGTAATGTCTACAATCAAGCTAAGGTTTGAGTGATGGCAAAATAATCCTTGCCGGGGAGCAACTTTCAGAGAGTCTTTAACCAAGTGTGAGGCGTCAGGAAATGATCAGAGATAATCAAACACTAAATTATATTTTTTCTTTGAAATAAATAACAATCTAAAATTAAAATACGCTTATGGATTGGGTTGGTTGTTTAATGATGATCGCTGATACAGTTTCATTTTATTAACAAGACCCAAAATGGGAAAAATGAGTACCTAAAAATAGCGTGCCACCAGGCAAGCTAACAGGCATAATCATAGATTTACCAATCCTCTTTTTTTCAGGCTGCCCGGTGAAAAACCGTGATGCTTTTTAAAGATCCAGATAAAATTGCTCACCTTCTCATAGCCCATCAGATTAGCGGCTTCATATACTGTTAGCGGTTGTTCCAGTAACAACAACTTGGCCAGGTTCATCTTCTTCTCCAGGTAATATTCATACAGGTTTTTACCAAATATAACTTTGAAGTGCCGTTTCAAGGTGGATTCACTTAAGGAAACCTGTTGTGCAATAGCGCAGACCGGGGGAAGATTGCGTTGCAGGTGCGCCTTTAATATAGCCTCAGCCTCCATCACTTTTAAAAAGTGCGCGTCATGATTACCAAAAACCTTTGGCGGCTGATTGTTAAAAGCCTTGTGCAGGAAATCAAGGATCAGGGAAGTAGCTAACTGACCGGCATGGTCGTTATCAGGTTCCGTGTTCATACAGGCTTCAAAGACCTTGTTCACATTATTAATGACGCTGGTAGTACAAATGCTGCTGAGGATAAGGGAAGCCTCTTTTTCATTGATCCTGTCGAGCAGGTTTTCCAGCGGTAAGCCTGCTTGCTGAAAATGCCGGGCCAGCCAGAAAGTGGTGATCCTGATCTCTATTGCCTGCACGGCATAATAAGGAATAACATCAAACCGGAGGTCTATATCATTGGCAACGATCAGGGTGCTCCGGGCCTCTGTCTGATTGAACTGCCGATGCCCGCCCACACTTTTCAACCGGAAAGAATCGGGCGTCAATACATAAATAACGCTAAAGCTCTTATTGTCCGAACGGATACCCGGCTTGCATAATTCAACGGGATAATTAAATAAGAGATTCCAGGTCCGGATACAGCAATCTGCTTCTATTTGGCTCCTTTTTACCAGCCCTTTGGCCAGGCCGCCGGATAACTGGATCACATTTTTGTCCACCACTTCGCCATTCAGTTCTTTGGCAAGCTGTTCAAGATCCTGATCACAATCAATGGAAGGAAAGGAAATGCTATAAGTGCTGACAGGTGATTGAAGGTTCATAAACGGATTTGAGTAGAATAATGAAAGTGTTAAAAGATCGCTGCGGGTGTTTATTGGTGTTTTTACTATAAGGGTTTATTGACCCGATCCGGGTATTTTATGGGTTATTTTGGGTATCAGAAAGCGCATGCAGATGCTATTTTTGTACTTCATCAATTGACATATATCAGTGGAAATTTTCTGCTGTACCATGTTAAGATCATTCTAAATGCCATCTATATATGTAACAAGTAAACCGCAGGAACGTACTAAATGAAAGACCTTTTTTTTGTCTTTTTCCTATAACCTTAACAATACCCACTGCTATGAAGTTGAAATGCTGTACCGGGATACTTATCTTAACTGGACTGTCTGTTTGTTCGCCCGCCTCGCCGTTGCCCCCCGCCGTCTTGTCTGAATTAAAAGCACTGAAAAAGGATAAAACCATTGAACTGAGCTGGAAAGCGGCACAGGAGATCAATACCAATGTCTATGAATTACAACATAGTATTGATGGAACGAGCTTTGAGACCATTGCGCTCGTGTTCCCCTGGGATAATACGGAAGAAGTCAATCAATACCGTTATACGGATAAGCGTCCCATATCGGGAATCAATTACTACCGGCTCAGGATCATTGAAAAAGACGCTACGTATAAATACTCATCCATGGTGGCTGCACAGGCTCTTATAAAAAATAATGAAAATATTTTGGTGGCACCCAATCCGGCCACTGATAGAATTCGTATACAGTTTAGCGGTATTCCTGCAGGCCCGTACCGGCTGGAGTTAAGAAATGCAGAAAAACAATTACAGCAAGCAAGCCTGGTAAATATTACCCATGCCAGCCAGGTAGCATACCTGGCACGAAGTGCAGCCATGAAACCAGGCATCCATTGGTTAACAGTGTTTGATAAAAATGATCAACGAGTTGGTGTAAGCAGGGTCATCATTCAATAGGGTATCAATTCACACAGGCGAGCCACCCACGAGGGTGGCTTTTTTTTTGCCTGTACATCCCCTAAAAGGTAGTGTCTCAGCAAAAGCTCAATACTTACCGCCTTGCCGCCTTCTCCGAAGGAGTCCTTCGGACCCGGCAGGGACACTAAAAATCAAATAGCTTCTTATTGTTTAAACACTTAATTTTGCAGGCGGCAACTTTATTGCCGGACAACTGTTATAGAAGACATGTGTGCATTTAAAACCATAAAACTTTCTGCGTGAGCGCCCCTGAATCAGGCGATACGATTAAAAGACATTTTTATGGATGCAAAAAAAGTAGAGAAGATCTCCAAAGCCCTGGCCGACCCCAACCGGTTAATGATCCTGAAGGAGTTACGGAAAAATAAGAACTGTTTGTATTGTACCGATGTATATGATTTTGTGGACCTTACACAGCCATCTATTTCACATCACCTGAAATTGCTGACGGATGCCGAACTGATCATCCCCACCAAAGAAGGACGTAATATGAAATACACCCTCAACAACAAGATGATTGACCAGTATGTAAATTTTTTACAAACACTGAAGGCTTAACAAAAATTTTTTTACAAAAAACATCGAAATATTTCAATGTTTCTATAAGTTTGCAGTCCGGTTCTACAGAAAGCTTGTCATTCCACGGCGAGATTCATTTCAACAATCAATCATAAAGCTCCCGCCGCCTGCCCGTTAATGCCCAAAGCAACAACAGGCGGGGAAATCTATACCCTAAAACATCGAAACATTTGAATGTATCAATTTAAATACACTTATATGAGTATGAGCCAACCATTATTACAAACCCAGGTTTACAGGCTACTGTTTATATTGTTGCCTGTTATCATCTTTATTCAATCATGCGCCAGTCAGGCCAACGAACCCAAGCAGGCTATTGCAGCGGCAGCGCCTAATCCCGCCGTGCCGGCAGATGGGTACATAGTACAGCCAACTTCTTTCAGTGAAGAAATAGAGATCACCGGTACACTGGTGGCCAACCAGGAAGTAACTATTGCCAGTGAGTTAATGCGGAAAGTAGTGCGCGTACAGGTGAAAGAAGGCAACTACGTACAGGCCGGCACCCTGCTCTTCCAGCTCGACGATGCCGATCTGCAGGCGCAACTGGAACGCCTGCGTCAGCAGGAAAAACTGGCCGCCCTCAATGAAGAACGCCTGAGAGACCTGATAGCCCATGATGCAGCTATACAGCAGGATTATGACCAGGCGGTTACCAACCTCAATGTATTAAAGGCAGAGATCCGCGCATTGGGGGTAACGATTGATAAAACACGTATCCGGGCCCCTTTCAACGGGCGTGTAGGTATCGTGCGGGTATATCCCGGCGCACTGGTATCTCCCAATACAGTACTTACCAATATTGTGGATGATACACGCATCAAAGTAGAATTCTCTGTACCGGAAAAATATGCCAACCTCGTGACCATCGGTAAATCACAACGTTTTACTGTTCAGTCCGATACTGCTGTTTATGCCGCCACCGTGATTGCCAAGGAATCAAAAATGAATGAACAGACACGCACCCTCCTGGTAGAAGCCATTGGTCCCAATCCCCATGGTAAACTGGTATCAGGCCAAAGTGCGCGGCTCAACCTGGCCCTGCACACAGCCAATGATGCGCTGAAAGTGCCCAGCCAGGCACTCATGCCCTCTCCGCAGGGTTATGCAGTGTACCTGTCAAAAAACAACAAAGTGCAGTTGGCCCCTGTGGTAATTGGCCAGCGCGGAACACAGGAAGTGCAGATCATTAACGGACTTAATCAGGGAGATACCGTCATCACCAGCAACCTGCTGCGCCTGATGCCGGGAGCGGAAGTTGCCCTGGTAAAAATAAAATAAGACTTAATTAATACAACATTTGTATGAGTGCCATTTCTCAAATGAGCATCTCCAGGCCTGTATTGGCCGGAGTGATGTCGGTTCTGTTAATCCTTTTCGGTATCGTAGGATACACCTTCCTCGGTACCCGTGAATATCCGGTCACTGATTCTCCCATCGTTACAGTAACTACTGTATACCCCGGGGCCAGTGCTGATATCATTGCTTCGCAGGTGACCAAGCCCCTCGAAGAAGCGGTGGCGGAAGCCAATGGTATACGCGCTATGTCTTCCGTATCCCGCGAGCAGGTAAGTATCATCACTGTTGAATTTAACCTCAATGCCGATCTGGAAGCGGCTGCCAATGACGTACGCGATAAAGTATCTAAATCGCGGCAGCAGCTACCGACTGATATTGAACCCACCATCGTGGAGAAATCGGGTCCGGCCGACTTCCTGGTATTCCTTACCGTGCAAAGCGATACCAGAAGCCTGGAAGATATTACCGACTTCGTGAACATCAACATCAAAGAAAGACTACAGTCTATTCCTGGCGTACGCCTGGTAGACACCTATGCAGGACGCAAACGGGCGATGCGCCTGCGCATGGACCCGGTAAAGCTGGCCGCCTATGGACTTACGCCTAATGACATTCAAAGCGCCCTGCAGCGGGAGAATGTGGATTTACCCAGTGGGCGTATTGAAGGAGAAAATACAGAAGTAACCTTGCGCACACAAGGCAGGTTGGTAACCGAAGAGGACTTCAATAACATGATCATCAG
Source organism: Paraflavitalea devenefica (assembly GCF_011759375.1). Taxonomy (NCBI): domain Bacteria; kingdom Pseudomonadati; phylum Bacteroidota; class Chitinophagia; order Chitinophagales; family Chitinophagaceae; genus Paraflavitalea; species Paraflavitalea devenefica. Next base: position 978,313 of record NZ_JAARML010000001.1, on the reverse strand, counting down.
CCAGAAGGATGGAGCCATTGTGCGGTTCCGCGACATTGGTACAGCAATCATGTCTTCCCAGAACGAACGTACGGCGATGATTGTGGCCGAAGGTAAAAAAGCACAATACGGTGTAGGAACAGGCGTACAGCCACAACGCGGCGCCAACTCACTGGCTATTGTGGAAGAGTTTAGAAAGCGGTTTGATGATATCGTAAAGACAGCGCCCAAGGATTTTAACATCACCCTGGGTAAAGACTTTACAGTCCCTGTACGTAACTCCCTGTCGGAAGTGGAAGAAACATTGTTGCTGGCCTTCGGACTGGTGACATTGATCATCTTCATCTTCCTGCGCGACTGGCGCAGTACATTAATCCCACTGGTAGCGATACCGGTGTCTATCATATCGGCCTTCTTTATCATGTACATTGGCGACTTTTCCATCAATGTACTTACCCTCCTGGGCATGGTGCTGGCCATTGGTCTGGTAGTGGATGATGCCATTGTGGTGCTGGAAAACATTTACAGTAAGGTAGAAGAAGGGATGAAGCCGTTGGAAGCAGCGCGCAAAGGTTCCAATGAGATCTACTTCGCGGTGATCTCTACCACGGTTACGCTGGCGGCGGTGTTCCTGCCCATCCTTTTCCTGGGCGGTATTACCGGCAGGCTCTTTAAAGAGTTCGCGATCGTGGTGGCCGGTTCTGTATTGATCTCTGCCTTTGTAGCGTTGACGCTTTCTCCCATGATGAGCGCCTACCTGCTGAAGCCGGGTACTACCCATGGCTGGCTGTACCGTAAAACAGAGCCTTGGTTTGTGAAGCTGAATACCGGTTATGAGCGCTCGTTGAAAGCATTCATGCGGTACCGTTGGATTGGATTTATTCTACTGCTCGGCTCTTTTGGCATTGCTTATTACCTGGCTCCCAAACTGCCTTCCGAACTGGCGCCGCTGGAAGACAGGTCGATGGTGGGCCTGGCAGTGATTGCCCCGGAGGGTACTTCCTATGAAAGCATGGAGCAAACCATGAAAGAGATCAGCGCTTACGTGGCCGATTCCATTCCGGACCTCAATAACAATACTACCTATGCAGGTATAGCTGCTACTGTAGGTACGTTGGTGCAACCGGTAAACGGTGGCTTTCAATGGGTCTTCCTCGAAGATCCGAAGCAAAGGAAAAGTAAGATGACCCAGCAGCAGATCTATGAAAAGCTGGCAGTAGCCTCCCAGCGTTTCCGGAATGTGATCCTCATTCCTATTCAAATACCTACCATCGGCGGTTTCTCCACCTCCCAGCCGGTAGAATATGTAGTACAGGCGCCTACGCTGGATAGCCTCATAGCGGTAATGCCCAAACTGATGGGAGCGGTATTCCAAAGTCCCAAGCTGACTTTCCAGAACCCCGACTTCAAAGTAAACCGTCCTGAGATCAGTATCTCTATCGACAGGCAACGGGCGGCGCAATTGGGCATTTCCACACAGGAAATAGGCCGTACGCTGCAACTGGCCCTAAGTGGCCGCCGGTATGGATACTTCATCTATAACGACCGTCAGTATGAAGTGATTGGTCAACTGGACCGTGTGGAAAGGTCTACGCCGGAAAACCTGCGTTCCTTATTCCTGAAATCGGCCAGCAATGAAATGGTGTCCCTGGATAACCTGGTGACCCTCAAAGAAGGCATCAGCCCGCCTGCTATCTACCGCTATAACCAGGCATACAGTGTTACCATTGGCGCTACACCGGCGCCTGGGGTAAGCCTTGGCGAAGCGATTAAAGAGCTGGACAACATCACCGCGAATGTATTGCCCGCAGGGTTCCGCACCCAACTGGCAGGCCAGAGCCGTGACTATGCAGAGAGCAGTTCCAGCCTCATCTTCGCTTTCATCTTTGCCATCGTGTTGATCTACCTGGTGCTGGCCGCGCAGTTTGAGAGCCTGATAGATCCTTTCATCATCCTCTTAACAGTACCCATGGCGGTTACCGGCGCCTTGCTCAGCTTATGGCTTACCGGTGAGTCGGTCAACATCTTCAGCCAGATCGGTATCATCATGCTAATTGGTCTCATCACCAAGAATGGTATCCTCATTGTGGAGTTTGCCAACCAGCGTAAACACGAAGGATTGAAGGTGAAAGACGCTGTTATATCGGCTGCCGCCTCCCGGTTCAGGCCCATCCTCATGACCACACTGGCCATGATCTTTGGTACACTGCCTATTGCCTTATCATTGGGTACTTCTTCAGGCAGCCGTACTTCCCTGGGTATTGTGGTAGTGGGTGGTCTCGTCTTCGCCGGTATCCTTACATTATACGTTATCCCGTCCGTGTACTCTTATTTCTCACGGCCGGCTAAGAAAACAGCAGGTGATGAGGGTGCGCTGCATAATGCAGTACCTGCACCAGCCCCTGTTTCATTGAATCCAAATGCATCAATATGATCAATAAGAAAAAAATAGTGTACACCCTTTTATTGTCGGCAGGCTTCCTCCTGCCTGGTGTACGCAGCATAGCGCAGTCTTTATCCCTGTCATTGCCGGATGCCGTATCACTGGCTATTAAGAACAACCGGTCCCTGAAAATAGCGGGGCTCGACATTGATAAAGCAGGTGAGGAAGTACGGGTAGCCCGTAGCCTTTCCTTACCCTCCGCCAGTATAGGCGGTCAATACCTCCATTACTTTGTAATGCCTGCTTTCTTTGGCTTTGGCGATAATGGCGGCGGTGATAAAGTGCCCTATAGCCGCATCGGTGGAAGGGACCAGATTGCCGCTACCTTATCGGTGGCTTACCCGGTATACAATCCATCGGCCCGGCCTGCCTTGCGCGAGGCGCAGTTGAACCAACATGCCCGCAGAACAAACCAAAAATACAACGAAACCGAGGTGGCGGCTGCCGTAAAGCGCATCTATCTGGGTATGTTGGTGGTGAAGGAAAGGCTGCAGTTGCAATACGAAAGCCTGCAACGTAATGAAAAGGCTTTGCAGGATGCGCGTTCCCTGCTGGCGCAGGGACGAGGATTAAGGGTAGACACTTTGCGGGCCTATACGTCTGTCAAGAACCTGCAGCCGGATATCCTGAAGCTCAATTACGCATTACAGGTAGGAAAGCAGCAACTGGTTACCCTCATAGGCATAGATTCCCTGCAGGATATTCAGTTGACAGACTCCCTGTCGCTGGCGAAGGATGAGCAGATCCCCACGGAGGAAGTGATCTATGAAGAGGCCAAAGCACAGCGTCCCGATCTGCAGATATTGGCCATTAACCAACAGATCAGTGATCAGCAGGTATTGCAGGCTAAGGCGCAGCGCCTGCCGGTAGTTTCGCTCATCGGTCAATACCAGGTGCAAAGCCAGGCCAAAGGGGCTAACTTCTTTGATGCCTACTGGCCTTCCGCTTCTTTTGCCGGTGCACAGGTGGTAGTACCCTTATTCAGCGGGTATAAGAACCAGGCAAGGATTAGTCAGGCCAAAATAAACAAAGACCAGTCGGTCGTACGCTTAACCGATGCACAGCAACAACTGAAAACGGAAGTGACCCAGGTCATTGCCAACCTGCAGGAAACCTTTGAAAGAATGAAAACACAGGTGCAGGTAAAGGAAACGGCCAAACTGAGCTATGACATCATTCAGTACCGGTATTCAAAAGGGGTGGCTTCCAGGTTGGAACTGACAGATGCCGAGCTGGCACTTACTACCGCTCAGTTGAACTACCTCGAAGCAGTATATGAATATCTTTCTGCACGTATAGAATTGGACAGAACCAGAGGAAGGAATTAGAAAAACGGTTGGTTTATAACAAGGGTTAACATAAAAGGCCTGTCGGAGACCTATATCCGGCGGGCTTTTTTATGCAGCTCTGCGAGACTTGCAGTCTCGCAGCCCTATTTTCGGGCCTTTGGCCCGTCCAGGCAAAGGGTTACCGAAGCAAACGCATTGCCTCAATGCCTTGTTGCCTCGTTGCCTTCCCCCCAAGCAACATTCCATTATGCGTCTTGTCTTTCTTCCATACACAACCTTATAACCTCACGAACATGTTCAAAACCAATCTCAAAACTGCTTTCCGCAATCTGTGGAAAAACAAAACCTATAATACCCTCAACATCCTTGGCCTGGCAATCGGTATCGCTTGCGCCGGACTGATCTTTCTATGGGTGGAAGATGAGATAGATTATGACAATGTGCATGTAAAAAAAGACAGGCTTTACAGGATAAATGTAAATAAGCGATTCGACAACCGGGTATTTACCATGGGATCTACACCACGGCCGATGGCAGCAGCATTGAAAAGTGAGGTCCCGGGTATTGTCAATACCGCCCGGGCATCGGATGTAGCGCAACATGCCCTTTTCAGTTTTTCGGATAAAGCAATGTATGCATCGGGCAGGTATGTTGATGCTGAGTTGTTCAGCATGTTCACCTTGAACTTTGTTCAGGGCAATGCAAAGAATGCCTTCGATCAATTGCATGCGCTCGTGATCACAGAAAGTACGGCAAAGAAGTTTTTTGGGGAGGATAAAAATGTGATGGGAAGAACGCTGCGGGTAGACAATGAACAGGATTTTGTGGTGACGGGTGTACTGAAAGACCTGCCTGAAAACGCTTCTTTTAAATTTGAATGGCTGGCGCCTTTTGAGTTCGATCTTCAGCGGCGTCAGGAGCCGCCCAGTTGGGAAAGCTATGGACCGTATACTTATGTTGAATTAGATCCCCGGGCCAATGTCATAGCTGTCAACGAACAATTGAAAAATTTTATTTCACGGAAGAAGTCTGATCAGAAAAGCGAGACCTTCTTATTCCCCATGGCTGACTGGCGTCTTTATAACGAGTTTGAGAATGGCAAACAGACTGGTGGCGGGCGCATCAAACAAGTACGTATGCTTTCTACGATTGCCTGGATCATCCTTTTCATTGCCTGTATCAACTTCATGAACCTGGCTACTGCCAGTAGTCAGCGGCGTGCCAGGGAAGTGGGTGTACGCAAAGTGCTGGGTGCCGGAAAGAGAGGGTTAATCATGCAGTTTATAGGCGAAACTTTACTCATGTCAACAATGGCTGCTGTTGTTGCCATGGTGATTATCCTTATTTCATTGCCGGCGTATAACGGGCTTATGCAGAAGAATCTTTCCTTGCACCCGGGCAACCCGCTTCATATAACTGCCTTGCTTATCATTACCCTTATTTGCGGGCTGGTGGCCGGCAGCTACCCCTCTATGTATTTGTCGTCCTTCAATCCTGTTGTTGTATTGAAAGGTTTAAAAATGAAAGCAGGAAGTGCTGCATTGATAAGAAAAGGATTGGTAGTGCTTCAGTTTGCTGTTTCGGTAGTGTTCATTATCAGCACCATTATTGTTTATAGTCAGCTACAGCATGTAAAAGACAGGCAGCTTGGCTTTAGTAAGGACAACCTGATCCAGGTAGACATGCAGCATGATGTTACCGGTGTTTTCCCCTTAATCAAGCAGGACCTTTTGCAGACTGGCCTGATAGAAAATGCTGCCCTCTCTAATCATTCAACCATCTATGGCGGCAATACCGATAGCCGGTTCAAATGGCAGGGAAAGCCGGTTGACAATGAAGTGTCCATTGCGCACAGAGGTGTAAGCCCTGAATTTATTTCCACCTTCGGGATGCAAATTGCTGAGGGCAGGGATTTTACTGTTGATGGTGCTGCTGAAAGTAAGAATGTGATCATTACCCAATCAATGGCCAGCCTCATGGGCAAAGGAAGCGCGGTGGGTAAGGTCATACAGTCTCCGCGTGGGAATGATGAAGGAGTGTTCACCGATCTGACAGTAGTAGGTGTTGTAAAGGATTATGTATATGGCAATATGTATGGCAAGCCCGGGCCGGTGATCTTTTTCTGTCAGCCAAAAAAAGCCGAACTGGTATATGCGCGGATAAAACCAAACAGTGATCCTGAACAATTGTTGACGAAGATCGGAGCCGTGATGAAGAAACACAATCCTGCCTATCCGCTTGAATACAAATTTGTGGATGACCAGTTCAATGAAATGTTCCTGAACGAAGTGCTGATCAGTAAGGCTTCAGGTGTATTTGCAACCCTGGCCATTATCATCTCCTGTTTAGGATTGTTTGGGCTTGCTGCTTATACAGCCGAACGCAGAACAAAAGAAATAGGCATCCGAAAAGTGCTCGGCGCCAGTGTGACCGGATTGGCGGGCTTGTTGTCAAAAGATTTTCTGCAATTGGTAATTATTGCCTGTGGGGTGGCTTTCCCGGTGGCCTGGTGGATCATGCATGATTGGCTGCAAAGCTATGAATACAGGATAGGCATCAGTGGATGGGTATTTGCCGCAGCCGGTGTAGGAGCTGTCTTGATTGCCTTGCTCACCGTAAGTACACAGGCCATAAAAGCAGCCTTAACCAATCCTGTTAAGAGCTTACGTTCGGAATAGTGAGTTGTTACAAAAAACCTAACTCCAGCTTGGCTTCCTCACTCATCATTTCCCTGTTCCAGGGTGGGTCGAAAGTGAGCATCACGTTCACATCTGATACATGGGGAACGGTGCGCACCTTTTCATCTACTTCGCGGATAATTTCGCCGGCTACAGGACAGCCGGGCGCTGTGAGGGTCATCGTGATCTGTACATAACCATCGTCTTTAATGTCAATGGTATAGACCAGGCCCAGTTCATAAATGTTCACCGGTATTTCCGGGTCGTGCACCGTTTTCAGTGTCTCAATAATATCCTGTTCTATTTGCTGCTTGTCAATCATGTGAACACTATTAGGACGTTTTGGTTTGCAGGGCCACCGCGTATAACTTCATTTGTTTGATCATGGAGAGCAAGCCATTGGAGCGGGTCACGGAAAGGATTCCCTGCAATCCTATCTTATCTACAAAATACAATTCCGCCTGTGCGATGGCGCCCGGGGTATGGCCTGAAAGCACCCGCACTACCATGCTCACCAGTCCCTTGGTGATAATAGCATCACTATCAGCCGTGAAATGCACCCGTCCATCCCTGAAATCGGCATGGAGCCACACCTTTGCCTGGCATCCGCGTATCAGGTTCTCATCCTTCTTATACGCTTCTTCGATCAATGGCAATTCCTTTCCGAGTTGAATGATATATTCATACTTCTCATTCCTGTCCTCGAAAAAAGAGAACTCCTCAATCAATTCATCCTGTATTTCATTAATCGTCATAATAATCGTTTTCTGCTCAGTCGCCAGCCTCCGGCTGGTGACGGCTATTTGTTAGCCTCTGGCTAACACCAAAGATATGCTACGTCAGCATCGTTACTGCCCGCTTTACACCGGCTGCCAGTTGATCAATCTCTTCTTTGGTATTATAAAAAGCCAGGGAAACACGTACCGTACCGGGAATGCCATAAAACTCCATCAGCGGCTGTGTGCAGTGGTGCCCTGTACGTACGGCAATGCCCATATTGTCAAGGATCACGCCCACATCATAGGGGTGAACACCTTCTACAATGAACGACAATACGCCCGACTTCTGCGTTGCCGTACCGATAATGCGGAGCTTATCAATGGACAACAATTGCGCTGTAGCATATTCCAGCAGCTCATGTTCATATTGCTGTATGGCGGGCAAGCCAATACCGGTTATATAATCAATAGCAGTGCCCAGGCAGATACAGGCTTCTATATTGGGCGTACCGGCTTCAAAACGGAAAGGAAGATCATGATAGGTGGTCTTTGCAAACGTTACCTGTTTGATCATGCTGCCACCGCCCTGGTAGGGAGGCATCTGGTTCAGCCATTCTTCTTTGCCGTATAAAATGCCGATACCGGTAGGACCATAGATCTTGTGGCCAGAAAATACCAGGAAGTCAACATCCAGTTCCTGTACGTCAACCGGGATATGCTGTACAGCCTGTGCTGCATCCAGCAATACCGGGATATTGTGTTGATGCGCCTGTGCAATGATCTCCCTTACCGGGTTAATGGTGCCCAGCGTGTTGGATACATAGGCTACAGCAATCAGCTTCACCTTGTCATTCAATAAAGCGCTGAATTCATCCATCAGCAATTCCCCTTTTTCATTAATGGGGATCACCTGCAGGTTGGCCTTGCGGTCTTCACACATAATTTGCCAGGGTACAATATTGGAATGGTGTTCCATGGCAGATACAATAACCGTATCGCCTTCCTGTACGAATTGCTTGCCGTAACTGTAAGCTACCAGGTTAATGGCATCGGTAGTACCCTTCGTGAAAATCACTTCATAATCGTGCCGGGCATTGAGGAAAGCGGTCACCTTCCTGCGGGAAGCTTCATACGCATCCGTTGCCTTTTGGCTCAGGTGGTGTACGCCCCGGTGTACGTTGCTATTCAGGTGGGTGTAATAATCTTCAATAGCTTTCAGCACAGCCCAGGGTTTTTGAGCGGTGGCGCCATTGTCTAAATAAACCAATGGCTTGCCATATACGGTTGTCTGCAATATGGGGAAATCATTCCTGATTTGCTGAATATCCAATGCGGCCGGAGCTACCATAACGTCTGTACTCATGGGTCAAAAAAATTAATAATTAACAATGAGTGTTCTAAGGGACCCTTACGGAGCGTGTGTTGGTTAGAAGGCCAGACCTGTAGTCTGGATCAGACTGTCACCCTGAGCTTGTCGAAGGGTGCTTAACGGCTTCGACAAACTCAGCCTGACACTCACTTATTTCAACCCTTGTTCGATCAGTGCATTAATATGTGTCTGCACTTCCGGAATAGGGATCTTTTCTGTTACGTCGAATACAAAGGCATGGATCAGCAGGGTGCGGGCCTTTTCCTCTCCGATACCTCTTGATTTTAAATAGAACAAAGCATCCAGGTTAAATTGTCCCATGGTAGAGCCATGGCTACATTTAACGTCATCGGCAAAGATTTCCAGTTGCGGCTTGGAGTCGACCACTGCCTTTTTGCCCAGGATCATATTATTGTTCTGCTGGAAGGCATTGGTTTTCTGGGCATCCTTGCGCACGAATATCTTACCGTTGAATACGCCGGCAGCCTCGTCTTTCATCACGCCTTTGTACAGCTCGTTGCTGTTACAATGGGGTTTGCGGTGGTCTACGATCGTGTGGTTGTCTACCAACTGGCGACCGCCTGCAAGATAAAGACCGTATAAGTGACTTTCCACGTTTTCACCATCCAGCGCTACGTTCAGGTTATTGCGCCAAAGGCTGGTGCCGGGGAAAGAAGCCTTATAGTTATTATAGATGCTATTCGCCTGCTGGTACACCTCTGTATGATGTACATAACGGGCGTTCTCATCGCCTGCCTGGATATAATAATGCTGTACCTGTGAATTTTCCTGCAGTACAATTTCTGCTACATTATTAATGAACACTGGTGTACTGTTCGTGTCTGTAGCATAGCTTTCAATAATACTGATGGAGGCACTGGTGCCAACCACAAACAACTGCCGGGGTTGGTAAAAAGTAGGCTCACTGGCAGTGGTAATATGGATCAGGTGCAAAGGCTTCTCTACAATGGTATTCCGTTTTACTTCTATAAAAAGGCCATTGCGGAAAAGCGCTGTATTGGCAGCAGCGAAATGGAACTTCTCCAGGTCCACATACTGACCAAAATGCTGTTTGAAGGCTGGCCTGTTGCTGGCTTCGGTTAAAGACATCAGGTATATGCCTTCTACCGGCACGGCATCGGAAAGATCGGCCCGGTACTTGCCGTTTACCAGTACAATATGATAGCAATCCAGTAACTGGATGGTTGCTTTGGCAATGGCGGCCTCTTTTACAGAGAGTATCTCTTCTTCCTGTTCCAGTTCAAAGCCTTCTTTCAGTACCGGTACCAGGTTGGTATACTTCCAGTCTTCTACCTTGGTGGAAGGGAAGCCCAGTTTTTTAAAATGCTGGAATGCCTTTTCACGTACGGCACTTACTTCAGGCGCTTCCGTTGCGAAGAGGGATGAACGTATTTCGTAATCAGCTATGCACTGATCGTATAAAGAGCTGCTTATTTGTGTAATCCTGTTTTCCATTCCGGTTCTTTTTCTGCTGGTTCTAATAAATCGAAAGCGGTACGGCCGGCTTTAGCGGGGCAGTAAAATATCTGCCGTTTCTGTTTCCTTTGAATCTTCCTTCAGCCAGTCGTATCCCTTCTCTTCCAGTTCCAGTGCCAGCTCTTTGGTGCCGGATTTCACAATCTGTCCTTTATACAATACGTGTACGTAGTCCGGAACGATGTATTCCAGCAGACGCTGATAGTGTGTAATGATGATGAACGCATTTTTACCGGTGCGCAGTTTATTAACGCCTCTTGATACAACGCGTAGGGCATCGATATCCAGTCCGGAATCCGTTTCATCCAGGATAGCCAGCTTGGGATCCAGCATAGCCAGTTGGAAAATCTCATTTCTTTTCTTCTCACCACCGGAAAAACCTTCATTCAGGGAACGGTTGGCCAGGGCAGCATCAAATTCCAGGAGCTTTTGTTTTTCTTTCAGCAGCTTCAGGAATTCTTTGGCTTCCATATTGGGCTGTCCTCTATAAGCCCTGATCTCATTGAGGGCAGTCTTCAAAAAGTTTATGTTGGAAACGCCGGGAATTTCAACAGGGTATTGAAATGCCAGGAACACACCTTCTCTTGCACGGTCTTCGGGAGAGAGTTCAAGAAGGTCTTTGCCTTCAAATAAAGCCTGTCCACCGGTAACTTCATAGTTTTCTTTACCGGTAAGTACGGATGCCAGGGTGCTTTTACCCGAACCATTGGGCCCCATGATAGCATGCACTTCCCCGGCTTTCACCTCCAGGTCCAGCCCTTTCAGTATCTCCTTACCTTCAACAGATGCTTTCAGATTCTTAATACTTAACATTTATTAACGCTTTGATAAATTTACTTTTTACAATTATCCTACACTTCCTTCCAGGGAAATAGCCAGCAACTTCTGAGCCTCTACGGCAAATTCCATGGGCAACTGGTTCAGTACTTCCTTGGCATAACCATTGACGATCAGTGCCACCGCTTTCTCGGTATCAATACCCCGTTGGTTGAGGTAAAAGATCTGATCTTCCCCGATCTTGGACGTGGTCGCTTCATGTTCCACCATGGCCGAGTTGTTCTTCGACTCGATATAGGGGAAAGTATGAGCGCCGCATTCATCACCGATCAGCAGGGAATCGCACTGGGTGAAATTGCGGGCATTGTCAGCGCCGCTGCCTACCTGTACCAGTCCGCGATAACTATTCTGCCCATGTCCGGCAGAAATACCTTTTGAAATAATACGGCTACGGGTATTCTTTCCGATATGGTACATCTTGGTACCGGTATCGGCAATCTGTTTATTCTTCGTGAGGGCTACAGAGTAGAACTCACCGGTAGAATTATCACCCCGCAGGATCACACTGGGATACTTCCAGGTAATGGCCGAACCCGTCTCTACCTGTGTCCAGGAGATCTTGGAATTAACACCCCGGCAGATACCACGTTTCGTTACGAAATTGTAAATACCGCCGTTGCCATCCTTATCACCGGGATACCAGTTTTGTACGGTGGAATACTTGATCTCTGCATTTTCCAGGGCGATCAGCTCCACCACGGCCGCGTGCAGTTGATTTTCATCACGCATCGGGGCGGTACAGCCTTCCAGGTAGCTCACATAACTTTCATCATCGGCAACGATCAGGGTGCGTTCAAACTGACCGGTATTCTGTGCATTGATACGGAAGTAGGTAGAAAGCTCCATGGGGCAGCGTACACCCTTGGGGATATACACAAAAGAACCATCGGAGAATACGGCTGCATTGAGCGTTGCGAAAATATTGTCCGTATACGGTACCACAGTACCAAGGTATTTCTTCACCAGGTCGGGATACTCCTGCACGGCTTCACCGAAGGAGCAGAAGATAACGCCCATCTCTTTCAGCTTTCCCTTGAAGGTGGTAGCTACCGATACACTGTCAAACACAGCATCTACGGCTACCCCTGCCAGCATCTGTTGTTCTGTTAAGGGAATGCCCAGCTTTTCAAAAGTGGCCAGCAGCTCAGGGTCTACTTCATCCAGGCTATTATACTTGGCTTTCTTGCGGGGAGCCGCATAATAGGAAATACCTTGCAGGTCCATCTTCGGCATCTCAAAATTCTGCCAGGCGGGCCATTCCATCTTCTCGAAATGACGGAAAGCCTTCAGCCGCCATTCCAATAGCCATTCCGGTTCATTCTTCTTGGCAGAAATAAACCGGATGGTATCTTCATTCAGCCCTTTGGGGGCAATGTCCATCTCGATATTCGTCGTAAAGCCGTACTTATACTCCTCTGTCGAGACGTCTTTTAATATATCTAAATCAGTACTCATGTCTTCTTCGCTTGGTTAAAGTCAATCACATTGATGTTACCGCTGTCCGTTTCCAATGGCTATCGAAGCAAAAGCCCACTCGCCATTCACCACTTACCACTCGCCCCTTACCCCTTACAGTGCAAAGCTCTCACCGCAGGCACAAGTGCGGGAAGCGTTGGGGTTATTGAAAAACAATCCTTTACCATTCAGGCCGCTGGAATAATCCAGTTCGGTGCCATACAGGTACAGCAGGCTTTTCATCTCTACCACCAGCTTCACGCCTTTATCCTCAAATACCTGGTCATTTTCTTTCACTTCGGTATCAAACTTCATCTCGTAGGAAAGGCCGGAGCAACCGCCTCCCTTTACGCCTACACGTACAAAACTGCCTGCCTGGTGGCCCTCTTTTTCCATCTGTTGATGGATATACTCCTTCGCGTTATTGGAAATTGTTATCATTTTTAATGCTTTGTTGTGATAATTACCAATATAACAATACTCCAGGCTATTAGTTGCCTGCGCAAGTTATAGCGATAAATCGTAACCACATTGATTTACAGCAACAAACAATTGGTCCAGGTCAAAATTTTTGAAACATCTAAATTTTGAGCGCCAAAAGCTAAAATCAGACTGCAAAAATAGTGTATAAAGCCGGTGTTTTTAGCGGTTTTGTGGGGTTTTTGAGGCCCAACGCCACAATTAACAACCGTTAGAAGGGCGCCTGCTAAATCCGGCTTAGGTCCGGTGCCCCATAGGAGAAAATAGAAGACAAGTCGTAAAAATGCGACAAAATGTCGTTTTTCTTGCTGACCAGGAATTACGCTGCAACAGTTGCCTTATGGTTCTGCGAAGGTATAGGTCGGGCGGGGATAGAGTATAGATCAAGCCGGGATAAAGCATGGATTAAGCATAGATCAAGCTACCAATAACTAAACTGAAAGCAAACCGAAAGTAAACTGAAAGTAAACCGAACGTAAAGTGCAGTGGATAAAATACGCTTGAAGAGGGAATGTTCGGGCGAAAGCTGAGCCTGGCCGGCGGGTATACAACCAACAGCCAGCAGCGGTAGAAAACGCCATCGGAAGTAGTAAAAGCAGGTAAAAATGGTATTGAAACATAGCTGGAAATTACAAAATAAGTGACAATCTGTCGGCTGTTTCGAATTAAAATTTAAAAAATGGGTCAGCTTTTGCAAGAACACAACAGCAAGTACAGAAGTAGGCCTGCAGCGGAAGAAATTGGCAGGTTTTATAGCGAAAAAACATTATATTCGTCTGACCATTAATCCAATGACTGTCTTATGATACGTTCGGCAAAAATTGACCTGGCGATTAATATCTCGTCCCTCCGTCAGGAGATCCTTACACTACCCGATTCCTGGGCTCCCCACTTTAATACCTATCACTACGAAGGCGAATGGACAGTGCTCCCCCTCCGGTCACCGGGTGGTCACCATGACCAGATCATTCCAGACCTGATGAGCGAGGATGTTTACCTGGACACTCCCCTGATGGAACAGTGTCCGGCCATCCGGCAATTGCTGGATACCTTTCAATGCCCGCTGGGATCGGTACGGCTGCTGAACCTGAAAAGCGGGGCCGTCATCAAAGAACACCGGGATCATGAACTGGCGTATGAACGGGGCGAAGCCAGGCTGCATATACCCATATTTACCAATGAACAGGTGGAGTTCTGGGTGCAAAATGAACGCATACAGATGGAGGTGGGCGACTGCTGGTACATCAATGCCAACCTGCCGCACCGGGTGGCCAATTATGGGGCCGGCGACCGTATTCACCTGGTGATTGATTGCAAAGTGAATGAGTGGTTGCAGGACCTGTTCAACCGGTCTGTGAAAACCTATGTGTCTGAAGAGCGTAAAACCAGCGAGCTGTTGAAAATGATATTTGAGCTGCGTTTACAAAATACAGCTATTACCAACCGCCTGGCCGATGAATTGGAACACAGTTTGCTGGAACAGGCGTAATTAACCCCATGTTACTTATCCAACTCACGGGGCTTTCGGGCGCCGGCAAAACATCGATTGCTTTCCGTGTACAGCAACTCCTGCTGCAAAAGGACATTGCCGCAGAGATCGTTGATGGCGATGCCTATCGTAAAACACTTTGTAAAGACCTGGGATTTTCGGCTGCCGACAGGCGCGAGAACATCCGCCGGCTCGGCGCTGTGGCAGATGCACTGGTGCAGCAGAATATCATTGCCATCATTGCAGCCATCAATCCTTATGAAGATGTGCGGCAGGAATTGAAAACAAAATACAATGCGCCTATAGTATGGGTCCATTGTTCTTTAGACATCCTGATTGAAAGGGATACCAAAGGGCTTTACAGAAGGGCTTTTCTGCCAGCCGGTCACCCGGAAAAAATAACCAACCTCACCGGCGTGAATGATGTATACGATATTCCTGTTGATGCCGACCTGATCATATCCACCCATACCGAAGACCCCGAAACTTCTGCTGTGCGGCTACTGGCCTTTGTATTGAAAAACTTAATAGACGAAGAGTCATAAGCGGCTTCTTAGGGTTTCTAATTGCTTATACAGCTCCATGACCGGGAGGATGCTATCCGGCAAAGGCGTTGTGGATGCTGGTTCCTGGAATACCTGCTCCGGGTACTTGGCATGATAGCGGCTGCGCTCCTGCATCACCTGCAGCTCACTTTCCTGTAAAGTAATGCCTGTAAAGGCGGCGATCTTTTGCATGATCTGAAGTACCGGCTCATGGTAACTCACCAGCAGGGAATGCGGGTCATAGCCGGTAATCTCCAGCATGGTCGTGAAATAATACTCCAGCACTTTGATCATATAATCGTCCAGCGAACAGGCTGCAATAGCGTCCTTATCAAAGCCAAACAGTTCCGGTTCTATAACGCCCTGTACCGATTGCATGCCCCGGCGCCTGCGCTGTGATTGTATCACTTCATCGGGTGAACGGTATAGCAGTAGGAAAGGAACAGTGGGGAATAATTGACGCAACTGCCGGTAAAAACAGAAATGCCAGCTATCGGTCTTGATGAAGAGATGCTTTTCATCGCCCCTTCTTTTCTGTCCATACAATTGAAGCGCAGCCGGTAGGGCCTTTGCAATCAGGGTAGTGTCAATATTGGGCTGTTGATAAGGTAGCCGGAGCAGTTGGTCCAAAAAAGGGGTTTCGGCCAGTACAATATGTTCTTCGGGAAGGCCCAGCAATTGGGCAATGAGCGTGGAACCACAGCGTGAAACATGGAATATAAAAGCAGTGGGTGGCGCCGATTCCATAGCAGCTCCCCAGGAAGGTAATATATCCAGTGTGCTGAGGCTTCTGTAAGGAAATGAGTTTTCCGGCAAGCTTTTGCACTGGCTGATCGTTTCGTCAAAAAAGGGCGCTGTATAACGCTGGTTGCCGGTATACAACCAGTAACAGTGCGGGATATCATGGAGCATGGACAACTTATAAGGTATCCAATTATGAAGTGCTGATGAAATAGGCGTGGGCATAGGCTGGCTTAAATGGTGATGCCTAATGTAAATTAATTTTTGGTAGCCTGGTGGTTTCGACTCACCACTCACTCCTCCGGTACCAGGAATTCCAATACACCCGGCTGTAATTCCACCGTAACATTGGCTGGTTCTTTCAGACTTATCAGTTCATCATCTGCATGCAGCAGGGTATCTTCTGTATGTATGGTGATCTTGCTGCCGTCAATCGGGGTGAAATCAAACGGGACATCTTCTCCATTGATCTTTTGTTGCACCCAACCGGCCAGTGAGGCCCTGGCTTCTTCCGGCATCAGGATAATATCAAAATGGCCATCGCCCGGATCAGCACCGGGGGCCAGCTCCAGGTTGGGACCTATAGAGCGGCTGTTCATCACCTCTACGAGCAGGAATTTACCCGAATGGTCCTGCTCATCTATTGCAATATGATAATGACGGGCTTCAGAAGAAAGTGCGATATGGTGCAATTCTTCCAGGGCTGTTTGCAGCGCCAGTTCCGGTGTGCTCTTCTTTTCTTTATCTACCTTTTTCATCACCTTCATCAGCCGTGGGAAAATGCCATACCCAAAACCTTCCACCAGGAAATGAGATTCCTCCAGTCCTTCAATACGCCCGATATCATACTTCTTGATGGCACTCTTTTTCCAGGAGGTAATGGTCTCTGCTACCGTTCCGGTGATACCCAGTGATTTCGAAATATTATTGGCGGTGCCCAGCGGTAATATGGCAATGGGCAGTTTTTTGTCGGAGAACTTGCGTTCCAGCAGGGTGAGGGCAGTCTTCCGGATCGTGCCGTCCCCACCGGCCACTGCTACGAAATCGGTATCGGGTTCTATCTTATCCCACCCTTTCTCTTTTGTAGATGAATATCTACATTCCCAGCCTGCCGCTTCTATGAGCGGGATCAGCTCTTTCTTCGTATGATCTTCTTCACCAGCCGTCGGATTGTGCAGGAGTTTGACGTATTTCATGTTGTTCATTGTTATTATAATCTATCCCTTAACAATTGCATACCACAACCGGGCTGGCATGGTTATGTAGCTCAATGGTAGCATGAGAATATTAGTAACCAATGATGACGGTATTTACAGTCCGGGTTTAGCCGCCCTGGCAAAAATTGCTGCCCGTTTCGGGGAAGTACAGATCGTAGCGCCGGATGTGGAGCAATCTTCTATGGGCCATGCTATTACAGGCTCAAGGCCCTTATACTATAAAAAATCCCCCATCACTTTTGAAGGATTGGAAGCCTACAGGGTAAATGGTACGCCGGCCGATTGTGTGGCCCTGGGCACGCACCTCTGGGCCAAAACGGATGTGGTATTATCAGGCATTAACCTGGGCCTTAATGTGGGCAATTCCATGTGGCATTCCGGCACCCTGGCGGCTGCCAAGCAGGCCGTACTGCTGGGTATAAAGGGCATTGCCGTAAGTACGCCGGCCGGTAAAACGGAACCTGATTTTGAAAGGCTTGATCCCTATGTAGAGAAGGCGCTGGCAGCAGTGATGGAAAATCCGCACCTGAGCCTCATCAACATCAACCTGCCGCCGGAACCCAAAGGGGTACAATGGACCAGGCAGTCGGTACGGCTGTATGATGGTAGAATAGTGCCGGGCATTGACCCGATGGGCCGTAAGCATTACTGGTTTACCGTCATCCCGCTGGAGCCTGCCGAAGAAGGTACCGACCGCTATGCGGTAGAGAATGGTTATGTATCCATTACGCCGTTGCGGCTCGACCTGACCAATGAAGCTGAACTGACCAGGGCCCTGCAAACGCGGCCGGTGGTTTCCTGAAATAGTTCCTGCAATATCTCCCAGGGGCCTTCTTTTTTGGGCCCTACCCAACGCTTCCGTCCCAATTTTACGTATTAATTAACAGTTAAAGGCAGGCTGAAAGAAGGGGTGCAAGGCCATATCCTGCAATATTTGCGTTGGTAATCCCGTTCCGGGATATAGCAGCATTGCATTAAATGATGGTATGGATAAGGCTTGCGGAAACATAAATACGGGCTTATTTGGCAAATAGTATTGCCGATACGGAGTTGATTAACGGTTGTATTAACAATAGCCGTCGGGCGCAGGAGCAGTTGTACAAACAGTTCTATGGGCCCATGGCATCCATATGCCTGCGCTATACCCGTAGCCAGGAAGATGCAATAGAAGTATTGCACAATGGTTTCCTGAAAGTATATAAGAATATCCATACGTACGATGCCAGCAGGGCATCGCTCTACACCTGGATACGCAAGATCATTGTTAATACGGCCATTGATTTTATCCGGCAGCGGGAAAAATTCTATACCAAGATTGAACTGGAAAAAGCGGAAGAGCCTGCCATTGAAGCGGATGCCATACAACGTATGAGCGCCCAGGAATTATTACAGTTGGTAAGAAAACTATCACCTGCTACCCAGGGTGTATTTAACCTCTACGTTGTAGAAGGATACAATCACCGTGAAATAGCTAACCTGTTGGGAATTAGTGAAGGGACCAGTAAATGGCACCTGAGCGAAGCCCGCAGACAACTGCAACACCTATTACAAACCATGCAAGTGTAACCGTAATGAACGACCGACAACCATACGAAAGACACTTGGCAGACAAACTGCAACACCTGCCACCCCCAGGAGAGGCCAATGACTCCTGGGAACAGATGAGAGCATTGCTGGAGAAGGAGATGCCCCGAGGAGGCGGCTTCTCCGTACGCCGCCATTGGTGGCTGTTCAGTATTGCCATTGGGATTTTATTCCTGGGCACCTGGCTGTCTGGAAAACATTTCCTTGAAGGAGATAAGACAATCCCTGTTACACAAACGTTGCCTCCGGTTGATCCGGAAAAAGGGAAGCCGTTATCGCCGGCCGGCAAAGCGCAGTCTTCCGGGACCGCCGCCCAATCACCTGATAACCCACCGGTAGCTACTGCTCCTGCCGAAGGAACTGTCAAAAGCCGGGAGAAACCGGTTACACCACCCGGTAGCAATGCCGCCGTGTCGGAAAGAGATGAAGGGGCAGCAGTGGCAACTGTTCGCGATGCCGGCAACAAGATCCGTAACAATCAAAACAACAACCGTCAACCCAGAGCCGATGAAACAATAACTACTCAAAAAGATAATAGGAACTACACACGGGAAGGGAACAAGAAACTGTCAGGCGGTCGCACACAACCCAAGACGCCTGCTGATCTTGATCCTGCCTTTACTGATCAACAAAGGGAGCGTAACCTCACCCGCGGTACAACGCGTAAGCCTTTGAAGCAAGACCCCAAAGTGATCTATGATAAAGCGCCTGTATTGTCCAAACCGGCTGAAGATCGTGTACACGCTACCACTGTAAGATCACCGCTTCGCTATACAAATAGTCAACCCGGGCCTGTGCTTGCCCCCGGAACTACCATTGAGAAAGACTATGCAAAAAAGAATGGCCTGCCGGACCGCCCTGTAGCCAATGCCGGTGCGGCTAAAAAGAAACTGCAAAGGAGCAGGGAAACTGGTATGCTGGCGATGGGATTTACCCTGCCCCTTGCTTTTCCCCTGGGCGATCAGCGCGCCATGGGCTATAACCTGTGGGCCGGCCATAATACCGTATCCGATTACCTGCCGTCGCCTCACTTGCAATATCACCTCAGCGGCAAAACATTCTTACAAACAGAGGCGCAGCTAATATCGCCCCAGTTTATACGGTCTACACTCCTGGAATACACGGTCAGGCCTTTAGGTCCGAATAGTTATACCACGAATGCCGTGTATGCCAAAAAGCTGTATTACTTCAATATACCAGTGAGCATACACCATAGCCCATTCCCCGGTTTTTACATGGGTACCGGTATTCAATTCTCTTCCATGATCAGTGGGGTGGCCTTATCGGAGGAAAGAAAGTGGACCGGTGGCGGTAATGTACTGGTAAAAGAAACCTACAGCCGCTTCAGGAATGACAGCTTATCGCAAAGGATCAATAGTAATGAGTTCAGGCTCTTGCTCGATGCCAACTATTTCTTCAACCGCTTCACCGTGGGATTGCGCTATAACCAGGCCCTCAGCAATTACCTGAGCTTCCGGTTATCACCTGCCACGCCATATACTTTTGATAAGAACAGGGCGCTGCAATTCTACCTGCGGTATAATTTGTGGGAAAGCAAGAAGTCATCAAATTCCGGTAAAACCTTATTAACGCTTAAATAGCTGTTCGAGATAATCCCGCTTGAATTCAATATAAGTGGGATTGCCCCCTGCGGTAACATTGGGTTGCCTGCATTGGAACAGATCATCTATCAGCCGCCGCATTTCCTTGTCAGATAAAGAGGTGCCGGGTTTGATGGCCTGCTGCCAGGCCAGTGAGCGGATCAGCTTTTCCCGTTTGGAAAACTTCAGGTCGCTGCTGAAGTGCTTGAATTGCTCCAGCAGGTTTTCAATGATCATCTTTTCATTGCCCTGCTCCAGGTCGGCCGGCGTGCCTTGTATTACAAATGCCTGGTTGCCGAAGGGTTCAATCAGATAACCCAATTGGTTGAGGTCGCTCATTAATTCATTCATCAGTACGGCATCCTGGGCAGATAACTGCAGTGTTACCGGAAACAGGCTGCGCTGGGTAGCCATCGCCTTATCGGTAGCCGCTGCGATAAAACGTTCATACAGGATGCGTTCATGTGCCAGTTGCTGGTGTACCAATATAAAACCGCGATTGGTAGGCACTACGATGTACAGGTTGTGCAACTGCGATAAAGGCGCCTGCTCACTGATCACCAGTTCAAGGCGGGCCTGAGGATTGTGCGTAGTGAGTGGAGAGTGGAGAGTGATAGAGCCAGTTGGTTGTTCCTCTTTCCTCAATTGATCTAATAAAGACTCAAATTTCTTCTCTCCCTGGCTGCCTGCTGCTGATGGCTGATCACCGGCTTCTGGATGCTGGATCCTGGATGCTGGATTCTTGTTATTCTCCCCCTCATAAAAATCCCTCCAGTGCTTCAGCTCACTCTTATTGGTGGGCTGAATAAAATGCGCCTGGTGTTTCTGGCTGAAATTCTTAAACAGGGGCGATGTAGTAGCGGCCTCCTGTTTATCTTCCGTGAAAGGCTTATTGATCGCGTCGAGCTGTTGTATGTTCGGGTCCAGGTCAAATTCGAGGGTAGGTGTAACGCTGAACTGTGCCAGGGCATGTTTTACTGCGGCCTGCACAAAGGCATACACGATCTTCTCATCTTCAAACTTGATCTCCTGTTTGGTGGGATGCACATTAATATCTACCTGGGCAGGGTCCAGGTCAATGAACAACACATACAGCGGGAAACTGTCGGGCGCGATCATTTCCTGGTAGGCGCTCATCACCGCATGGTTCAGGTAAGGGCTGCGGATAAAGCGGTTGTTCACAAAGAAATACTGGTCGCCGCGCGTTTTCTTGGCTGTCTCCGGTTTGCCGGTGAAGCCATAAATATTCAGGTAGTCTGTTTTCTCCTGTACGGTCACCAGCCTCGCATTGTACTGGTTGCCCAGCACTTGTACGATCCGTTGTTTGAGAGTACCTTTCTCCAGGTGGAACATCTCCTGTCCGTTGGCCGACAGGGAGAAAAATATTTCCGGGAAAGAGAGCGCCACCCGGATGAACTCATCCACAATGTGCCGCATCTCTGAGGCATTGGTTTTTAGAAAGTTACGCCTTGCCGGGATATTGAAGAACAGGTTCTTCATGGCAATGCTGGTGCCGGTATTGGCGGCCACCGGCTCCTGCCTTTTTACCAGGCTGTTTTCCACCTCTATATAGGTCCCTGTGGTATCTTCTGCTCTTTTGGTTTTCAGTTCTACCTGTGCTACGGCTGCTATGGAAGCCAGTGCTTCCCCGCGGAAACCCATTGTGCGGATGCGGAACAGATCTTCGATCTGGTGTATTTTGGAGGTAGCGTGGCGTTCAAAGCACATGCGGGCGTCGGTTTCACTCATGCCTTTACCGTTGTCAATCACCTGTATCAGGGATTTACCGGCATCCTGGATGAGTAGCCTGATCTCGGTAGCGCCGGCGTCTACGGCATTTTCCAGCAGCTCTTTCACCGCGCTGGCCGGCCGTTGGATCACTTCGCCGGCAGCGATCTGATTCGCAATATTATCGGGCAGTAATTGAATAATGTCGGGCAATCTTCAGTCTCCTTATTTGGCAGCGAAAATACGGGAATTAATTGGGGCGTAAATGACTGTTATTGGCGCCTTCTGTGGATTAATATTGATGGCAATGCGTATGAGTAAAACAGCGTGGTGCAGGTATAAAAAAAGAAAAGGGTCTGAATAGAAATTCAACCCCGTCTTAGTCCAATATCCTATGAAAAACCGATAATGTATATTCAAGGGGCATGCCAACTATTTTTAAACGGGAATCAGCCTGTTATCTCCACATATCCTTCCCATGGCAGGATTATTTTTCTCGAAGCGGGAATATTGTTGTCGGGCTGAGCTTGTCGAAGCCCCTTGTTGCCTTTCCGCCTTCCCGGCTAATATGCGGTAATCTGCATGAATCGCAAGGAAGTGAGAAGCATTTAAAAAGCGTTCACTCACAACGTTGCATGATTATTAAAATTGACAGCAGGGAATGTCCCGCTCATCCTTTTTATGGGTGTTTCTTCTTAATTTCAGCGGCTAAATTCGCTTTTTAAGTTCATCATCATGAAGAGACTCTTTTTGTTTGCTATTCTTTTGTGGAGTGTTACTGCCATCCAGGCCCAGCGCCCTTCTTTCCTGCCCGCCAATCATTGGGTAGACAGTGTATTTAAAACACTGACCAAAGAACAGAAGATCGCCCAACTGATGGTATTGCGTTTGTCTTCCATCGGCCCCAACCGCACCATTACTTTCTTCGACAAGGAAGTGGAAGAAGCCATCCGTAAATACAATATTGGCGCTATCTGTTTGTTCCAGGGAGGCCCTGTTAAACAGGCCAACCTGATCAATTATTTTCAATCCATTGCCCAAACGCCGCTGATGGTAGCTATTGATGGGGAGAATGGATTGGGTATGCGGCTGGACAGTGTACAGGGGCTGCCCCGGCAGATGATGATGGGCGCTGTACAGGACCCTGCGTTGATCTATGAATACGGGCGTGTGGTAGGCGAACAATGTAAACGCATGGGCATCCAGGTAAACTATGCGCCGGTAGTGGATGTTAATAACAATCCCAATAATCCCGTGATCAATGACCGCTCTTTTGGAGAAGATAAATACAAGGTAGCTGAATACGGTATTCAATACATGAAAGGCATGCAGGATGCCGGTACGATGGCCTGCGCCAAACACTTTCCCGGTCATGGTGATGTGGATGTAGACTCGCATTATGACCTGCCCATTATTAATAAATCAAAAGAGCAACTGGACTCCCTGGAACTATATCCCTTCCGGGAGATCTTCAAAGCAGGCATTGGCAGTGTGATGATCGCTCACCTGGCAGTACCGGCTATTGACAATACGGCTAACCGCGCTACTTCTATTTCAAAGAACAACGTAACGAACTTGCTGCGCAAGGAAATGCACTATAACGGCCTCACGTTTACCGATGCGTTGGAAATGAAAGGCGTAGCCAAATATTATCCTGATGGAGAGATCTCCCTTCAGGCATTGATTGCCGGTAATGATATGTTGTGCCTGCCCGGTGATATTCCCGGCAGCATTGATAAGATACTCAAAGCCATCCGCAAGCGTAAGCTTTCCTGGAAAGCCATAGATGCGCATGTAAAGAAAGTGTTGCACGCCAAGTATGAATATGGACTGGCCAACTGGAAACCCATCGAAACAAAGAACCTGACCGCCGACCTGAATAGCAAAGTAGGAGCCATGCGCCGGCTGATCGCTGAAAAGGCATTGACCCTGCTGCGCAATGATGACTACGGTATTTATCCGCTCACCAAAGGAAAGCGGGTAGCTTATGTAGGCTTTGGACTTACCAAAGACAATGTGTTTGCAGAGCAGGTGCGTAAGGACTATGATGCGCAGGTTTATTATTTTGATTACAGGCTCGACTCCGCCAAGGTAGCCCCCATGCTGGAACTGTTTAAAAACCGGTACGATGTGGTGGTCATTGGCATGCATAACTATAGCCGCTATCCGGCCAATAGTTTTGGCGTAAGCAATGCCGCCCTTTCGCTGGTAAAGGGATTGCAGCAACAGCATCAAACCATCACGCTTGCATTTGGCAACCCCTACCTTATCAAAAACTTTTGTGATGCAAAGGTATTGGTAGCCTGCTATGAAGATGATGATATAACGCAAACAGTGGCTACCGACCTGATCGCCGGTCGCCTGCAGGCAAAAGGAAAACTGCCGGTTACTGTTTGCGAATCATTGAAGTTCGGAGACGGCCTTGTAATAAAGCGCTTACTGCCTGGAGTACCGGCGGCAACGCTGGGTTTTAAGCAGGCCCAACTGAATGATTCCATTGATGCCGTTATGTATGATGCCATCCGGCAGCAGGCCATACCCGGCGGAGTGGTGCTGGTAGCCAAAGATGGCAAGATCGTTTTTGAGCGGGCCTATGGTTATTTAACTTATGATAGTACGGAGCCGGTATATCCTGAAACTATTTATGACCTCGCTTCAGTCACCAAGATCATGGCTACTACAGTGTCGGTGATGAAGCTGTATGATGAAGGTAAGATAGACCTGCAAAAAACATTGGGTGATTACCTGCCCTGGGTAAAGGGGACCAATAAAGAAGGACTTAAGCTGTGGGATGTGATCCTGCACCAGGCAGGCCTGAAATCATTTATACCTTTTTACCGGGAAACGGTGAATGGGGCAGATGGCAATAGCCCCAACTGGAATTTTTACGCCCTGAAACCGGATTCCGCGCATCATGTGCGCGTGGCAGATCATCTTTTCATGCGCAATGACTGGGTGGATACTATTTATAGCCGTATCCTTACCAGCAACCTGGAGCCCGGCAACAGGTACATCTACAGTGATAATGATTTTATTTTCTTGGGCAAGGTGGTAGAGGCTATTACCGGCATGCCACTGGAAGCGTATGTAAAGAAAACTTTTTACGATAAGCTGGACATGACCTCTACCGGTTTTAAACCGCGCGATCGCTTTCCGCTTAATTATATAGCGCCTACCGAAAAAGAAGCAGGCTTCCGCCAGCAACTGATCCAGGGCGATGTACATGATCCGGGAGCTGCCATGTTTGGCGGAGTGGCTGGTCATGCCGGGCTCTTCAGCAATGCGTACGACCTGGCGATACTTTCACAGGTATTGCTGAACGGCGGTGTACTGGGCGGGCAAAACTTTTTCAGTAAGGCTACCGTGGACTATTTCACCGCCTACCATAGCGATATCAGCCGTCGCGGCCTGGGCTTCGACAAGCCGGAAAAAGACAATGCTACCCGCAAGGAACCCTATCCTACCTTGTCGGCCTCACCGCTTACCTATGGGCATACCGGTTTTACCGGCACCTGTTTCTGGATAGATCCCCAATACAATCTTGTCTACATCTTTTTGTCCAATCGGGTCAACAGTCCTGATATCAACAAATTCCTGCGCATGAATGTACGCCCCAGGGTACATGAGGCTATCTACCAGGCGCTGTTGCATTGAGGTAACAATAGCTTATTTTTTAAAAAGACCAGGCAAGTCATTGTCTGGTCTTTTTTTTGCTATTTTACAGCACCATAAAAATTACTTCTATGATGCCATTTGAGCGGTTACTACTGGAAAATAAAGCCTGGGCGGCTGAAAAAGTGGGAGAAGATCCCCTGTTTTTCAAGCGGCTGGAAAATATACAACAACCTGATTTTTTATGGATCGGCTGCAGCGACAGCCGCGTGCCTGCCAATGAAATTACAGGTACACAGCCCGGAGAAATATTTGTGCACCGCAATGTGGCCAACCTGGTGATCAATACAGATGTGAACCTGCTAAGCGTACTGGACTATGCGGTGAATCATTTAAAGGTAAAACACGTCATTGTATGTGGTCATTATGGATGTGGAGGCGTTAAGGCCGCTACCACCAACCATGATTATAAATACTTATTGAATATGTGGCTGCGGAATATTAAAGATGTATACCGGCTGCACCGGGAAGAGCTGGATGCCATCCATGAGCCTGATGAACGGACAAACAGGCTGGTGGAGCTCAATGTGGTGGAGCAGTTAAAAAACCTGGCTAAAACATCCATTATTCAGCGCGCCTGGAAACAGGAGAACCGGCCCGACCTGCATGGATGGGTATACGGCCTGAAAAACGGTATCATCAATCCCTTATTGGATATAAAGGCCAATACTTCGTTGGATCCCTTGTATGAATACGATGATCTCTAAGCAGCCTGCCCTATAAACTGCTTTTTCTGCTACCTTATTGTTAAATATGCAGAAGGTGCTGAAATATTAAAATCTTCAAATTGGTTTTTGTAGGTTTGTTGCTATGTCAATTGAAGTAAATCAGCTTACCCGGTTATATGGTGAGCAGAAGGCTGTAGATAGTATTTCCTTCCATGTCAATAAAGGAGAGATCGTAGGTTTCCTGGGGCCTAACGGCGCCGGTAAATCTACTACTATGAAAATTATTACCGGCTATCTACAGCCGGATAGTGGCACCACAATTGTATGCGGCATTGATGTTCAAAAGGAGCCACTGGAAAGTAAAAAAAAGATCGGCTACCTGCCCGAAGCCAATCCCCTCTATTATGATATGTACGTACGGGAGTACCTGGATTTTGTAGCGGATGTACATGGTGTGAGCGACAGGAAGAAAAGAATTGAAGAAGTGATAGAAATGGTGGGCCTTTCCCTGGAAAGTAAAAAGAAAGTGGGCCAGTTGTCAAAAGGCTATAAACAACGCGTAGGCCTGGCAGCCGCCCTTATCCACGATCCCGAAGTGTTGATCCTTGATGAGCCTACCACCGGTCTCGATCCCAACCAGATCGTTGAGATCAGGGAGGTGATCAAAAAGCTGGGACAGCATAAAACTGTCTTGTTCTCTTCCCACATATTACAGGAAGTAGAAGCCATCTGCGACCGGGTAGTGATCATTAACCGGGGTAAGCTGGTAGCCAATGATACGCTGAGCAACCTGCGCACGCAATCAGCCAACAGTGAAGTGCTGAAAGTCAGTTTCCGCGAATCACTGGAACCTGCCTGGCTGGAAAGGTTAAGCAGCGTACGGGCGGTTAACAAGTTAAGCACCTATGAATGGGAGCTTACCTGTACCGATGTGCAGGAAGCCAAACGGCAATTGCTGGAGCTGGCCCTGCAGCAGAACCTGAACATCGTATCCCTTCAATCGGGCGGTCAAAGCCTGGAAGAGGTATTCAGATCATTAACGAATAACCAATAATAGTAAAACAATGGGAACCTGGGGACATAGAATTTTTGAAAATGACAGCGCATTGGATTTTGTAGCAGAAGTGGAAGAGCGTGGATTCGACAGAATTGAAGAAGCTATCAGGGTAGTAGCCAACTATCCGGCAGAAGACTACCTGGAAGTAGATGATAGCGCAGCAGCGCTCGCTGCTATTGAATATATAGCCGCTGCCAAAGGAAAACAATCAGAAGACTTTCCCGAGAACGCCGAAGACTGGTTACAGAAAGCCGGCACGGGAACATTGCTGTCGCAGGATAGCAGCACGATTGCAAAAGCCATCGAAAGAGTTAGAAATAATTCAGAATTGCGCGATCTATGGCAGGAAGATGGTGAAGAACCCCGGGAATGGCTGGCGGTATTGAATGATCTCGAAAAAAGGGCAAGCTGAGCGGCGATATCAATAAAATTAATATAAACTTCGTTTCTTTGCCATCCGGTTGCAGCACTCCCCGGGGGTGCACCAGCACCGCTAACGAGCGTTTGCCTTATATTCAAACCAACAGCAAATAACAAACAACGAATCATGAGTTACATTTCTGACATTCATGCAAGACAGATATTAGATAGTCGTGGTAATCCTACGGTGGAAGTAGATGTGGTTACTGAAAATGGCATTATTGGCCGGGCTGCTGTGCCCAGCGGCGCTTCTACCGGAAAACACGAAGCGGTGGAACTGCGTGACAATGATAAGAAGGTATATGTAGGCAAAGGCGTTCTGCAGGCTGTAAAGAATGTGAATGATATTATTGCCGATCAACTGATTGGTATGGAAGTGGTGAAGCAGGCTTATATAGATGCTCAACTGTTAAAGATTGATGGTACTGAAAATAAAGCCAAGCTGGGCGCTAATGCTACCCTGGCCGTTTCCATGGCCGTAGCCCATGCTGCTGCCCAGGAAAGCAACCTGCCCCTGTTCCGCTACCTCGGTGGTGTAAATGCTACCGTGCTGCCCATGCCCCTGATGAATATCCTTAATGGTGGTATGCATGCCGATAACAAGATCGATTTCCAGGAATTTATGGTGGTTCCCATCGGTGCTCCTTCTTTCAGTGAAGGTCTTCGTTGGGGCGTGGAAATATTCCATAACCTGAAAACCGTACTGAAGAAAAAAGGATACAGCACCAACGTAGGTGACGAAGGTGGTTTTGCGCCTGATATCAAGAGCAATGAAGAAGCCATCGAAACCGTACTGGAAGCCATCACGTTGGCAGGTTACAAAGCCGGCGAGCAAATTGGCATTGCCATGGATGCTGCTACTACAGAAATGTTTGACGAAAAAACAAACAGCTATAAATTCCACAAGAGCTCAGGCAAATCCATCAGCAGTGATGAAATGGTAGCCTTTTGGGCTGATTGGGCGAAGAAATACCCCATCGTATCTATTGAAGATGGTATGGCAGAAGATGACTGGACCGGTTGGAAAAACCTCACCACGGCGATCGGCGGCAAATGCCAGTTGGTAGGTGACGACCTGTTTGTTACCAACGTAAAACGTTTACAGGAAGGTATCGACAAAGGTATTGCCAATAGCATCCTGATCAAGGTAAATCAGATAGGAACCGTAACAGAGACCATCAATGCGGTTCAACTGG
This sequence comes from Paraflavitalea devenefica, assembly GCF_011759375.1. Taxonomy (NCBI): domain Bacteria; kingdom Pseudomonadati; phylum Bacteroidota; class Chitinophagia; order Chitinophagales; family Chitinophagaceae; genus Paraflavitalea; species Paraflavitalea devenefica. Next base: position 949,649 of record NZ_JAARML010000001.1, on the reverse strand, counting down.
CGCAGAACAATGGTTACAATACCATCATGAGCCACCGCAGCGGTGAAACAGAAGATACCACTATTGCCGACCTGGCTGTAGCCCTCAATTGCGGTCAGATTAAGACGGGTTCTGCCAGCCGCAGTGACCGGATGGCTAAATATAACCAGCTCCTCCGCATTGAAGAATTACTGGCTGAGAATGCTGTTTATCCTAAAGGAAAGATTAAATTTGGTAAATAAGGATCCGAAGTTGGAAGTCAGAAGTCGGAGCATTCGCTCAGACTTCTGACTTCCAACTTCTGACTTCCGGTTTCAAATGAAGTTTCTTCAACACATACCCGCCTGGCTTAAGAACAAGTACCTGCTCACCGCCCTGGTGTTTGGGGTATGGATCTGTTTTTTTGACGACCAGGATATTATTACCACCCACTTTAAGCACAAGCACGAACTTCACAAGCTGGAAGAAAGCCGTGATTATTACCTGGGACAGATTGATAACACGAAGAAAGAGCTGGAACAATTAAAGTCTGATCCCGCTACCCTGGAGAAATATGCCCGGGAAAAGTACTGGATGAAAAAAGACAATGAAGACCTGTTTATCCTGCCTGAAATAAAGCAATAATCTATTTTTTCTGCCTCCTCTTATTTAGCTTCAATTAGTTGAAAAGCAATTAATTAGCTCCTTCTGCAGATACTATGCACATAGTACAATAATTCGTATATTTCCTATTGTTATTTTTAAATTATTTTCTCTACCTTGAATCCGGTTTTTGCAACTCCTCCTCCAATTTCCAATACCCTATACAATAACCCAGCCCAACCAACGTTTATAATCACGGACGGACTCCGAAATTGACTCTTTCGGAAATTTTAAAGGACATAAATGGATTTGCCTATGACTATTCTCTTTACACCAGAGGAGCTCATACAGTATTTGTATCAAGAAACCTCCCCAGAGAAAACCGCAGCGATTGAAGCCTCCTTACAGGAAGACTGGACACTTCGCGAGAAATTAGAAGTTTTAAGAACATCTGTAAAAAGCCTTGACCGGATTGTTGAATCTCCCCGGCCACAGGTGCTTCTCAACATTATGAACTATGCCCGTGAATCGGCTATAGAATCTGTTGAATAACAGTTGTTACAGCTTTTGTTGATTGCCTGATCCTCTTCCCGTAATTTCGCCGTCATTCCAAGCTAAGAATGACCAGGAAAGAACGCTTCGATTTTGTTATCAGTTATTTTCAACAGCACGCTCCCGATGCGGAGACTGAGCTCTTGTATGACAATCCCTACCAGTTACTGGTAGCTGTGATCTTATCAGCACAATGTACAGACAAAAGGGTCAATATGACCACGCCGGCTATTTTTGAAAAATACCCGGATGCGGCCAGCTTGTCTAAAGCCACTTTTGATGAACTGTTCCCGCTGATCAGAAGCATTTCTTATCCCAATAACAAAACAAAGCACCTCATCGGCATGGCCAATATGCTGATGGAGCAATTCAATGGCCAGGTACCCCTGACGGTGGAAGAACTGGTGCAGCTACCCGGTGTGGGCCGTAAAACAGCCAATGTGATCACCTCGGTGGTAGACCAGCAACCCAATATGGCCGTTGACACCCATGTATTCCGGGTCTCAGCCCGGATCGGGCTTACCGTAGGCGCCAAAACCCCGCTGGCGACCGAAAAACAGTTATTGCAGTATATTCCCAAAGAGCTGGTACACGTTGCCCACCACTGGCTTATACTCCATGGCCGGTACATCTGCGTGGCGCGCAATCCCAAATGCGAGGAATGTGGCTTAAGACCGGTCTGCAAGTACTACCAAAAAAATAAGGCGAAGGCTGCCAGGTAATTGATTATCTGAATGTTATGCAGAGTTGGTATACAGCTATAGAAAATGATACCGCCATCAGGCAACGCTTATGCAACTTTTATTTGTCTGTACTTGTTATTAACGTACGATTAAAATTCCCCCACTACCGGGGATAGCCCAGCCATATTAAAATTGGTACTTTTACAATATCCAACCCGGTCAACCGTCTACCCTTATATAGCCAGAAAAACAAAAGATATTTTACATGAACAAAACTTCTACACATACCACTAGTATTAACTCCAGCCTGTCCTTCAGGCCGCTGATCAGAGCATTGGAAAAAACGGTCAAGGAAGGAAGAGAAGGCGTGGGACAGTGGTATAAAGAATTGCTGGATAAAGTATACCAGCATTCCGAATTACTGGAACCTATCCGCGATCTTGAACTGCTTGATAAGCACAAGGCCCTGATCGAACAATTGATGTCAACGGTATTCCCTGTTACCCTCTCAGATAAGGAGGACCTGTACGGCAGCTCAGTACCTTTTCAGTTCCAGATGTTTTATGCTTCCCGCAGGATGCAGGAGGAATTCATGGATGCAACGGGACAGAAGATCACGATGCCCGATTGTGAAACTGAAGACAGGATCAATGAGGAGAAGATAACAGGGGCCTATCAGATGATCCTGAACCGGTTTTTTAACGCCAATATCAATAATGGCGTTATGACCAGTGTATATGGCGTTAAATGCCCGCATACCGGCCTTGATACTTATACAGAGCTGGAACTGGATTCCCGGTTTATTGATGTGCGCATTAAAGGGGATCTGCCCCAACTGTCTTTTGATTGCGGGGCTCACTGCCATGCAGTAACCGACCTGATGCCTTTGGCAACCCTGCAGGAACTATTACCCTTGCACCTGTTTGAATTTGAAGGCATGGTGATCCTGCGTCTGCGCGACGTTACGGAACGGGAAGTATTGAATATTATCCGTAACCGCCTGCTTGACCTGCATACTTTTTCCGATGCCAATGTGTTTGCTGAATTGCAGACACAGGTGCAAAACCTGATTGGTTTGTCGGGCGTTCATACAGCCGTTAAACCTTTCTTCCGGGTGAACAATCACCTGGTGCTTTCTGAAATATACAGCAGTATTCCTGAGACTGCGAAGAAAGATCCCTCGCCCGAACAGTTGCAATATGTATATCAGGCCGTGGTGAAAGCCTTTAAAAATACGGAACAGCCATTGCTGATCCAGCACATCAATGATGAAGCGGTGATCCGTTACCCATTCATGACCATGTTGGCTGAGCTGGGTTATAAAAGCGCAATTATCTGCCCCTTGTTTGCAGATAACCATGATATGCTGGGCGTGTTGCTGATCGTAAGTGAAACACCCGGCACATTTAACGCGTCGCATATTGCTAAAATAGAACCGGCCATCCCCTTGTTTAAGCTGGCCATGGAAAAGAGCCAGGAAAACCTGGACCACCAGGTTGACCGGGTTATCAAAGACCAGTTTACTGCTGTACAGGATGCCGTTGAGTGGCGGTTTACAGAAGAAGCATTGCGGTACCTTACCAGGAAGAGCAAGGGTGAGCAGGTAAAGATTGAGCCCATCGTATTCCAGGGCGTATATCCTATGTACGGGGCGATCGATATCCGGAACTCATCGGTAGAGCGGAACAATGCGATCCAGCTTGACTTGCTGGAGCAATTGAACCTGGCCAAAGAGATCATTCAACTGGCCCGGAAAGAGCATCCCTTCCCCCTGCTGGATGAAACCTCTTTCAAACTGCAGAAGTATACCCATTCAGTATCCAATATATTGTTTGCGGATGAAGAGATTGCCATTCTGCAATTCCTGAAAGTGGAACTGATCAACCTGTTCAAACACCTGCAGTCCATATTGCCCTCTCTCAACAAAGAGATCAACCGCTATTTCACGGCCATTGATTCTCCCGTGGAAATGGTGTACCATCACCGGAGAGAGTATGAGGACAGTATTACTACTATTAATAATGCAGTAGCGCGGTTCATTGACCGGGAGCAGGAAGCAGCACAGAAAATATTCCCCCATTACTTTGAGCGTTTTGTAACCGATGGGGTTGATTTCAATATTTACATCGGCCAGTCTATCAGTCCGGATAAAAAGTTCGATTTCTTTTACCTGAAGAACCTCAAGATCTGGCAGCTGAGTACGCTGGCAAAAGCCGCCCGCCTTACCCACCGGCTGGAAAAGGAATTGCCGCTGCGCCTGCAAACCAGTCAGCTTATCCTGGCGCACAGTCATCCTATCTCCATCAGTTTCCGCACAGCAGAACGTAAGTTTGATGTGGATGGCGCTTACAATATCCGCTATGAAATTATCAAGAAGCGGATTGATAAGGTGCATGTGAAAGATTCCAATGAACGGCTTACGCAGCCTGGTTCCATCGCGATTGTTTATTCACAGCCGCAGGAAGCGCAGGAATACCTCGAATACATTGAGTTCCTGCAAAACCAGGGATTATTGAAAGGAGAGGTGCAGAAGTTTGACCTGGAAGAACTGCAGGGTGTAAGCGGTTTAAAGGGGCTGCGTGTAGCCATTAATCTCGAGGAAGAAGATCCTGAAGTAAAGAAGGAAGAGAAGAAACCGGCGAGTCTCACCAATTAACATATCAATACATCCCGGCTATTGAACATGGCCGGGATAATTTCATTGTTCCCCCACTGATTACTGACTGTTCTTGAAGTCAAAGTCAAATTCAAACATCTTCTTGGGATGCATGCCCATTGCAGTGGCGATGGTGACCACCGTAGCAATGGTTGGGCTGCTTTCCCCTACTTCAATTCGGTAAACTTGTTTGGGTTCAATACCCGCCTGGGCGGCCAGCGCTTCGCGCGAGAGTTTTTTGGCAGTTCTCAATCTTTTCAGGTTGGCGCCAAATGCTTTGTTGTATGCTTCGTTACGGATGTTCACGGGTGTGAAGGTCTTATTTATGTGAAATTAAGCTGCGTCAACTTTGACAGATCGCTGATTTTTAATCAGTGATGTGCTGTTAAAGGGGCATCGAAAAAAATATAAATGCGTGTGCTTGCTGTTTTATTTGCCAGGCGTATAAGGGAATTTCAAAATGGTAGCTTTTCCATCTGCCCCTTCATTGGAAATAAACATATCGCCATTAGGAGCAAAGGTCAGTCCTTCCGGTTGCGGGAATTGAACGGGGTTTAGTTGCCAGGCGCCTTCTATTTTCCCATCCAGGCTGCATTGCAGCATGGCCTTACCCACAGAAGCTACCAGAAAGAGCTTATTAAGCACCGGGTGAATAGCCGCTGCGGAAGATTTGAACTCAGCATTATTATCCTTCAGGTGCTCATGGATCTCCTTACGGCGTATTTCATATAAGATGTCGTCGGAAAACTGCAGACTGTCGGGAGAGAAGGTATAGGTGATGATTCCTTTTTTGGTTTCCCGCTGTTCTTTGGATACCAGTACCAGTTGTTTGAGGTTGGGATCATAGTACAGGCTTTCAAACTCAATTTTCTTTTCCCGGGGAAATTCAAACTCTTCTTCTGTATTGGCCATTGCTACAGGTACCCGGTGAATATTGCCATTACTTTCCAGTACATAATAAAAGCTGTCTACGACTACCACATCTTCATAATCTCTTTTCCGGCCGAACTTGGTCACCGTAAAATCTCCGGTGGAGCTGTTGATCAGGAATATCTTTCCATCCTCGTCATTAATGGCGGCAATCCTGGTATCGGGCAGGTAATACATACCGGATATTTCCAATAGCTCCTTGTCCAATACAATCGTTTGCCGGGTATCGGTATGATAACCCGGAATGGATGGAACAAAAGACTTCCCTTGCCGGCTGCAGCCGGTGAAGGACAAAACCAGTAATATGTACAATAATATTGCAGCGTTCATAACTTTCATAAGCCCAATGCCGTTAAGGTGCAAAGTTGCCGATTAATTCTTCTAAATATACAATCTTTTATTGCTTAATTTAGTCAGCTAAAGTAACATCGGTATGTCCATGGACAGTCAATCTTTACTGCAGGAAGCAGAGCGTTTTGTGGTCCATTTCTTTGCCACCCGCGTAAGCCCCTCCTTCCTGTTCCACAATATTGATCATACGCAGGAGGTAGCAAGAGCTGCTACCTTACTGGCGGATTACTACCTTTTGCCGGAAGAAGACCGGCAGATCTTATTGCTGGCTGCCTGGTTCCATGATACCGGTTATTCCAGTGGCAATGCCCGTTGGCACGAAACAGTCAGTAAGGAAATAGCTACTGATTTCCTGCAGCAACACCAGGTGGAGCCTGCTGTTATTGAAAAGGTAGGCAACTGTATTATGGCCACCCAATGGCCACAATGCCCTACCAACCTTACCGAGCAGATACTTTGCGATGCCGACCTCTTCCACCTGGGTACTGACCAGTTTGACGAAAAGAACAAGCTGCTGCGTAAAGAATTAAACACCCTGTTCGATAAAAAGTTAGGCAAGAAAGAATGGCGGCAAAGAAATATACAGTTCCTCCAGCAGCACCGGTATTTTACCGACTATGCCCGTAAGAACCTGCAACCCATAAAGCAGCAACACCTGCAGGAACTATTGGCCAAAGAAGATGATCCCCAGGAGGGAATGCCGGTCCAGGCCAATAAAATATTACCGGTTAAGCCGGCGGAGACAGTAGCCCCGGATAACGAAGGGAAGACAAATGAAGGGAAAGCAAAACAAGAAAAAATGAAGGCCGACCGTACCGAGCGGGGTATTGCCACCATGTTCCGCATCATGTCGGAAAACCATGTGAACCTGAGCCAGATGGCCGACAGCAAGGCCAATATCATGATCTCTGTCAATACCATTGTGATGTCAATCATGGTATCGGTATTACTGGGTAAACTGCAATTCTATCCCGAATATATTGTGCCTACCATTATCCTGTTATTGGTATGCCTGAGTGCTATTGTATATGCCATCCTGGCTACGCGCCCCAACATTACAAAGGGAACTTTCACCGAAGAGGATATAAAGAATAAAAAGGTGAACCTGCTGTTCTTTGGTAATTTTTACAATATGTCATTGCCCGAGTACGACTGGGCCATGAAGGAAATGATGAACGACCGGGATTACCTGAACAGCAGCATGGTGAAGGATATCTATTTCCTGGGCGTGGTACTGGCGCGTAAATACAAATACCTCCGTATCAGCTACAATATCTTCATGTTTGGGTTAATACTGGCCATACTGGCCTTTGCCATTGCTTTTCTGTTCTCTGAGCAGAATGTGCAGACTTCTTAACCGCTTTAATTTATCGATCCCAGCATTTCCCGCAGCTTCATCACCAGTTCGGTCTTGGTAATGGGTATGCCCATGATCTTGTTATAGCCTTTGGCATCTACAAAGTATTGGTCACGGATGATTTTAATAAGTTGTCCGTTATTGATCTCCGGGATTAACACCTGCTCAAAGCATTGTAGGATATCTCCCAGGTTTTTGGGGAAGGGACGGAGGTGCCTGAGGTGGGCATGGCTTACCGCATATCCTTCGGCCTGTAGTTCTCCCACGGCGCTCTTGATGGCCCCATAGGTGCTACCCCAGCCCAGTACCAGCAGCTTTCCTTTTTCAGGGCCGCTGTCCAGCTTTTGTTCAGGAATATGATCGGCGATCTTGTCTACCTTTTCCTGCCTGATCTTTACCATCAATTGGTGGTTCTCCGGCTCATAGCTGACATTGCCGGTGATGTTTTGCTTTTCCAGTCCGCCGATGCGGTGTTCCAATCCGGGTGTGCCGGGGATGGCCCAGGGGCGTACCAGCTTCTCATCGCGCAGGTAGGGCTGGAATTTATCTTCCCCATGCCCCAGGTCGGTTTTGAATTTTACTTCTATAGGAACCAGGTCTTCACTCTTCGGAAAACGCCAAGGCTCTGCTCCATTGGCGATGTAACCATCACTGAGGAAGATAACCGGTGTCATGTGTTGTATCGCTATGCGTACTGCTTCATAAACGGCCGCGAAGCAATCACTGGGCGTGGAGGCCGATACAATGGGCATGGGGCATTCGCCATTGCGGCCATAATAGGATTGCAGCAGGTCGCTTTGCTCTGTTTTGGTAGGCAGGCCGGTGGAAGGGCCTCCGCGCTGGATATTACAGATCAGCAGCGGGATCTCCATCATGACGGCCAGGCCCATGGCTTCTGCTTTTAAGGCCATGCCGGGGCCAGAGGTAGTGGTAACGCCAAGGGAGCCGCCATAGGAAGCGCCAATGGCGGATGTAATGGCAGCAATTTCATCTTCTGCCTGGAAGGTCTTTACGCCAAAGGCTTTGTGCCTGCTCAGCTCATGCAGGATGTCTGATGCCGGTGTAATGGGATAAGAACCGAGATAAAGCGGCAGTCCGCTTTTTTGGGAAGCAGCGATCAGCCCATAGGCCAATGCCTGGTTGCCCATGATGGAACGGTATACACCGGGGTCCATTTTGGCTTTCTCCACGCGGAAGGTGGTCGTAAAGGTTTCGGTAGTATCGCCGAAATTATAACCTGCCTGCAATACACGGATATTGCTTTCCATTATTTCCGGCTTCTTACCGAATTTATCTTTAAAGAACCGGATCGTATTGTCCATATCCCGGTTATACATCCAGTATAAGAAACCGAGTACAAACATGTTCTTGGCGCGGTCCTTTTCCTTGGTGCCCATGGTGAACTCTTTCAGGGCTTCACGGGTCATCCTGGTCACATCCATTTTAATGACCTCGTAATTGTCCAGGCTGCCATCTTCCAATGGATTGATGCCATCGGGATAATTGGCCAGGCGCAGGTTCTTGGTATCGAACCCGTCGGTATTGGCAATGATCTTACCGCCTTTTTTCAGCGATTTAAGGTTGGTTTTGAGCGCAGCGGCATTCATGGCTACGAGTACATCACATTCATCGCCGGGCGTAAAAATGCGGTCGCTGGAGAAGCGTAGCTGGTAGCCGCTTACGCCGGGCAGGGTGCCCTGCGGGGCGCGGATCTCTGCAGGAAAATCCGGGAAAGTGGCCAGGTCAATACCCAGCAAAGCGGTATTGTTGGTGAACTGACTGCCTGTCAATTGCATGCCATCGCCGGAATCGCCGGCAAACTTGATCACCACCTCCTGCAATACTTCTTCTTTTCGGCTCATGGGAAATGTTGTAACTGTAAATTTAAGATAATTCACCCGCTGTATTTAAACAATCTTTAACCAAAACTATTTGCATTCCGGCCCTCTGTTATTATAAATTCACAGTAATAAAATTTCCCCTAAACAAGTATGGAAACGAACAACGACGAAGGTGGTCCCACTACCTTTTTGTCCTACCGCCCGCTTCTCCTTTTGCTGGTACTGATGGCCTGCGCCAAAACAACCCGTAGAAGCACTGATGACAATCTTCCCATTAAAAAACAAACAACCATTGCCGTGGCAAAGGAAACAACGCCACCGGTACGTAAGAAGAAAAAGAAGAAGATCTATCTTACGTTTGATGACGGGCCCAATAAGGGTACCCGCAAAGTATTAGGCATTGTACAACAGGAACAGGTACCTGTTACTTTCTTTCTCATTGGCGAGCACGTATTTGCCAGCACTTCCCAGCGCGCTACCTGGGATAGCCTGCGCGTAGCGGCATCTATTGAGCTGTGTAACCACAGCCATACCCATGCCTGGAACAACCGTTACAACAAGTTTTACGAGCAACCGGATTCGGTAGTGAATGATTTTAAGCGTTGCCATGACAGCCTCGACCTTACCAATACCATCAGCCGTACACCAGGACGGAATATCTGGCGGGTAGACACCCTTAGCTATACCGATCTGAAGAAAAGTGCAGCAGCGGCAGATTCCCTGCAGCAGGCAGGATTTACCATTATAGGCTGGGACCTGGAATGGCATTATGACCATAAAAGCTTTACGCTGAAGAATAAGTCGGACGAGCTGTTGTTGCAGATAGACAGCCTGTTTGCCGGGAACAAGACCAGGATACCGGAGCACCTGGTAGTACTGGCACATGACCAGGTGTATGACGATTCCAATGATTCGGCAGAGCTGCACCAGCTTATTAAAAAACTGAAAGCACGGGATGACTATGAGTTACTGGTTACCAGCAAATACCCGGGCGTGAAACAGTGAGTAATAAATAGCGAGTGGTAAATGGCGAGTAGCGAGTGCTTACTACTCGCCACTCGCCATTTACCACTCGCCGGATTTATTTACATTGACATTACAGCATAACGTAAGCGGACTCTTTTATCGGCGCTGCGATATCGTATACCGTGTTCAGCAGGCCATCTTTTAAACCATAGATCCAGCCGTGGATATGTGGCTTGTTGCCCTTTTCCCAGGCGCGGCGGATGGTATCGGTCTTAGACAGGTTGATCACCTGTTGGCGTACACTGAATTCGGCCAGCAGGTTGGCTTTTTCTTCCGGATCGTCAATGCTGTCGATAGCCGGCCGGTTTTCCTCGTAGGTATTTTTGATATTGATAAGCCATTTATCCAGCAGGCCAAAGCTGTCGTTGCTCAGGGCTGCTTTAATGCCTCCGCAGCCATAGTGGCCGCAAACAATTACATGTCTTACTTTCAGGTACATAACAGCATATTCCAGTACGCTCAGTAAATTGGTATCATCTTCCACCACCAGGTTGGCAATATTGCGGTGCACAAATATTTCACCGGGCAGTGTGCCGGTGACTTCATTGGCCGGCACCCGGCTGTCGCTGCAACCAATCCATAGGAATTCCGGGCACTGGCCTTTGGACAGGCGGTCGAAATAACCCGGATCGTCCAACTGGGTTTCATAGACCCAGGCCTTATTTTGAAGGAGCAATTTTTCAAATGAGTGCATGGTAATTAGTTTTTGGATAATACAAGATTGTTGGGAGAAGCGATAGAGAACCCCTGTTCTTTATATACGCTTTTCTTCAGCTCTACTTTAATGTTCTTTAAAGGAGCATGTTTCTGGAAATCTTCTATTACTTCGATCACGTCCTTATCAATAAAATCAGCCCTCGTGGCGTCTATCAGTACATAAGAGTCGGCAGGTACTTCTTCCAGCTTTCTCTTAACGATCGGCTTATTGAGGAAGGATACATCTTTCCGCAGGCGGAAGAGGTATTTATTGTCATCATTGACCACAAATACAGCCGATTTGAAATTGCTGCGGAATACGAAGATCAATCCTGCGCAACAGCCGATAAGGATACCTACCAGCAGATCGGTAAGCAGGATGGCTATAACGGTAATTACAAATGGCAGGAACTGATCCAGGCCTTTTTGGTAATATTTGATATACAGGGCAGGTTTGGTAAGCTTGTAACCGGTATAGATCAATACAGCAGCCAGTGCCGAGAAGGGGATAAGGTTTAATAATCCCGGTATCAGGGCCACACATAGCAGTAACAGGACGCCATGGGAAATAGCTGATGTTTTTGTTTTGGCGCCGGCATTCACGTTGGCGGAGGTACGTACCACCACTGACGTAATGGGCAATCCGCCGATAAGGCCGGACACAAGGTTACCTACGCCCTGAGCTTTCAACTCCCGGTTGGTAGGGGTAACCCGCTTATAAGGGTCCAGCTCATCCGATGCCTCAATATTCAGCAATGTTTCCAGGCTGGCAATGATGGCAATAGTGAATGCGGCGGTCCATACAGTTATATTGCCCAGGTGACTGAAATCGGGATGGGTAAAGAAGGAAAAGAACTCTTTCGGTGTGCTGGCTTTAGGTATATCAACCAGGTGTGCTGCCTGCAATGCCAGATCGGGCCTGCTGGCTTTAAGCCATTCATTGATCAGGACGCTCACTACAACGACTATCATTGCAGAGGGTATAAGCTGCAGCACTTTCGATTTTTTGGATATCTTTTCCCATACGATCATGATGGCCAGTGAAACAAGGCCAATGGCCAATGCCACAGGCAGCATATTCTTAAAGGCATGGATCAAATGGGTGAATGTATTGCCGCCACCCCGTTGCTTGAAAGATTCATCCCCCTGGAAATCGGCTTCATCACCTACCAGGTGTGGTATTTGTTTCAGGATCAGGATAAGACCAATTGCGGCCAGCATCCCTTTAATAGCAGCATTGGGAATGTAATCACCCAATACGCCGGCTTTCAGATAGCCCAATATAATCTGGATAATACCGGCCAATACCACGGCTACCAGGAATGCCTCATATACCTTGAGATCGGTAATAGCTGCCAATACGATAGTAGTGAGGCCGGCGGCCGGACCGCTCACACTTAATTGTGAACCACTTAAAGCGCCAATTACAATACCACCCACAATACCGGCAATCAGGCCGGAAAATGGAGGCGCGCCAGATCCTATCGCAATACCCAAACAGAGCGGGAGCGCTACCAGGAATACCACCACTGAAGCGGGCAGATCAGACCCAAGAGAACGTAAATAGCTTGCAGGCTTTTTCACCATAATAATAATTTAGAGAAAATGAGATGCGATTTGTGTGTCGGAACGATGGTATAAGCCGCATTGAATGCGATTTTACCAATTGCATCGACAACCAATACCTTTCCCGGTTACCGGAAAGGGGTTAATAAAATAAAATTGACGGAAACGTATAATCGTATGACAAGCAGGGGAGGGACTACGCTTTGGGAGGCGGTGTGATAAGTTCGAAGTGAACGATCTGTAGTTTCTCTGCTTCATGAATTTTATGGGCGAAAAGCGGATCTATCCAAAAGGGATGGTCCAGGTCTGGCCCTTCATGAATGTATTCTTCATTGACAGAAACAGGCTTGTTAGGAGATTTTTCATCCGGCCCCGCAGGGGAGCAGGGATTGTTTGTTTCGGGTGATTCTTCTTCATTACTGGCCGACCAGCAGGTTTTGATGGGCGACTCAGGGGAAGAATAGATAAAGAAGTTCATGCTGGTAAGCAGGAGCAATAACAACATCATGCCAATGGCCGGAAAGATTTTCCAGCTTGTTGATGCTTGATATTTTTTGCTTGCCTGCTTCATAATCAATTTACTGACAACACAAATATAACCCCCAAACCGGCGAAATGTTAGCGCGTTTGGGTTTTTTTAACAATTAAATGATACGCGGCTAAACTAACGTATGGAAGCTATTTTGGCTGCTTATGACTGCCAAAAGACCCGGAACAGGGCCACCGGAGACATATTAGTTTATTCTTTAGATGTTTGCAAATCGAGGGCCAGCCGTCCATTTGTCAGCCCGTCCATTTATACTTCTTCCGAGTTCTCCGGCAGGTGTTCATATTCTCCCTTCCATGCATAGTAGCCAAAGATCATCAGGCCAATGGCAATAGGTGTGAAGATGGTAATAATGATCACCCATATTACCGGGTTGTTAATGTCTTTCTTTCCTGCGGGATCAATATGGGTAATAGCACCCTGCAGTAAAAAGTAAATGACCACGGGCGCCAGCAACAGCCATACGATGCCTAATAATTTCTTTGTTGTATTCATACAAACGCGTTTAATCAGTTACGTCTTTATCAATTCTGTTATTGAGGTAAATACTGCCGATGATGAAGCACAGGGCGGCAATACCAATGGGATACCAAAGACCTACCAGCGGATCTTTGGGATAGGTAGTGGTCAATAATAAACCGATGAAAGGGACCAGTCCGCCAAATACGCCATTGCCGATATGGTAGGGCAGGCTCATGGAGGTATAACGTATTTTGGTGGGGAACATTTCTACCAGGAAAGCGGCAATGGGACCATATACCATGGTTACCAGTACGATCATTATCCATACCAGGAAAATGAATTTAATATAAGTGGTGCCATTGACCTCTTTATTGCTGTACACGGTATTTTTAGGGGTCTCCGTCGCCTGGTACATTACAGGCCTTGCTGCTGTTAATGTATCTGTTACGGTCTTGGTAAATTTGGCACCATCAGGCGTTTCGTATTGGGTAGTTACCTGCCATACAGAATCTGTTTTATGCACGGATACACTTGTCTCTTTCTTAAGAATGGTGTTCTGCGTTTTTTGCCATTCTTTGATATCGGTATCTTTTAAGAAGGTAGTGAAGATAGGCCGGTATAATAGTACACCCAGCAACATCCCTCCCAGCATGATCCATTTCCGGCCGATCCTGTCACTCAGCCAGCCAAAGAGCAGGAAGAACGGGGTGGCAAAAGCGATGGCCCATAACATGATGGTACGGCTTTGCTCAAAGCCCATACTGCATTTTGTTTCCAGGAAACTTTGGGCATAGAACTGGCCGGTATACCAGATAACGCCCTGCCCCATCACTGCGCCAAACAGCGCCAGCAGTACCATTTTAAAATTAGCCTTATGCCGGAAGCTTTCTTTCAGCGGGTTGGTAGAAGTTTTGCCTTCCTTTTTCAGTTTGCTGAACAAAGGCGATTCTTCCATTTTCATCCGTATATAAATGGAAACGATCACGAGGAAGATGGACACCCAGAACGGATAGCGCCAGCCGCCCCAGGGAGCATTGAACTGCTCATCGGTCATATTGAGCTTTACCAGCATGATTACGCCCAGTGCAACGAATAAGCCCAGGGTAGCGGTGGTTTGTATCCAACTGGTATAATAGCCCCGTTTATTGGGAGGAGAAAATTCTGCTACATAAGTTGCCGCGCCGCCGTATTCACCACCTAAGGCCAGGCCCTGAACCAATCTCAGTGTCAATACCAGCAAGGGAGCAGCCATACCGATGCTTTTATAGCCGGGCACCAGGCCGATGAGGAAGGTAGAGCCTCCCATTAATATAAGGGTGAGCAGGAAGGTGTACTTACGGCCTATCAGGTCGCCCAGGCGGCCAAAGACCAGGGCCCCAAAGGGACGAACGATAAACCCTGCGGCAAAGATAGCCAGGGTACTGAGCAGGGCGGCTGTAGCATTGCCCTCCGGAAAGAATTGTGTACTGATGGTTTTGGCAAGCATCCCGAAGATGTAGAAGTCATACCATTCAATCATGGTACCTACGGAGGATGCAATGATGACCTGACGGATTATTGCCGCCGGGGCAGCAGTCGTTTTATTCATGCTGGGAAGATAATTTGAAAATTTGATAATCCCGCAAGGCGCGACAAGTTTTGAAAATGTGGTAATACTATTGGTTGAAATAGTCGATTAATTTAGCGGAGTTTACTGTAGCGGATAGGGTTAATTGGTATCCAACGGCTATAAAACGAGACACAGGTATACAGATAAATAATTTTCAAATTTTCAACTCAACACATTTTCAAATTCAAACTGTTGTATTTTTAGCGTCCAAAACAACAAGGTAAACGACCCGTTTATGTCATATCCTTACCAGATCAGATCAGCAGAACAATATCAGGCAGCCTATAAGAAGAGTGTTGATGATCCCGAAGCATTCTGGGGTGATATCGCCTCCCATTTCCAATGGCACAAGCCCTGGGATAAAGTACTGGAATGGGATTTTAAGAAGCCCACGATCAAATGGTTCAGCGGAGCCCAATTGAATATTACGGAGAATTGTATTGACCGCCACCTGGAAAAGCTTGGTAACAAGCCGGCCATTATCTGGGAGCCCAATGATCCGGAGGAATATCACCGTGTACTCACTTACCGCGAACTGTATAATAAGGTAGTGCAGTTTGCCAATGTGCTTAAAAATAATGGAGTCCGCAAGGGCGATCGTGTTTGTATTTATATGGGGATGGTACCCGAGCTGGCTATTGCCATACTGGCCTGCGCCCGGATAGGTGCTATTCATTCCGTAGTATTCGGCGGCTTCAGCGCCCAAAGCATTGCCGACCGCTTGCAGGATGCGAAAGCGGAGTATGTAGTTACCAGTGATGGCGCTTACCGCGGCAATAAGGACATCCCGCTAAAGAGCGTTATTGATGATGCCCTGGTACAATGCCCCTTTGTAAAGCGGGTGATCGTTTTAACCCGCACCCGTACAGCGGTATCCATGATCAAGGGTCGTGATGTGTGGTGGGAAGATGAAGTAAGGAAGGTGGAAACACAGGGCAATCCCGATTGTCCGGCCGAAGTGATGGATGCGGAAGACATGTTGTTTATCCTGTACACTTCCGGCTCCACCGGCAAACCCAAAGGGGTAGTGCATACCTGTGGCGGGTACATGATCTATACCAATTATTCTTTTGTAAACGTATTCCAGTACCAGCCGGGTGATGTGTATTTCTGTACGGCAGATATCGGTTGGATCACCGGGCATAGCTATATTGTGTATGGGCCTTTGAGTGCGGGCGCTACAACGCTGATGTTTGAAGGGGTGCCTACCTGGCCTGATGCCGGCCGCTTCTGGGATATTGTAGATAAGTATAAAGTAAATATCCTTTATACAGCGCCTACCGCTATCCGTAGCCTGATGGGCTTTGGACTGGGGCCGGTAGAGAAGCATGACCTCAGCTCCTTAAAAGTACTGGGCACCGTGGGTGAGCCGATCAATGAAGAAGCCTGGCATTGGTATGATGAGCATATCGGTAAAAAGAAATGCCCCATTGTAGATACCTGGTGGCAAACAGAAACCGGGGGTATGCTGATCTCTAATATGGCTGGCGTTACACCTGCCAAGCCCTCTTTTGCCACCCTACCGCTGCCGGGTGTACAACCCATCCTGGTAGATGAGAATGGCAAGGAAGTAACAGGCAATGGCGTGAGTGGTAACCTTTGTATTAAATTCCCCTGGCCAGGCATGTTGCGCACCACCTATGGTGATCATGAGCGTTGCCGCCAGAACTATTTTGCTACCTACGATAATTTATACTTTACGGGCGATGGCTGCCTGCGTGATGAACAGGGCAATTATCGCATAACCGGCCGGGTGGATGATGTGCTCAACGTGAGTGGTCACCGCATCGGTACCGCGGAAGTGGAGAATGCCATCAACATGCATACGGGCGTAGTGGAAAGTGCCGTAGTAGGCTATCCCCACGATATTAAAGGGCAGGGTATTTACGCCTTTGTGATCTTCCAGGGCAGTAAGCAGGATGATAAGTTAACCAGGCAGGATATTACACAAACTGTTTCCCGTATTATAGGTCCCATTGCCAAGCCGGATAAGATCCAGTTTGTAAGTGGCCTGCCCAAGACAAGAAGCGGTAAGATCATGCGGAGAATACTGCGTAAGATTGCGGAAGGCGAAACGGATAAACTGGGCGATACTTCTACCCTGCTGGACCCTGCTGTAGTGGATGAGATCAAGAACGGAAAGTTATAAGCCGTAATGTATAAAAAGAAAACCCCATGGCTGGAGTAATATGGGGTTTTCATAGAGACGGAAACATTGGCCGTTTTCTGATTACCAATGTTATATGACTTGTTCTATCTCCCAATGGTAATTGGGTTTTTCAAGGATATGCCGAAATCTGCTATTAAGTACGATATTCATGCCAGATTCGTTGGCCGGAGATGCTATTGTAAGACAAATTTTATGCATCAGGGGCTGCATCAGTAAAACTACTAAACCCCTCATGAGATTATTACGAAGAGCCCTGCGGGTACTTATTGTCCTGTTCCTTTTGCTCAATATCATGGCTGTATTCCATGCGCTTAAGTTCACTTATTTCTATGATGATAGAACGGCTGTAGTAAAGAAGCCGGAGCTGATGAACCGCTGGGAGAAAACAAAGGTCATCCTGTTTGGTCTTCAATATCCCAAGTCTGTCAACACCGCCCGCCCTAAACTTCCCTTTGATACTCTTTCTTTAATGACGGCTGATGGCCTGCGCTTATCCGGGTGGTATATACCGCGCGACAGCGCCAGGGGAACGGTGATCCTGTTTCATGGACATGGTTCCTCCAGCGGCAGGATACTGGAGGAGGCATATTATATGCACGATATAGGTTTTAATACGATGTTGATTGACTTCAGGGCGCATGGCAACAGTGAAGGCAACGTGTCGACCATTGGCTACCGCGAGGCCAATGATGTGAAGGCGGCCTATGATTATATCCGCGCCAAAGGCGAAAAGAATATTGTATTGTGGGGCGTTTCTTTAGGCGCTGCCACGATTGCACATGCTGTGGCAGATTATGGGGTGAAGCCTGAAAAAGTGATCATGGAGCTATCCTACGGAAGCCTGTCGGCCGCCGCAAAAGGAAGGATACGGACGATGGGATTGCCGGAGCAGCCCATTGCCGGGTTGCTTACCTTCTGGGGCGGTACGGTGCGGGGGTTCTGGGCTTTTGGCCTTAAGCCGGAAGACTATGTGAAGCAGATGACCTGCCCGGTACTGGTGCAGCATGGCGCTAAAGATGCGCGGGTAACGAGGGCTGAGTCGGATGCTATTTTTAATAACATACCACACCCTAATAAAAAGCTGGTGGTGTATGAAACAGCCAAACATGAATCCCTCTGCAACAGGGAACCGGAAAAGTGGAAACGGGAAATAAAGGCTTTTTTGAATTATTGACGGATGATGACTTTGGTGCCGATGGGTAAATAGGTTTCCAACTCATCCAGGTCATTGTTCTTGACGGCTACGCAACCATTGGTCCAGTTGGTATAATCATCCACCACGATATTGTCATTGGGCCAGGTGCCGTGGATGGCGATACCGCCACCTATTTTGGCATTTTTGGGGATGATGCCCTGCGACTTGCGCTGGTTGAATTTTTGATAGCTTTCTGTATTGGGATAATCCAGCATGAGCATTTTATGCCACTTGGCGTGAGGCCTCTTGGAAATGATCTTGAAAGTGCCTTCGGGCGTTTTGCGGTCGCCCTCCATCATTTTATCTCCCAGGTTTTTATTGCCAAACACGACCGGGTAGGTAGCATACCAGCCTTCCTCATCATATACCTGTAGTTCATAGTCCGACTTATCTACAATGACATAGACAATACCTGTGGGTTCACTTTTAAAGAACCGTTTCTTGATTACTCTTGTTTCAATGGTTTTAAAGGCAGCTAAGCCCACAAATGATAAGAGGAATAGTGCGACGATGTGTTGGCGTTTCATAATAAGCATGGTTTGTGTAGAGACCAGCCGATGGGTAAGATGTTTAAATGAATGAATGCTTTTAACAGGTAACCTCACAGGATAACGTATAAGGAAATAAAAATATTTTTTATGGGGATAAGTTTTAACAGGGTCTTTAACAATAAGCTAATTGTGTACCAATCTTGCAACCGGGCCGGTACTTTTATGCGAATTGTATTTTTCCATGATATTCATGAACTTGCTGCTTCAAATTGAAGAAGTTCATGAAATTCCTGTTCTATATTCTGCCTGTACTGGCGGGTGTGGCGATGACGGTACAGTCTGGTATTAATGCCCAATTGAGGTCGGCCCTTAACCATCCTATACTGGCTGCTTTCATTTCTTTCGTGGGGGGAACGATTGCACTGGCCCTCCTATTATTGTTTTCCAAACAGGCATTTCCTGCCTTGTCGGCCTATAGTGATGTAAACTGGTATAAGTTTACCGGTGGCCTGCTGGGGGTATTTGTGGTGACGGTGGTGCTGGTGTCGGTGCAGGAGATAGGCGCTGCCAATATGTTTGTGCTCATTATTGCGGGGCAACTGGTTACGGCCCTGCTGATGGATCATTTTGGTGTGCTGGGGATGAAGGAAAGCCCGATCACTTTGCAGAAGATGATTGGTATTGTGTGCCTGATCGTGGGCGCCTGGCTGGTGAACAGGAAGTGATAAAAAGTTGCCGGGAAGGCTGGAAGGCGGTAAATGATTTACTGCAGGCCTTTCCGCCTTCCCGGCTTACATTTTCAGGGCTATACTCGTGTTGTTACCAGCTATTAATCCTTACGCCTACGCTGTAGGGAGTTAAGTCCAGTCCGTTTTCAAAGATGCTTTCATTAGCATAAGAGCCGTACAGTTTTATAGGGCCCAATCCCAGTTCTGCCATATAGGAAAGCTTCCAGGGGCGGAGATCAAAGTCATCCCGTTTTTTACGTTTGCCATCTGCATCGGTGATGGTTTTCTGGCGGCTGGCGTACAGGTAACCTGCACTGGCGCCTATGGCGAGGCCAAATCCTCTCTCCCGGCGGGGGGTAAAGTTGAACTCCAGCAGCATAGGAACTGTTGCATAATCTGCCGCCAGTTTGTTCTTCTTATAATGGGTGCTGTTGTCCATGATCACATTCGTGTGCGGCTCTGTTTGAAATTTGACAGGTTCCTTGAAGCGATAGTTGTTCATATCAATGCCTAACCCGTATTTCAGGTTTACCACATGTTTGATGAGGTTCAGGCGCTGCATAAAGATCCAGATGTTTACATTGGTTGATTTAATGGCTTTCAGTTTAAACCAGTCTTCATCCGATCCTGGTGCAAATGCCTGCGCGTCGGCACTGCTGTAATTGGTCTGGTCATTGAAATTGGTGAAGCCCAGGTCAAAGATCAGCCAGTTGGTACTGATGTTGGAGGGTTTGTATTTCCGGCGGTAAACGCGGGTCCTTTCCCGTTCATTGTCTTCTTTGGCGCTGCCGGGTGTGCGCGCAATGATCATTTTGCCAATAACAAGGGTATCACTCTTTTTCTGTTGTGTTGAATCCTGTGCAAGGGCAGAACTGGCCATACCTATCCCCACCAGGAAGGTTAAAATCCTCTTCATACTTCAATGTTTACTTGTGTAATGGAACTATTTTAATGCGAATTCAAAACTGGCTATACGGATACTCGACTTTTCATTGTCGGGATCTGCATTGGTAGCTTTATCAAAAACGCGGGATACCTTTCTGAAGAAGCCGCGCATTTTGTTTTTCTTGTTATCATTGATGGGATAAGGTTCACCTGGGTTCTCTGGTTCAGGAATAACTGTGGGTTTTTGGGCAGTGGTTGGTATAGTAAGTGCTGCCAGGTCTCTTTCACTTAATACTTTATCTACAATAGCCTCTTTGGTTTGATCTGCCTTTAAGCCCGGATCAATACTTTTCCCTTCAATTGTTCTTTTCGGATCTGCCTTCACTACAGCTTCTGTATGTGGTACGTTTAGCACCTCAGGAATGTTACGCGGAGTCTCCTTATTTTTTTCATCTTTTTTATTAATACCTGCTACATCAACTGCTTTGGGGGATCTAACAGACACTGTTGTCGCCGGTTTTTGTTGATTGTCAGTTTGATTCTTCTTATCAGCAGTGATCGCTACATCCTGTTTTTGATCGGGGGTATTCTTTTGCTCTGCAATAACGGGCTGCTGTGTTTGCTCCTGTATTGGCTGTACGGGCGGTGTTGCTTTGCCGGAATCGTTGTAGGCAAATGAACTTTCCACATCAGGTGCATTGCCGGGATCATGGGTGGCTAAGTACCAGCCCATACTGCCTGTAAATAACAGCACGGCTGCTGCGGCGGCTATACGCCACCAGCGTATCCTTATTACCGGCGCTTTATCCTCTTCTTCCTTACGGTATAAAGCATATTTATCCGGGAATACGACCGATGTATCGGGCATGAGGCGTACCTGCTGGTATAGTTCAAAAGACTCCTGGTATTGGGGATGGCGGTATACAAATTGCTCTACCTGGTCTTTCTGTTCATTGGTCAGTTCGTCATCGCTATAGAGAATAAAGTATTCTTCGCAGTTGGTTTCATTGACCGGGTTAGGGTCTGTGGCCATCTTCAACAGGTCCTGTTTATGGTTGAAGGTGATGTGTTCATCAGCCGGCAATACCGATTGCTGCAGCATGATGAGTTCGGACCGGAGGTCTGGATTTTCTTCCACGAAAGCTTCCACTGCTTTGCGCTGGGCAATGTTCAGCTCATTGTCCACATACAGCAGGAAAAATTCTTCGTAATTGTGGCGTGTGATGTTCATGCTATAACACGTTTTCGGGTCTTACCAAATAGTTTTTTAACTGCACGCGGGCACGGTGTAGGTATACCTTTACCTGGCTTTCACTTAAACCGGTAATCTGCCCGATCTCTTCATACGAATAACCTTCATAATCTTTCAGCAATACCAGCGACCGCTGGGTTTCGTTCAGTTGGGCCAGGGCTTTTTCCAGCACCTGGCGGGCGTTGTTCAGAGGGCGGTCATGGATCCTGGCTTCTTCTTTGAACTCGTCTTTCAGGGTTACTCTTTTGGCTTTGCGTAGCACATCAATCATCTGGTGATAGGCCACGGTAAACAAATACTCCTTGCTTTTGGCGCCATCAATATTTGCCCGGTGGATCCACATTTTCTCGAATGCCGATTGTACCACATCCCTGGCATCTTCTTTATGGCGAAGACTTTTAAGGATAAAGCGGTACACGTTATCCGCGTACTCTGTGACACATTGGTTGTACTCTTTTTCGGTCATAAGGTTAGTCCAATCTCTTAAAGTGCTATAAGGTTGTATAATGGTTATACGTGGAAGGCATCCCGAATGTTACAGTCTTTTTTATTTTTTTGGGCAGAAAAAATAAAAAGAGGCTGTAAGGGGCCTCTTTTTTATTATAAAAGGATGATAATCAGGTTATCGTGCAGATGTCATCATGGCCCTGTTCAGGGCTTCAAGAATGATGAATTCTCCCTGGGCCTTGGGCTTTTCACATTGTCCCTGTGATTCACTACATACATTTTCTTCTGTTGTTTTGCCTGCACGGGTGGCGGCAAATACCAGTATCCCGGCTGTTAGTACAACCAGGATGAAAAATGCCCGTATGATACCTTTTTTGAACATAAGAAAGGCTCTTTGAATGATAAGACGAAGTTATGCGGAAAATGTTACAGGAATGGTAAAGAAATCTGAAAATTGGCTGTTCTAAGGGTTTACCGGCAAGAATACCCAATTGCGACTGGTCGCATTCCGCCCGTTCTGTAGTTCTTCTGTCTCCAGACTGTAGAAAATGTGCCTATGAGTCCTGCCCGACTGCTCTGCGACCTGTACCAGCATACCTGTTTCTGCCAGTATGAAATGAGGCTGTCTGCAGTACGTGAGGGTAGGGTAACCCGTAGGTAATCCCCGGATGATCCCTAGGTGATCCCAAGATAGCATTCTCCTTATGTTCTCTGTAGTTTCTCTGAATATTCTCTGTAAGTTCTCTGTAGCTATTGACATATATTAATTTTAATCATGTATTTCGGCTTACGCTTATCTATTTTAAAGGGGGTAAGCGTTATTTCAAACTGGTGTTTTATTAAGATGGCTGACCCCCAGGGCTATTTTTGAAAATTTCAAATAAACAGGTGCTCAAATTGCTATTTTTGTGCCCTTATCTAAAAAATTCCTCTTTCCATGAACGAAAATTTGGTCAAAAGACTGGCTGCAGAACTTGAAGAAATCAAGGCTTCCGGACTGTATAAAACGGAGCGCATTATTGAATCGCCCCAGGGGGCTGAGATGGTGGTGAATGGCAAAACAGTGCTGAATTTCTGCGCCAATAATTATCTCGGGTTATCTTCTCATCCAAAGGTGATTGAGGCTGCTAAAAAAGCTATTGATCACCGTGGTTATGGAATGAGCAGTGTGCGCTTTATCTGCGGTACGCAGGATATTCACAAGGAACTGGAAGCAAAGATCTCCCAATTCCTGGGCACAGAAGATACGATCTTATATGCAGCCGCCTTTGATGCCAATGGCGGTGTTTTTGAGCCCTTGTATAATGAACAGGATGCGCTTATTTCCGATGAACTGAACCATGCTTCGATTATTGACGGGGTACGCCTGTGTAAAGCGCAGCGCTACCGTTATAAGCACAATAATATGGACGACCTGGAGGCCAGGCTGCAGGAGGCGCAGGCGCAACGGAGCCGTATTATTATCACGGATGGTTCTTTTAGCATGGATGGTACGATTGCCCAGTTGGACAAGATTGTAGCGCTGGCTGAAAAGTATGATGCCGCTATTATGATTGATGAATGCCACTCCAGCGGATTCCTGGGTAAAACAGGCCGGGGTACACATGAGTACCGCGGCGTGATGGGGAAGATTGATATTATTACCGGTACGCTGGGTAAGGCGCTGGGCGGAGCATCGGGCGGGTTTACCAGCGGACGTAAAGAAGTGATTGAAATATTGCGCCAGCGCTCAAGGCCCTACCTGTTTTCCAATACCCTGGCGCCAAGTATTGTGGGGGCTTCCATCGCTGTGCTGGACCTGCTGACAGAAACTACCGACCTGCGGGATAAACTGGAATACAATACAAAGTATTTCCGTAGCAAGATGACTGCAGCCGGCTTTGATATTAAGCCCGGTGATCACCCTATTGTTCCTATTATGCTGTATGATGCAGTGGTGGCGCAGAATTTTGCGGCCAAATTGCTGGAAGAAGGCATTTACGTGATCGGCTTTTTCTTCCCTGTAGTAGCCAAAGGCATGGCCAGGATACGGGTACAGTTAAGCGCGGCCCATGAGCAGCATCACCTGGATAAAGCGATTGCCGCCTTTACGAAGATCGGGAATGAGCTGGGCGTATTGAAGTAATAGTTGTATTTTCCGGGCTACAAACCCCTAATAGCCCGATCATGGAAGAAATTCAAACACCTTCCACTGCAGCCTGTGCTAATTGTAATAGCCCTGCTGTGGTGGAAGGATATCCCACCCCGCTATGCCAGGAATGCCGGCAACAGTTCATTAAGTATCCTATTCCGCTCTGGATTAAAATATTTGCCGGCGCCATTGGCGTTGTAGTAGTATTTGCCCTTTTTTCTTTCCCTAAGAATCTTTCCCTGGGTCTGCAACTGGAGAAAGGAGTGAAGGCTGCCAAACAGCATAAATACCTTACAGCACAGCGTGAACTGACTGCTTTTACGAAAGCTAATCCCGGACATACAGAAGCACAGGGCTACCTGACGCTGGCCGCTTTTTATAATGGTGATTACCAAACCTTCGCAGATGTAGGCCAGAAGTTAGTTGGTCAGTCTATTGATAACAGCAGGTTGTTGAGTGACTTGAACTGGATTGGGGAGAGATTTGAAGAGTATTACCCGTCCGACTCCCTGAAGCTGTTGGTGGAGGCATATACGGGAGATCATAAGGCTGTTCCGGATACCGCTTACCAACGTTATTTACAACATCACTCCCAGGAAGTGTATGCCCTGTTCAGCTATGCCAGTAGTTTGTACGACCAGGACCAGTATACTGCATGCGATAGTGTATTGGCATTGATCCTTGCGAAAGATGAGTCTTACCTGCCGGCACTGAGAATGCGTGCGGGTGTTCAAAGGGAACTGGGCAACTGGGACGCTTCTGTAAAGAATTGCGATCTTATCCTGGATATTAATAAAGAGGCGGCTTATGCCATTGCTTCCAAGGCAAGAACATGCCTGAAGCAACATAAGGATAAAGAGGGGTTGCAACTGGCCCTGGAAAGCGTGAAGATGGATAAAGACGATGGATACTGCGCCTGTACCCTTGCACTTGCTTATCATTTTAATGGGCAGATTACCGAAAGGGATGCACAGATGCGCATCATGCAAAGTGCCGGCAATGCAGGTATGAAAGAATATGCGCAATATGCGCTGGATATTATTAGCAAAAAAGAGCCATTCAGAAACTGAAAAAACCTTGTTGTATGTTCATTCCTGGTATTGTTATTTCCCTCGTCACATTTCCCGGTGTTATTGTGCATGAGCTGGCGCATCAGTTGTTTTGCCGGTGGTATAAAGTGCCTGTTTTCAAAGTGGTGTATTTCCAGATGGCAAACCCGGTTGGTTATGTGTTGCATGAGGCGCCTGCCAATAAATGGCATAGTATTATGATCAGTATCGGTCCTTTTATCGTGAATACGATCCTTGGCGGCCTGATAGCACTTCCTGCGGCCATCCCCGTATTTACTTTGGATAAAGCGGGGCCGCTGGACTATTTGCTGATCTACCTGGGCGTTTCTATTGCCATGCATGCTTTTCCCAGCACTGGCGATGCCAATGTGATATGGGAGGTTGTAAAAGATAAGCACACCAACCGCCTGGTGAAACTGGTCGGGTATCCTGTGGTAGGACTTATTTATCTCGGTTCGCTGGGCAGCTTTTTCTGGCTCGACCTGGCTTATGGGATTGGTGTGGCTATCGGTATTCCTAAACTGATTATTTCGTTCCTGCTCTAAGCTGTTGCTTAGCGCCCCGCGATCATACTGATCTCCACATTCACATTTTTGGGCAAGCCTTTTACGGCCACAGTTTCACGGGCAGGGAAGTCGTTCTGAAAATATTTGCCATATACTTCATTTACAGCAGCAAATAACGACATATCACTGAGGAAGATGGTTGTCTTTACCACATGGCTGAAATCCATCCCCGCCTCTGCCAGTACGGCTTTGAGGTTGTGCATGACCTGGTGTGTTTCGCCGATTACATCAATGGCTTCTATGTTGCCGGTAGCGGGATTGATGGCTATCTGGCCGGAAATGAATAATAAGCCGCCGATCTGAACAGCCTGGTTATAGGGGCCGATGGGGGCGGGTGCATTGCTGGTATTGATGATCTTTTTTTCCATAGCTCAAAAATACAGGAAGTTTCGTGTTTGAAGTTCCGCGTTTCATGGTTGAAGTTCCGCATTTCGTGTTTGCCGATTGCCGATTCAGGATAAGGGCTTACTTTGTGTAAATTTTCTGTCCATGATTATTGCCATACTGGCCGATGATGTGTTAAAAGAGGAGTGGCTTTCCAAAGAAGCGCCGGAAGAGGTTGAATTTGTATGGGTGGATTCCGTGCGCTCGCTGATGATGACGGAAGCTGATGCCCGCTTCGACCTGCTGTTCACCACTGATCCGGAAAGGATGGAGCGGTTGAAACCGGCTGACGGCAAGCCATTGTTTGTGAATGCAGTGGCCTGGACAGGAAAAGTAATTGGTCAACAGTTTATTCGCATCAATGCCTGGCCTTCATTATTACGCCGACCCATAATTGAAGTTGCCCTTACCGATGCGAAGCAGGCAGAAGCTGTGCGGTCTGTTTTTGATGCGTTGCAATGGCGTTTCCAACTGGTGCCGGATGAGTGTGGCATGATTACGCCGCGGGTGCTGGCGATGATCGTTAATGAAGCTTATTATACGTTGGGTGCAGGCGTGAGTACAAAGGAAGAGATTGACATAGCCATGAAGCTGGGCACCAATTATCCCATGGGGCCTTTTGAGTGGAGTGCTGTTATTGGTCTTGTGCCTATCGGGCTATTGTTAAAAGAGCTGGGCAGAACAAACGGCCGTTATGCGCCGGCGCCGGTGCTGGAACAGGAGTTGGCCGGCTAACCGGGGGTAGTTGGGTATTATTGATGACAAATGGGTATTATTCGCGACAATACCAACCCTTTCGATTGATTTTTATGTATTTATTATAGGACGGCATCATAGCAACAAACCGGGCATGCGATTGCCGTCAAACACCGACTATTCGCGTTAACAATGGGGCTTATATTGAATATTGATACAGCTACTGAAAATGCCAGTATTTGCGTGGCACGGGATGGCATGGCAATTGCGACTATGGTAAACCGTGAACAGAAGGACCATGCAGGATGGATCCAGCCGGCTATTGCCCGGTTGATGCAGGAGGCTGGTTTTGCGATGCAACAACTGCAAGCCGTGGCTGTTACAGAAGGCCCGGGTTCTTATACAGGCTTGCGTGTGGGGATGGCCACTGCTAAGGGATTGTGCTATGCGCTTCATATTCCGCTGATTACAGAAAGTACGCTAAAAGTGATAGCTTATGCAACGCGGGAGGCTATTGGGTTGTCAACGGGCGAACCTCATCTGTTGCCAACTTTGATCTGTCCTATGATTGATGCGCGCAGGATGGAAGTGTTCACTGCCGTCTATAATATGGACTTGGAGGCAGTTATTCCGGGTGGTGCGCGTATTTTAGACAATAATTCTTTTAACAAAGAGTTAGAGAATAATCGTTTAATTTTCTGCGGAAATGGCAGTGTTAAGTGGAAACCCCTATGTGGTAAGCATTCAAATGCAGTGTTTTATGAAGGGGATGGATATACGGCAGCTCACCTTGGATTGCTGTCTGAGCAAAGGTTTCAGCAGGAGATATGGGCAGACCTTGCGTATGCGGAACCCGCCTATCTCAAGGAATTCTACTCTCATATAAAAAATTGACCTAAGTGAAACTTTTATGGGTCTTTAATTCACATAGTATTTTTTTTCTTGTAAATTTGGCACTCGCTTATCCTATTAAATTTTTAAAAGCTCTGATGTGCACATGAACGTAACAAGCAACTACTCCATGGTGCTGAATGCAGACGGCGTACATGGGGATTCCGTAAAGGTTGACTTCCTAAACCTGAAAAAGGCCGCAATGATCCTGCGGGCGCTCAACCACAAGTTGCGCCAACAGATCCTAAAGCTCATAGATGAGCAAAAGCGCCTCACCGTCACTGAAATTTATGTTCGGCTCCGGCTGGAACAATCAGTAGCCTCACAACACCTGGCGATCTTACGCCGGGCTGGTATTGTGAAGACAGAGCGGGATGGCAAGTTCATCTATTATTCTGTGAACAGTGCCCGTGTGGCACACATCATGGAATGCGTAGAGGATCTGAATAGCTGATCATCCGGTTTAACCTTTTGATAATCTGCTTATAAAGCAGGACATGGCCTCCATGTTCTGCTTTTTGCTTTTTAGGGTTAACTTTGCTCCATGTTTATAAAACAATTATATACAGGCTGTTTAAGTGAAGCCGCCTATTACATTGAAAGTAATGGGGAAGCGGCTATTATTGATCCGCTGCGGGATATTGACGCTTACCTGGAGCTGGCAACAGAAAGAAAAGCTTCTATCAAATACATTTTTGAAACACATTTCCATGCCGACTTTGTAAGCGGGCACCTGGACCTGCAGAAGGCTACCGGGGCACCGATCGTATATGGCCCTGCCACGGAAACCAATTTCCCGATCCACCTGGCCAAGGATGGCGAGCTGTTCAGGTTAGGAGCCCTGACTATTGAGGTGTTACATACGCCGGGCCACACGGTGGAGTCTACCTGTTACCTGCTGCGTGATGAGCACGATATGCCACATGCGTTATTTACAGGCGACACGCTGTTTGTGGGTGATGTAGGTCGCCCCGACCTGAGCAGCGGTAACCTTACCAAAGAGGAACTGGCTTCTATGTTGTATGATTCCCTGCAACAAAAGGTTGCTACCCTGCCCGACTCCGTTATAGTATATCCCGCCCATGGCGCCGGCAGCAGTTGCGGTAAGAACTTGGGTCCGGAAACTTATAGTACGATCGGCGAGCAGAAACAAACGAATTATGCCTTACAGCCACAGACACGTGAAGATTTTATTAAGGCGGTAACAGATGGTCTGGGCCTGCCTCCTCAATATTTTCCGATCAATGCCCGCATTAATAAGGAAGGGTATGATAGCCTGGAAGGAATACTGAATAAAGGACTAACACCCCTTTCAATAGCAGCATTCAAGGAATGGATGCAGCAGGAAGAGGTAATTGTGTTGGATACACGCAAAGCGGCTGAGTTTACCCAGGGATTCGTTCCCGGTTCCATCAGCATTGGCCTGGAAGGGCGTTTTGCCGAATGGGCGGGTAGCTTGCTGCCTTTTGACAAACCAATTGTATTGGTTACGGAAGCCGGTCAGGAACAGGAAAGCGTAGTGCGCCTGGCGCGGGTAGGCTTTTCGCAGATGGAGGGCTACCTGGAAGGGGGGCTGGAAGCCTGGAAAGCTGCCGGCGAAGCCATTGACCTGATCATTGATGTGGAAGCCGATGAACTGGCCATGGACCTGCCCTTTGACAAAAACCTGGTAGTGGTAGATGTGCGCCGGGAAACAGAATTTGCCGACGGGCATGTGGCCGGCGCTGTGAATATTCCCCTGAATGAGATGACCGATCCCGGTTCGATGGCCAATATACAGGAGAACCAGAACCTGTATGTGCATTGCGCCGGTGGTTACCGCAGTGTGATCGCAGCCTCCCTGCTGAAGCGTCAGGGCATTCATAACCTGCGCAATGTAGTGGGTGGCTGGGGTGTTATCAAAGACCAGAAAGGGATTGATGTGGTGAAGGAGAATAGTGTGTTGAATTAAGGATAGGGGAAATACACCCATAAATATTCCGTTTTTATCTCCCCTGCCGGTATATGGTTAAACGCATACATTCGTCGTAAATAATTGTTTTAATCCTAAAAACATGTTTTATGACGAAAAGAGATACGACAACAGCGGGGATACCTTTTTTCCCTTCATCAAGCGCTGATACATTTTCCCTCGATATTACAAGAGTGGGGGTTACTTCTGTCCGTAAGGATCAGGGCGCCAGTGTTGCGGTAAAATTCGACATTGAGAAGACTAAGGTCCCTGCCGGAGGAGCCGGACCAGGTGACGAAGATCTTAAGATTGCAACATTTCCTTTAATCGAGGATGACAGTGGCGCTTTATTCATTGACCCTGCTAATATACGGATCAGGTTTACGCCCCCTCCTACAGTAGATGCGGGTACTGCTACTATTCAGATTGAGTTTGTTGTTCCTGGCGTAGAAATATCTTAATGAATTTTAAATGATGAAGGGGAAGTGATAGTATGTATCAATAAACTCGTCCCACGTGGAGTTGTCCAAAAACCTGTTCGTTACGCCTGCTTCTCTTTCAGGGAGATAAAAGGTATCCATAAATAGGCGTATAAATTGATCGGCTACACTTTCTCTTCTACTATTAGGAAAAAAGATGGAAAATCCCTGCGGGCATATTGAATCTCCTGCAGTGGGAACGCATAAGATAGGAGGATGCAGTTTTGCAACCACCACCTCTTTGGTATTTGTCACAAAGTTTATCAGATCATTCAACTTATCAATTAACTCCTGTTTACCGGCTGCTAACGGAAGAAGTGATTTGCAAAAATGGATCATGTCTATAATCCCAAAGGTAGGGCCCGACACTTTCCTGCATTTTAATCTTGCTGCTCTTATTAAGTTGTATAGTTCTTTTGATTTATGGTCTATAAAGTAAGTTGCAATGGTGTTTATTTTTGTATTTACCTGTTCGTATTGCTGCAGGTTATTTATTGATAAGGAAGCGGTATCAAATGCCTGGAGTGGGGTTTGATAGATATCTATAAATTGTCTTCTTATTACGGGGTCTTTATAGCGAAGATCAAAGTCGTTTACTATGCTGGTTGATAATGTTTCCATTGATAACGGATCGGCAGGAGTATCCTGGTGTAGTTTTTTGAACAACTTATTATAATCAGGCCCAAAGAAAAATTGAAAGTTCTCCGATCCGGCCAGGTAATTCACATTTTCACTAAGAAAATAACCAGTTTCCAGCATTTGCATATAGCAATTCATCGAATAGAACAGGTCAATTTTCTTGCCTGCGCTTCCGAATGTTTTACCAATCAGATCATTTAATACTTTTACAGTAAGTACTTTGAAAGACTCCTGGACTGCGTTAGCACTAAAGTTATTAAGGAATAAATTATTTCTGTTAAGATGCCTGGTAAAGTTTTCGTTTATCGTGTCAAATCCCATTTGTATTATCCCGCTGGAATGCATAAGATTTGTATGCCTTACCATGCCCGGAGGAATGTCGTTGTCTCTTAGGGTTCCTTCGCTGAAAAAACCGAACCCTGCACCATGCCCCCAGGTAATGAGAATATGGCGGTCGGAATCAGTTTTCAGGGAACAGGAACTAAAGAAGTCAGTCAGACAGGTCCCTTCTGTATGAAAGTCATTGGCGTCTACGCGGGGTTGCTGCACTATTTGGAGTTTCCCCTGCTGATCGGGGGTGGCCGTTAGAATATCTGCAAGCTTTTCTTCATGATAATACTTGAAAATATAATAATTTACAGTAGAAGTATCGGTTTGATCTTTTATTGCATTTAGCAATTCCTCAAAAGCTTGTTTATGACCATCCTGGAATTGGGCAATTATGGAAACAGTCCATTTAACGTTACTCATGAAAGTTAGTATATTAGGTTTAATTATTTTTTGGGAGGTGGTATTATCCTCCTATGCCTATGCGCAGGATCAGCAATTGGTAAGCTTTATAAAGATAGATAATATTAAGGGACTTTCCAGCCCTAATGTAAGGCGAATAATAAAGGATAAATATGGATTTGTCTGGATAGCTACTCAAGATGGGGTTAATCATTTTGATGGTTCTGGTTTTATTCAGTTTAATGGAAATTCAAGTGTGCGTGATCGTATCACAACCGGTACGGATTTTCATGATATAATAGCGGATGATGAAAGGAATACCATTTGGGCAGCCAGCTCGAATGGCGCAGTGAACGTAATTGATGTTGTTTCATGTAAGGTAATTAGGAAGTATGCTCTGCACCGGACCGTAAAGAGCGGACCTGCCTTGTGGTACAGGTGCATGTTCAAAAGGGGTAATTATGTGTTTATAGGAACCCAACAAGGGTTTGTTTTTCAAATTGACCTAACCACAGGCAATGTTGCGAGGTACTTTGATGTGACTTCTCTGATAGGGAAAAGAGCCATTATTGACAAGCTATATGTTGACAGTAATGACCGGGTTTGGGTGTTTGTCCGGCAGGAAGGTGTTTATTTATTAGATAGCAAGTCCGGGAGTTTAGCCAATGTTGTTTCTACGGATATTGTCAGGAAAGGGGATACGGCTGGTAATATTATTTATACCGCCGCTATGGAATACGATGGTGATAATATCCTTGTAGGTTCCAATTATGGAATTATGTGCCTGAGCATTATTAATCGTTCCCTTTCTGTAAACACTCCAATATTGAAAGAGATGCCCGGGTTCCTTTCCGGGTCAGAAACGTTTGCTTTAGAAAAAGACGGAACATTCTTATATATTTCAAATAGTAATGGCGTATTTAAGTATGATCCAGGACTGAAGAAATATACGAGAATTGTTGCCGCTTCCGGTTATGACGACAGGCATTGGTTTACTAATGTGTATAATCTTTTTTATGATAAAAATCAATTATGGCTGGGCAATCAGCAGGGGGTGGCCTGGGTAAGAAATTTAGGGTCGCCCTATATCGCTTACCGGTCTTCTTCTGATGGAACTAATGTAAAGATTGATCACTCTTACCAGTTATTTGCTTTAAGTGATTCTTCTGTTATTTCCTGTGCTTCAGATGGCTTGTACCGGGTGAATACGAATAATGGTAATATTACAATACTCGATAAAAGTCAGGCATATTACCAGGTAATTAAAATAAAGGACGGACCTGTTATTGCTTCAGGAGAAAAGAGGATGATGTGCTTTAAGGATGGTATTGCAAGAGAAGCTGTTTTGTGCTACCCCGAATTGAATAAACTTGATAACGATTTTATTATTGCTTCGATAGTTTACAAGGATTCTCTTGTGTTTATGGCCAGTGAAAATAAAAAGGGTATATATGTGTGGGATGTTAAAGGGGGACGTATAAAGGTAATTAATGACACAACTGCTCCTATAAGACTTAGAAACCTGAGTATTAACTCATTTTATATTGATGAGAACAACAAGCTGTGGATCATCGGCGATGATTTGATAAGTATATATGATTTTCAACGTGAAAAGATAGAATATAAATATATCAGGGACCCCATTACTATGGAACCGCTTAGTATTTTAATGGACCTGTGTCCCTATAAAGACAAGTATATTATGGCCGTGTACGGGTATGGAGTAGTGGTGATGAATAAAAAGTTTGGCATTGATTATACACTTTCATCTGCTGATGGTGTTTTGAATACCGGTTTGTATAAAACGTATGTATTGAATGATTCAATTGTTGTTTGTAGTAGTAACAACGGACTATATTTATGTAATTTACATAAACGAAAGGCGGTAAAGGTAAGCGAGATCGAAGGCCTTCATTCAAATAGTTTTGATGAAACAAGTGGGAGTAAGATTGGAACAAATATTTATCTGGGAGGATTAGGGGGATTTACGGGAATCAATAGTTTGAAGTATGAAAAGAATACTGAAAGACCTGCGTGCTATTTCTTAGATGTGAAGGTGAAAGCTGTTGAATATGTCCGCGATACTTTTGATCTATTTCTGAAAGAGATCACCGTACCACAAGACTATACACAACTTATTGTTGGTTTTTCCGGTCTGTATTTATCGGCCCCGGAAAAACAGACTTTTTTTTATAGGATAAAGGAACTACATAGTGAATGGTTAAGTCTTGGCAATCAAAACTCATTGTCGCTTACCGGTGTTTCGCCTGGTAAATATGTTCTTGAGGTGAAGTCTGTTAGTGAGGCTTTAACGGAATCTGAGCCTATCAGTCTTTCACTCATCTTCCTTCCCAAATGGTACCAAACCTGGTGGTTTAAAACGATGATCGCTCTGTTGCTGATGGGCATACTATACAGCCTGTACCGGTACCGGCTGGCGCAGATCAGGAAGGAGCAACAGATCCGGCAACGTATTGCCAGCGACCTGCACGATGACATTGGCAGCACCCTGAACAGCGTAAAGGTATTTACCAACCTGGCCCTGATGAAGCCGGAGAATAATATCACCTACCTGCAACAATTGAAGGAAGGCGTACAAAACGCTATCGTAGGCGTACGGGACATGGTATGGGTATTGGATGATAAACAGGATACCCTGGGGCACCTCCTGGAACGGATCGAACTGTTTATTAGTCCCCTGGCTTCCGCGCAGGACATTCGATTTGAAAAGACCCTGGATGCACCCCTGGCATATATCCTGCTCAAGAAAGAAGAAAAACGGAACCTCTACCTGATCATTAAGGAAGCCTTGAACAACAGCATTAAATATGCGTCAGCCACTACTTTGCAACTGATTGTTGAAAAGGTATCCCATGACAGGTATGTCATCACGATCCGGGACGATGGAAAAGGATTTGATATGGACCTGATCCAGAAAGGAAATGGATTGAATAACCTGCAGTACAGGGCCCAACAAATAAAATACGCTATTGAGATTGATAGTGTGCCCGGGAAAGGCACCACTATCATCCTTACCAGGCCCTAAACCTGGAAGATACCGTTGCGTATGGCATACAACACCAGCCCCACCCTTGTTTTGGCATTCAGCTTATCAAATAAAGCATCCCGGTAGCCATCAATGGTGCGGGGGCTCAGGTGCATTTTATCGGCAATTTCACGATAGGTGAGCTCCGTACAGGCCAGCTTCAGGAACTCTATCTCCCGGTCGTTAAGGGAAATAAGTGGTTTGATGCTGTAGTTATCATCTTCGAGGTTGTTGAGCGCATGGATCATTTTGCCAGTCACCATCTCCGAATAGTAATACCCTTTGCTGATAACAGAGTCCAGGGCGCATTTGAATTCCTTGGGTTCTGTTTCTTTGAGTATGTAGCCGCGGGCGCCGTTTTTCAACATGCGGATGATGGATTGCTCATTGTCATACATGGAAAGCGCCAGCACCCGCACGTCGGGATGGTGCTGTTTTAACCACAGGGTCGTTTCAAAACCATCCATTTCCGGCATATTAATGTCCATCAGTACCAGATCGGGCACCGTATTTTTTTTAAGCTGCTCAATGAAATGCCTGCCATTGTTTGCTTCCAGCAGCACAGCATAGCCGTCGAAGTTTTTTACCATACTGGCCAGTCCATTGCGTAGTAAGATATGATCGTCAATAAGCGCTACATGGGTTTTGGTCTCTTGCATAATAATGCCGGTTTAGTAGTTTGAAAATGGAAATATGATATGGATGGTCGTTTCATGGTTGCCGGGATGGTCAATATGCACACTGGCGCCAATGAGCGCCGAACGGTTATAGATCATTTGCAGGCGCGTATCTTCCAGGTTATCCTGCTGCTCTTCCGTGTGCTGCATGGTGTTGAATAGTTTGATGTTTAGTGTATCCGGTTGGCATTGGACCTGGATGGATATGAATGAATTGTTATCCTGCTCCAGGAAATACCTGATCCCCTCCTGCACCATCCGGAAAAGCATCAGCTCTTTTTCTTTATCCAATGCCCCTATATTACCGGTTACCGTTAATAACGGATCACCTGCCCTTTCTTTGGGCAGAAAGCCAAGTTCATGGTCCAGCGATTTGAGTAAGCCGATCCGGCTGACATGATCTGCATCAAGGTGTTTGGCCAGGTTGCGCAGGTCTTTAATCGCTTTGCCTATGAGTTGGTTACTGTTAAACGTTTTTTGAGCTACTTCTTCAGGCTTTGAAAAATCCAGGGTCCCTAAATGTAATTTAGCCAGACTTAGTATTTGGCCAATATTATCATGAATTTCCTGTACGATATTCTTTAGTGCCTGTTCTTGTATTTCAAGCTTCGTTTTGATAATCTCATGTTCGTGTATGATCCCCATTTCTTTTTCATTTGATACGAAAAGACGCTTGGTGTAATTTACTGAATTGGCTACAGGTTTGATCTATGTCATATAAAAACCGTGTTTTTTGGCGCGAAATACGAGAAAAACACCTTAGCTATAATAAGCTGAAATACGCGATGGTACAATGAACCTACATAGTTCCATGTAGAAGGGCTGATCATCAGCTATTGCCGGAGGCGCCTGCTGTGAGTGGCAGTACGAGGGTAACGGTGGTGCCGGCGCCCAGGGTGCTGGCGATGGTAAAATCGGCGCCGATAAGGTTGGCCCGCTTGTGCATGTTACGGATGCCCAGCCCAAATTTGCTGTTTTCCCCGGCATTGAGCGGGGTAAGGTCAAAGCCCGAACCATTATCATTGATGGATATACTAAAAGCATGCGGTTCATAGGTCAGTAAAACAAGGATGGAATTAGCCCTGGCGTGTTTAATGATGTTGTTAATGACTTCCTGGATGATGCGGAAGATGATGAGCTCTTTTTGGGCCTCCAGTTTAATGGGCAGGCCATTGGTTTGCAGGCTGGCTGTGAACTCCCCGCTTTTACGGATAAGCTCCAGTTCATAGCCTATGGCTTGAGTGAGGCCCATTTCTGAAACATAATCGGTGTTAAGGCTTTTGGAAATGTCGCGCAGGTCCTGGATGGCTTTCCCGATGAGCCCCTTGGAGTCATCAATTTTCTGCTGCAACTGATCGGGTTTGGCAATGTCCATGGTGCCCAGGTTGAGCTTGGCAAGACTTAATACCTGCCCTATATTATCATGAATTTCCTGTGAAATGGTTTGGAGGGTTTGCTCCTGTATTTCAAGCTGGGATTGCAGGAGGATCTGCTGAAACCCGGTTTGAAGGTCTTCCTTCTCTTTCAGGAAGCCCTGGTGCCGCTTCTGGTATATGACAATGAATATGATGATGAATGAGATGATCAGCAGCGTGAACAACGTGCCTAAAATAATAGCAATTATATCGTGTGAGAGGTTTGGCATCTGAATCCTGTTGAAAAGGCAATACACATGGGCACGAACATAATGTTATGAAAAGTCCATAATGATGAAACGTGTGGATCTTTGCTCAGGGTAAGGAACTTAAAACTAAGAAAAATAAAGAAGCACCCGGCATAGTATACAAAAAGTCCGCTCACAAACCAGAACGATCTCGTGGTAGTGATTTTGGCGATATCCGGTTTTTTCAATTTAGCATAGTAGTATAATATACACCAGGTACAAATGAACAAAGCGGTAAGGCTATAACTGTAGCTGTTAAATGCATTGTCCTGGCCATCAAAATAGATGAAGGCGAGTATGATGAGAGACAGGATGCCGATGATGATGCGGGCCTTGAGGTGATTGGCCGGCGAAATATAAGACTTCCATTTACTAAGGAAGTACAGGCTGAGCGTAATGAAAGAAAGAAGGCAATTGGTTTTGTACAGGTAGATGTTTGTAAGACCACAATTGCAATGCATGATGACCTTGGCCCAGGTATTCAGGCTTAACTGGATGAACAGGAAAATGACGATATAAATATGCTCCCCCAGCCGTTTTTCTTTGCGGAATAAGGCAAAGAAAAGCGCCGCCAGGGGAGCAATGATGTCCAAATGAATGGCAATGGTATGTAATAGATTTTTACTCAATCGGTTTACTGATCGGTTATCTTGTGGGAACGGGCTTCACACTGGGGGTAAATGCAGTAGCCTTTTTACCGGCTAATTTAGGTATTCTGGTCTTCCCCAGACAGTGAAAAGATAAAACAGGCTCCATTCCATCGTGGGTCATTTCTGCTTCAAGGTCTGCCAGTACCTGGTTCATCATTACGTCCTGCTCGTGTTCGTCTCTGCCTATCATTTCAAATTCGTTCTGATCCACCAAAGGCAACAGGTCGCTTTTTGCCATGGAGAACCTGGGCACCAGCTCCAGTTGGCTTGGTGTGATGGGAGGAGGAGTAAGATCGCACTTCCAGCCTGGAGGAACGGGACAGCCTTCTTCACCATCAGGCAGTATGTCCTGGCTGCGGATGGGTTCGCCTCCATCGTCATACGCCTGCACATAAATGTACATATACGCTTCTTTGTGTGGTTTTTTGATAAGGTTGACGAGCGAAAAAACAACTGTTGCACAACCGGGTCTGTTGATCAGTTTCAATAGCCGTTCGCGGTTAAATGCGTAAGTCAATGGAGTAGCCATAGATTGAAAATTTAAATGTGAATGAATGAAGTTGCTGCGCCGAAGGTAGTGGGCAAAGCATGCCTGCCGGTTCAGATAAAACACCGTTTTATTGGCCTTTATTCATCCTTTAAACAGGGAGTAAACACGGTAGAAATACCCGGTTTTCACCTTATATGGGGAGGGTGTTATACCGATTGAATATGTGCCGCAGAGTCCCCTGCGGGAGACTCTGCGGGGAATCTTAAATAGTTCGGGAAAGCTTATGGCAGCGGTTCCTGCCCGATCCACATTTTGCTGTATTCAGGTTTCCAGTCATGTTTCCATCTTCTATGGCTCCAGAGCCACATGTCGGGATGCTGGCGGATGGCTTTTTCGAGGAAGGCGATGTAGCGGCGGGTAAGTTCGCCTTCGGGCAGTTCGCGTGGATTGTCGGCCCCCACTTCGAGGTAGGCCCGGTAATAACCACGTTTTACCTTGTACAGTTGAACGAAAACGACCGGTATGTCCCCGACGCGGGCGCCGCTTTCCGGTCCCCGTACAAAAGGGGTAGGACGGCCAAAGAAGTTTAACCAGTAGGCTTTGGATACATCGCCCGGCGCCTGGTCGGCTACCAGCGCCAGCATGTATTGGGTATTGCGGTAGGGAACAATCGCATTGCGCATGTCGGTAGCAGGTAACATGACCGATCCTGTCCTGGTACGCAGGTGCCTGAACAGCCTTTCCATAGCCTTATTCTTAATAGGCATATACACTACTATAAAAGTATAGGAAGTGTAAAAGGGCATGACCACATTCGCGATCTCCCAGTTGAAATTATGGCCCAGGTGAAGCTGGCATTTACGGCCTTCCTGGTAAAAAGCCGGGAATGGGTCGCTGTCTAATTTGAGATGATTAGTAATAAATTGCCGGCTGGCAGAGAGTAGCTTAAGGGTTTCAATGAAGTTATCTGTAAAGTTCCGGTAGAATTTTTTGCCAATGGCCCTGCGCTCCTGTTCGGTTTTCTCCGGGAAGGCAATGCGCAGGTTATCCAGCACCACTTTTTTCCGGTAGCCAATCACATGCCATGTCAGTGCCGCCAG